>NZ_BMOL01000002.1 GCF_014647055.1 Deinococcus aerolatus | reverse complement strand
ACCTGATGGGCTGGCTCGGGGTCTGCGGATGGCACTACCGCATCCGGATCAAGTCCAGCCTGATCCTGGCCGCCCCCGATGGCCAGCGGCTCTGCAAGGTGCGTGACGTGCAGCTCTTGCCCAGAGAAACTCGCTGTTTCCACAACATCACCCTCACACGGAAGCATTTCGGTCCCGTTCATATCGCTCTGGGCCGTCCGTCGGACGGCCCAGGGCAGTGGCAGGTGGTCAGCGACGAACCGACGAGCGTGGAGACCTTTGCCGAGTACGGTGAGCGCTTCCAGATTGAGGAGGGCTTTCTGGACGAGAAAAGCGGGCTCTTCGGGTTGGGAGATTCCAGACTGCGCGATGCCGCCAGTCTGGAACGGTTGATCCTCGTGCTGGCCGTGGCGACCCTACTGCTTGTGTCCGAGGGCATTGAGGTGGTGCAGCGTGGGGATCGACGACACGTCGATCCCCACTGGCGGCGCGCAATGAGCTACCTCAAAATCGGTCTGCGCGCGGTTCACTACGCGTTGAGCCGTGGTCAGGCGGTCTTCTCGCGCCTGACGCTCCAGGGTGGGCCTGACCCTGAGCCCCCAGGTCAGTGGAAACGCCCCCACGCCCCTCCTCAAACCAAACTGGAGGTCGGCTGGCAACTCGTTTTCCGTCCAATCTCATAAAATCTGTCAGGCCGCCAGCTCCGGCCCCTCCAGTTGTCCTCACCCTGCCACGACAGGCGGCCTGGCGCTTGGGCGTGTCTGTTCTGCCCCCAGACCGCCAAGCGACCACAGCCGACGGCTGATAGGCTGCGCCGAGTCAGCGCCCGCGCCGGTAGTGCAGGGCGACCGCGCCATTGCGCAGCGGCTTCGCCGAGACCAGCTCGAGCCGTCGCGTACTGGCCAGCCCGCCCTGGTACAGGGTGGGGCCATGGCCGGCGATCCTGGGATGGACGAGCAGCTGATACTCGTCGATCAGATCCAGCTGGTCCAACTCGGCGGCGAGGGTGCCGCTCCCCAGGAGCACGCCGGCCGGCGTCGCGTCCTTGAGTCTCTGCACGCCTGTTCGCAGGTCGCCAGCGATGTGGTGGCTGTTGGCCCACGGGAAGTGCGTTCGCGTCGACGACACCACGTACTTCGGTTTGGCCTCCAACTTGACTGCCCAATCGCGGATCGCTGGCGGCGCCTCCACGTCGCCGCGAGCAACCGCCGGCCAGTCACGCTCCATCATCTCGTAGGTGATGCGCCCCCACAGCATCGCCCCGCTCTCATCCATCAGGCGGGTGAAGAACGCGTGCATCTCGTCGTCCGCGATGCCCTCCTGATGGTCGACGCAGCCGTCCAGGGTCACGTTGAGGCTGAAGGTCAAGAGTCCCATGCGACGAGCCTACGCCCTCCGCTCGAAAGACGGAGCGCCATGAGTCGCGGTTGACGGTCAACGTCCGCGATGGGGCCTGTGTTGCTGATTCGTCCTGTTGCCAAACGCCAGCCCCAGTTCCGGTCAATGGGGTGATCAAAAAGGAATCTCACCAGGCTGATCGGCAGATCGCGCTCCCCGCGTGACCGCCCATGCTCCGAGCAGGGATCCCCAGGCCTGACAGCGGGGGCGGAAATTGTCATCTGATCGTCGGAGTTGTTGCGCGCAAAAGCAAGATTTTGCCGCTGGCCCAGGCTTCTGGACGAAGTCTCAATTCACCTCAGACTGTGCGGAATCCTGTCAGGATCTGCTTGGTAGCTTGCCGTCTCCATGCGTAGCCGCTTCAGTCTGCTCCTGACCGCCTGTGGCAGCGCCCCCCCGCCCTCGGGCATGGCCGCCCTGGCGGTCAACATCGCCGGTGTGCCCAACGACGCGGTGGCTGACGTCACCGTAACGAGTCTCGGCCAGTACGACGCCTTCGTGCAGATGATCGGCCAGTAGGTCAAGGCGTCACTCCCGGCCACACTTCGCTTCAGAATGTCGGCCCCTCCCATTCGGTGGCGTGCGACCCGTTGTCAGCCAGCGTCGGCGCGTCAGCGCCCCCGGAAAGAAGCGTGCGCAGGTCCTCGGAGATCATCTTGAGGTGATCAGCCAGGGCCTGCAGATGGTTCTGCAGCACCATCTGACGTTCCTCGATGCCGGCGAGCGTGCTTTCCAGGCCATCCAGCCGACCCATCAGCCGCTTCACGCTGGCCGGCGGCACCGGTTCGACGAACAGGTCCAGCGCCCGTTCCAGCGCCTCACGGAAAATCATTCCGGGATGCTCCAGCATCAGCGTCCGCGCACGCTGCATGTCGTTGATGGTCTGGTCGTCCAGTCGACGCTCGATGGTCCGCTCGGTGAGTTGCGCGTACACGTCGAGCCATTTTTGGACCGTCGAGGAGTTCACGCCGAGTTCGTCGGCAAGTTCTGATCGAATCATGCTTCAACTGTAGCCAGGGGGTCTGCGGTCCACCTGGCCGTGTGTCGTCTGAGGCTTTCCGAGTTGTCCAACTGCGCGGGCTGGACATTCCGGGCTCCGACAATGGTGTTGCACTGAGGCGTGCGGTGTCGTGCAACTCACTGGATCGGCTGTGTGCACGTCCGTGGAATGTGATCCTTGTGGAGTGCTGAACCATCGGTGCGCTGGGCGGCGTAGGGGCATTCTCATGTTCCGACGGCCAGGGCCGTCCAGACCGAGGAAACGTAACCCTGCAACACTTTGAATGACCTAGAACTCCTGACGGTGTGCTGGTGCATCCGGTCTACCCACCGAACCGCCGAGACTGGCGTCCCGGCGCGGGCTGCTGCGTGACCCAGGCGCGCGCCGCGCCGTCCCTGCACCAGTGCTGTGGGCCGCTCCAGCCCAGGCGCGGGCCATGAGGCATCCCACGCCCGCACCCACCATGCGTTGCGTCGTGTGAACCCACTGCGTGACCGAGTCCGCCGTCCGTCACTCGACCGCACGCACCCACCACGGGCGCGCCCTAGGCCTTAACCCATCACCGGCGGTCCATGCCGGTTGAGCCCACCAGCGGTTATGTGCAGCGGCTGGGATGACATCACGGGACGGGGGAATGCGTGATGGGCGTACCACGGGACAGATGTGCGCGCTCGCGCAGCACCAGTCCGGCGGACCTGCTCGTGCATGCTCGCGGGTCACCGCGCGCAGCGCGCCCATCACCGGTGGCCGCCGTGCGCTTCCCATCCAAGGACAGTGCGTCGCGCGTCGCCGGGCAGGAACCCAGAACGGGGAGAACAGGGACACACAGGCGAGAGGCCAGGGGACGGCAGGAGGACAGAGAAATGCAGAAACAAAGCACACACAACCTGCGCGTCAGCGTGGATCAGAGCGCGCAGCTGCGCGAGCTGGTCCGCACCGGCTGGATGCGCCAGACGACAGAGCCGGTCAGCGGCCTCGCCGGGGGCCGGGTGTACGTCCCCAACGCCGCTGCTCTCACCCGGCAGTGCGGGTGGCACGATGAACGGTTGCAGCTGGGTGACGTCAGGCTGCAGACCCAGCTGTACCGGCTCCCGACACTGGAGCAGACGGCGCTGGTGCAGGCTTCACCAGGCTACGCGCAGCACCAGGACGAGCGGCTGCTGACCCAGGGCCTGCTGGGGCAGCTGGGCCCGGCGCAGCAACGGACGTGGGTCCGTCAGGTGATTCAGACCACGTGCCAGGGCCGGCGCGCCTTGCCCGTGGTCCTGGGCGGCGGTGGCGTGCGCTGGCTGCAGGCTGGAACGCGGCTGGTGGAACTGGAGGGCCTGTGGTTCGCGAGTCTCACGTTCGAGCTGCCGACCGTGCCGCGCCGGGCAGGCGGCATTGCCATCGGGATCGATGTCGGCCTGTCGCCGCTCGTCACCGCGGCGGGGCCAGGGGCGCTCGTCCAGCTGGCCCCGCCGGCCCTGCCGGATCGCCTGCGCTGGGCGACGTTCGCCGCCCACCTCGACCTGCTGCCGCCCACCGCGCAGCGTGAGCTGCAGGGCCGGATCCAGCGCCTGCACTACGCGGCCGCCCGGCAGCAGCTTGACCAGATGACGGCCTGGCTGCTGGGCCAGGCGGCGTGTGTGGGTGTGGAGCGGCTCGACTGGAGAACGTTCAGCACAGATTTTCCGGAGCGTGGCCGGGAGATGGCGATGGTGGACTGGCTGCAGAGCTGGCTGCCGCAGCGCCTGTATGCCGCAGGGGTGCGGCTGCGCCGGGTGGCGCCGTACGGCACCAGCCAGGGGTGTCACCTGTGCGGCCGCCCGGGGGCACGGACGAACCATCAGTTCGTCTGCCTGTCTGGCTGCGGCGTGATGGACGCCCATGAGAACGCAGCGCACAACGTGCGTCACCGCGCCTGGGGCGGACGTCCGTACGCGCGCCGCAAGCGGCAGCGCCGCCGGTAATGCGCTGAAGATCCACGGCTTGGACACAGGGAGGGGAAGTGCGGGCCTGATGCCTGCCCCCCTTTAGCAACCTTCCTGCGAGCTGAAAGCGGAAGGGCGCAGAACAGAAAGGAGCAACATGCGAAATAGACACGCCTTTTCCGGCGCTGTGCGCGGCCAGCCGTCTGGGGACGGGGGGCGCCTGCCGCGCCCCCAGCAACTCGAGACCACGCTTCCGCCAGAATTGCTGGCGCTGCCGCGTTGGTTGCCGTGGGTTGCGCTCCCCCGCGACAACGGTGGATTGGGGAAGGCGCCGGCGCTGCCCCGGGCAGGGCGGCTGGCTCCAGTGGACTGCCGGAGTGGGGGAATGCCGTGGCAAGAGGCCCTGGAACTCGCGCGGGGCCACCGGGCCGGCGGCGTCGGGGTCAGCCTGCCGCCATCGGCTGGCCTGGTGGCGCTGGATCTCGACGGGCCACTGACACCCAAGATGAGGGAGAAGCTTGAGCAAATCGACGGCTATGCGGAATACTCGCCCTCTGGCCACGGGGTTCACGTGTGGCTGCGTGGAACGTTGCCGCGCTCACGGCGCGAACACCACGCCGAATGGCTCGCTGGGGGCTTTGTGACGGTGACGGGACGGTCGCTCAGGGGGCGGGGCCGCCAGCTGGGCGACCTGGAACAGGCAGAGGCGGCGCTGGGGACCGGCAACGTTCCACATCCGGCTCGGGCCATGGGCATGCAGGGTCTCCACGGTCTGAGGGTCACGGATCAGGAAGTGATCCAGCGTCTGTGACGCGCACGCAACGGCGACCGGGCCATGCAGCTGCTGTCGGGAGCGTGGGCAGATCTGGGCTACGCGTCTGCAAGCGAGGGTGACTACGCCGCCGTCCGGTTCCTCGCGTTCTGGACGCGGGACGAAGACCAGATCGAGCGCCTGCTGCGGGCCAGCGGCCTCGTCCGAACCAAATATGACCAGCCGGGCTACCTGTCGCGCACGCTGACGCGGGCGTTGGCCCTGGGCGGCCCGGTGTACTCCGGGAAAGGGGAGAACGAATGACCCACAACTACGAATTGACCCTCTGGCCGGCTCCGGCGCAGGCCGCGCGGCTGCGCCGCATGGGATTGGCCCAGCGGCGGCTGGAACGGGCGGCGGACCAGGCGTGGGCGCTCGCCGTCCAGACGGGCACGGAGCCGGCCGGGGCAGGGCAGACCTGGGCGGCGGCGGCGGGCTTGCCCTGGGTGCTGATTGACGCCGTGGGCGCCCAGGCACGCGCAGCGGCGCTCGCGGGCTGCGTCCATCCGCCGGCGCGCCAGCCGGCGCTGACCGGGCCGGGGCTGGTGACGCCACTGGCACCAGGCTGGATTCAGGTGGCGGGTGTGCCGGGGCCCATCGCTGCGGGCACGGGGGATGCGCGGCAGCTGCCGCGCTGGGCCCGCGAGGTGCTGGGGCGAGAGTACGCCTCAGCGCCTGCGGGCCAGCTGGCGCCGCAGGCGCCGGCGCACGGGCTGGCCCACCGCATGGACTGGGCGGACATCCGGGAGGAACCTTACGGCTGGGTGCTGGAATTAAGCTTCGGCTGGGACGAGTTCGGGCCGTGGGCACTCAGCTGGACCGAAGCGGAGGCCAATCCTCACGACGCGCGGCTGCAACTGCTGATGCGCTGAACAAAGGGAGCGGGGGCGCAGCGCCCCCGCTCCCTTTCACTTTTGGACACAGGGGAGGCTGGTTGTGATGGGCGCTGAGCGGTACGGGGCGTTTTTACAGCTCGACCACCGTCGGGAAGCCCGGCGCGGACCGGTGCGCCTCGGGCGTGACCGAGAACAGTCCGCCGCGGTCGGCGTCCAGCAGTCGACGCGTCTCGTACATCGCGGGGATGCCGCCCTGCCGCATGTAGGTTAGCGGCGTCTGGCCGCCAAAAGGCGGCCGCCGGTTGGTCCGGTGTGGCCAGCCTGCGGCCGTGGCGTCGTCGTACAGCAGCCGCAGGGCCTTGTAGATGCCCACCACCAGGCTCAGCCGAGTCAACTGGTCCTGGCTCAACTCAGGGCCGTGCCCGTCTTCGCCGCGTTGCAGGCTCCGGACACTCAGGCCCAGCAGCGAGGCCTGTTCTTCGCGGCTCAGACCCAGGGCCTGCAGCATGTGGACGCCGGCCGGCAGACCACGCGACAGGCGGCTGGCGGTGGCTGGATCGGTCAGATTCGGCTTCTCCTGGTGCATCAGCGGCTCCCTCATTCTGTGCGTCCCCATCTGTCTCCTTTCGGATTCCTGTCACCAGAATACATGCCTGGAGTTCTGTGGGTGCCGTAGCGCCAGGTGACGGTGAGGGGGAGGTCAGCACCAGGAGCGGTTCCAACGAGGGCGTGTTGGGGCTGAATGGGGGGAGCCTGTGCCAGAGACTCTTGGACTGAGTCATCAGGCAACGGAATCTGAGCGCCGCGAAGATGTGCGCGCCACAGAAAAGAGAACCTGCTCAGCTGAGTCGACTGTCTCCGCCCTTGGCACTTCAATCACACTTGAATCTGCTTGCAGTGGAACTTGAGCCGACAAAGGGGCACGTGCTGACCAACCTGCCAGAAAAAGTCAGGGGACGTCTGCACTCAGGATGTTGTCGTTGGCGCGGCTTGCAGGTGGATTCGCAGGGTTTCGAGTGCCTCCCGCCAGCCTGAGCGCCCGCCCAGTGGGGGCGCGGCGGTACTGGCCGACTACGGCACCCTGGGACGGATGGTCGTTGCTTGAATGATCAGCCGCCGATAGGTGAACCAGACTTAACAAGGAGGCGCTGGCTGTCAAGGCGCTGTGCCGGTGTTGCAGGAGCTCCGCACCTGCCGCAGCGTGGTGGCCACGTTGGGGTAGGTGCCTGGTCTGGGTGCCCCAGAGCGGGGAGGGCCGCCAGAAGCAGGGGCAAGCGCTCTTCCCGGTCCGGCCCGGGGATGGACACAGGGGGGCTCGCCCGAGTGCAAGACCGGCAGAACAGGAGAAGAAGGGGGCCGCGTCCCCCCTGGCACCGGTCAGCCGAACACAATTTCGCCGAACAGCGCCAGCTGCACCGCCGCGTCGGCCTGCTGCGCGTCCAAGACCGGCGGTCCGTAATCGCCGAGATCCAGGTGTCCCCGCGCTGCCTCGCGGCAGTAGATCTGCGCGACCGCGTGGCGCAGCCGGGGAATGCTCAGGCGAGCCTCAGGCATCTTCGGCTCACAGGGGACGAACACCCAGGTGGCCCCCAGCAGCGGCAGGTCCTCGAAGCACGGCGTGTCACCAGTGTCGGTCGGCTCACCGCGCAGCGCGCTGGCCTGCTCGGGTGTCAGCCGGTCCGGAACCGCGTCGCGGTCCTCGACGCGGAGCTCATCGCACCAATAGGCGCAGCCGGACAGGGCCATGCCCAGCACACCCACCAGGTGCCGGTCGGTGACCTCCTGGGGCGTGGTCGGGAAGCTCTTGTCTGTGGGGTCGAATTCGTCCTGGGTCAGATACATACAGGTTCAGTCTCCGTACCCACCCTGCGGTCCCAGACTCTGGCGTACTGCGCCGGCCAGCTCCGCAGAGAGACCTCCCTACGCCACCGCTGCATAGGTCGGCGCTGAGGGCGTTCTGACGCCGGGGGATGGCGGGGGGACGGCTGCAAATCTACGCGCGAAGTCGTCCCCGCCCACCTTTCCTGACGACATGAACAAGCTGCTTCCTATCGCGTCGCCACTGCTCAGGGTGACTCTGGCCCCGTGCCGTGATCCATGGCGGCTGGGCCCCATGCTGATCACATGGCCGGACCGCATGGCCGGTCATTCTGGGCCCATCACGGGCCATGGCGGGCGGTCCAGATCCCACCGCGGGTGGCACGGACGGGGGGCACCGTCAAACCCATCGTCAGCACCACACTGGAACCCTTGAAGCCACCATCGGCGGTTTGCAGCAGCCGCCAGAACCACCACGGTCCATCGGGTGCGGGCCATGGCCCACCGGGCGCCTTCAGCCGCAGAGGGGCTGCCCCCGGCACGTTCCTGTGGTCATAACGGCGGGCGTGCTCCCGCCCTGGGGCGCGCGGTGTCGTGCAGCTCACCCGTGCCAGGCTGGAACGGTTGGGCGCAGGTGCCATGGACTGTGGTCTCGGTGCAGTACTGAATTTGCGCGCGCCGCGTGTCCCGCCGGTGCGCTCATGATCGGACGTCCAGTGCCGTCCAGGCCGGGGGAACGCATCTCCGCAAAACTTTGAATGACCTAGAACTTCCCGCCACCCGGATGGCCTCAGCCGTTGCATCTGGTCTGCCCGCCGAAGCGCGTAGATCGGCGCCCCTGGGCGCGCCGCTCCGTCCCTGCGGCAGCGTCACGCGCCGTCCGAGCCCACGCCCAGCCCATGCCATCACCCACCATGCGCATGCATCGCGTGCACCCACCACCAGTCATCACGGGCCGAGGCGTCCCCCACGCTGGGCTGCTGTCCACCGGCGTGCCCCCACCACCCGCCATGTGGGCCGGGTGATGGGGGCACCCCGTGGGCCCACCAGCAGCGCCCAGGGGCACCACAGAGACGAGCGCAGGAGGGTCACCTGGGGAAAGTGAAAAAATCCTGTACTGAACGGGACTTAATGCACCCATCCCCTCAGTCAGGAGCAGGAATGCACCACACCCACCACACCCACCACGTGATCCGCGTGGACCGCAGCGCGTATCCGCAGCTCAAACAGGCGGTCGCCTCGGGACAGCTGCAGCCCAGCGCCGAGCAGCTGGACGTGATGACCCACGGGCAGGTCTACCGCCCCGCCGGCCCGCTGCTGACCGCCCAGATGCTGGTGCATGACCGCGAGCTCCAGCTGGGGCATCTGGCCATTGCCGGCGAGTTCTATCGCCTCCCAGAGGCGGAATACACCTCCATCATCACCGCGTCGCTGGGGGTCTATCGCCAGTACCCGGACGTCTATCCGCTGCTGACCGCGCTGCTGACCCCGATGACGCCGGCGGACGAGACCAGCTGGTGGCAGGACGTGCGCGGGGCTGCCGTCCAGGGCCGCCAGCTGGCGAGCGGCGCGGACATGGTCGACGACATCTGGACGCCGACTGCGTGGCTGCGTGACCGCACGCGGCTGATCCGGCTGGGGGGCGAGTGGTTCGTCGTGCTGTACGTCGCCCAGCCCCCGCGCCGCGCCGTACCAGAGGGGCACGACGTGATCGGTGTCGACATCGGGCTGCACCCGCTGGCCACCGCAGCGTGGGGACAGCAGCACGCGGTGACGTGGAGCCTGGCGCAGCCCGCTGTGCCCGCGGGCGAGTCGGCCGAGGTCCGCACGCTCGCCGAAGTTCTGACGTACGCCGCGGCGCGCGCGGCCCTGGAGGATCTGATGGTGCAGGTGCTGCCCCAGGCGGGCACGCTGGTGCTGGAGACCATCGGCTACGCGCAGTTCCGGGGCGATTTCACGGTGGCCGCCCGCCGGCGCGCGGTGGCGGACTGGCACCAGTCGTGGGGGCCGCAGCGCGCGTACGCCCGGGGCATCCGGGTGGTGCGGGTTCCGGCGGCGTTCACCAGCCAGACGTGCAGCGCGTGTCCGGCGCACACCCTTGGCACGCGTCAGGGCCCGACGTTCACGTGTCCCCAGGGCCATGTGCTGAACGCCCACATCAACGCGGCGAAAAATCTGGTGCGCTGCTACTGGGGGCTGCAGGCCCGCGCCCGGCGCCGGCGCGCGCCGGCAGCACCGGGCGTGGTGCGCCCTTGACGCACAACCGGGAGGGCAAAGCATGTTGCTCTCCCACTTTGCCCCGGCTCGATCACCTGCAGACCACGCTGCCGGCGGAATTGCTGGAACTGGAGACCTGGCTCCCGTGGCTCTCCCTGCCGCGTGAGAACGGCAAGGTGGGCAAAGTCCCGGCTCTCCCCAGAGCCGGCGTCCTGCGGCCTATTGATTGCCGTGGGGCCGGGGTGACACTGGCGGAGGCCCATGACCTGGCCCGCCGGCACGGCGCCGGCGGCGTGGGCGTGGTGCTGGCCCCGGATCTGGGGATGGCTGTCCTCGATCTCGACGCGCCGCTGACCCGTCCTGCCCAGACCCTGCTGCGGGACGTTGCCGGCTACGCGGAGCGCTCGCCCGGCGGTGGCGTCCATGTGTGGCTGGGCGGCAGCCTGCCACGTAATCGTCGGCAGGCGGGCACCGAGGTGTTGGGGAGCGGGTTCGTGGCCGTGACCGGCGCGGCGCTGGGTGGGCGAGGCTGTGCGCTGGGCACACTGGGGCCTGTGCTGGAGCAGCTGGGCGTTGCGCCCCCGGCGGCGGCCCCCACCCTGGCGGACCGTGAAGTGCTGACTCGGCTGTACTCGGCGGCCAACGGCGCCCGCGCGCGGGGGCTGCTGGAGACCGGGGACTGGGCCGGGCCGGGGTACCCACCGGCCAGCGAGGCTGAGCTGGCCGCAGCGCGCCTGCTCAGGTTCTACTGCACCGATCCGGAGCAATTGGCTCGTCTGATGCAGGGCACGGCGCTGCGCCGGCCGAAATGGCAGCAGGGCGATTACCTGGAGCGCACCATTCGGCACGCGCTCGAACTGGGTGGGTCCGTGTGGCGCAGTCCGGCCGCCTGACCAGGCCTGCCGTGCAGTCGATTTTGGGCACAGGGGGGGAGGTGGACAGGCCACCACACGAGAGCCCTGCGTGGGCGTTTAGGGCTCGCCCACCGTCCTGAAGCCTGCCGCCGCGCATGTAGTCCATCGGCTTCTGACTGCCAAAAGGGGGGCGCCCAGCGGCGGCGGGGCTACCGGGCGGCCAGCTGCAGGTTGCGGCGGGCCTGACTCGTCTCACTCGAACTTGCGACGGTGCTGTTCGATCAGCTCAGGGAAATGGATGAAGGTCTCTTCTCCGGCGGTCACGTCAAGGTCGCTCAGGCCCGGGTTCTCACAGTCGAAGTACTGCTGGACCATCAACGCGTACCCCGCGCGGTAGCAGAGCAAGAGCCTGGCGCGGTCGTGAGCGGTGGTGGGCAGCGCCACCACATGTTCATCCTCATAGGTTACGTCCCAGTCTGGAGTGTGTCTGCCCAGCGCGTCGTTCTCGATCATATTGATCACAGTGACCCGACGGTGATCCGGAACTGGGTAGCCGTAAGACGTATCGATCGAACCCGGCCCCACAGCCTTTGCAGCGTCGAATTCGACCAGCACGTCACCGTCCAGCACGCCCCAGCGCAGCGAGAATCTCACCAGCTCATAAGCACTCACTCGCTCGTAGTCTCCCGACAGTTCGTTGCGGCAGGTCAGGCCCCCGTCGACTTCCGGGCGCTCATCAAACGCGACGGCGGCAGCCAGGATCACGGCGTTGCCCAGCGCCAGCGCCAGCGCGGCCAGGGCGCGGGCGGCCACATAGTCGCGGTGCGCCTTGCCGAAATTGGCATTTCCGAGCAGCACTTCAGCGCCGCGATCGGCCTCGGTGTCCGGATCGCCACCGTCTTCTGCGGCCACCACGTTGGCGCGCATCACGATGGCCACGACGATCAGGTCTGGGGTGGTCAGGCGGCGAGCGGTCGCCGCAAGATCGGCGCCAAGACGGGCGGTCTGGGGGGTAGTTTGTCATCATTGGTCCTCTCTGGAGTGAATGGGGGCGGTAGAATTTCCAGCTCGGGTCGTCAGCTGGGTACCCGGAGCGCCGGGCGCAGGTGGGTCAGATTTCCTGATAGGGCCGAGCTTTCTCCGACGCAGGTTCAGGCTAGAGTCGGAGCCCCGCCCTTTACCCCCCCGCGCCGACGTGTTTTGTCCTGGCGCACATTTTTCGAGGCGGCTGTTGCAGCGCACTTGAATCTCGGGGAGATTCGCCTCAGCGCGTGACAAATGTTGGAGGCAAGGGGCGACGCTGCGTACGCGCGAGGGCAGATGGGGCGAACTTCCGACAGGGCGGTGTGACAGGGTGCTGGAAGTGGACGGGGGAGCTGTGTTGGAACTGGATTTAGAACGGAATGTGGACGTGAAGCCGATTTTGAACTCCGGCGACCGAATGACCTACTGGAAGCGACATGACTGTCACGCCTGAAGGGCACGCGCGGGGCGCTTTTCTGGGCATGATCCTCGCTGGACCGCCGCTGCACCCGGACGCGGTGACTCTAGGCCTGCGGCTGACGGATGGGCAGCTGGCCGGCGCGCTCGCGCTCGCGGCTGAATGGACCGGGCGCTGTGCGGGTGAGCGCTTTTCTATCCGGCAATGCGGTTCCGGGACGCAGCGCAATGCAGGCTCTGACGGGCCTGGACCTGATGCTTCCTCTGACGGGCTTTACATGGACCTGGACGCTGTTTCGACGGCCATCATCGTGACTGCGTTGGTGGCCGAAATGGAATAAAAAAGCATCGAGGGCTTAGCGGTCTAAGGGCACTCAACCGCTCTAAATCCTTAATACCGGAGCTCAAGATTGTTCGCGGCTCCGGTACTCACGGACGAGAAGGTACATGGCATGTCCGGCCGACTCCACGCCGTATTCCTTGGCGAGCGAATCGATTGCGCAGGAGGAGATTGAAATCTTCCTGCAGAGATTTCTGGACACACGTTCGCATTCGTCGTGATCAGCATCAGACCAGGGAAGGGTAAAGTCCATTTTGCGGCAGCGACTTTTGATGTGGCAGTACAGGTTGTGAACACTTTCCCATTCTTTTTCAAGCCGGTTCAGGGTGAAGGCTACTTCCTCTGGTCCACCAGCCTCAGCCAGGGTCCACCGTGTCATCGTGCGCACTGCCCGGGCAGTGCGGTCTGGGTCCTGTATCAATGGGCGCAGGGCCGCGGCCAGAATGTGAGGAGTCGTGGGAGAGAGGGCGAGGATAGTGCCGTCGTGTGGGTCGTACACAATTCCATCAGTGAGCGCGTTCTGGGTTGCGTGAGGCAGCAATTGCCGCAGAGCCAAGTAAGCGCGATGCTGCTGGGCTGGGGGTAGCGCGACTCCAACAAGAATTTTGCTGAGTGCAATACAGCGATCGTTCTTATCACAATACGTTCGTCCGGCAGTTCGAGCGGGAATGGCGAAGGCCATGATCCGGCACCGATCCGGGGGAAGTTGTCTGTCCAAGTGCCGCGCGACGATCGGCAGTTGACCGGAAAGATGACATGCCCAGCTGAACAAATCCTGCCGAAGATCCAGCCGCGACGTCAGCAGCTTGAGCGTAGGCGAATCGGCCAACTTGATCACCCTGATCAAAACCGCCAGAAAGGCGCCGTCGCACGGCGTTCGACGGCGCCAGACGGTTGGGCGCTGCAAAGGCTGATGGGGCGATCGCTCAGAGGATCGCTTCCCGCCAGCCTGTAGGTACAGGAGGGGGGGATGACCAACGTCAGCGGCTGCGGAACCTGCCAGGCCTCCAGTCCCTTCAGGAATCGGTTCCACTGAAATACGCCTCGACGCGGCGGAGCCAGCCATGCAGGTCCGGCAACCCTTCCTCGAAATACTCGATGCCGCCCCAGCCGTCCTCCGCCGGGTCTCCCGGCCGGGGCAGCGGCGTGTCCTGGGCGTTCACGGCCACCGGCGCCTGTTGGGGCTGACCGGCAGGGAAGCGCACGCCGGCTTTGCCGCTGCGCTCCGCTTCGCGCATCTCCGCGAGATCGAGCAGGTTCTCGGTCTCCCGCATCCACTCGAAATAGCCTTCCGGGTCGAGTGCGAGCAGCGCCGCCATGGCTGCCTGCAGGCCCAGCCACGCCGCGGCGGTGTCGCCCAGGCAGGCGCGCAAACGCAGGTCGCGCACCGCCCCGCGCAGCGCGCCGGCGGCGCCCTGGTGCGTATCGATGTCCAGCCCGAACGCCGGGCGCCACTGCGCGGCCAGCCGCCAGGCCAGCGCCGCGTGGCCCCGGCTGTGCTCGGCCGCGCCGCCGGGGGTGAGCTGCACCAGGCTCCCGTCGTAGCGCGCCTAGCCGCTCGCGGCGCCGCAGCGCGTGATCTGCGCGTGTCCCCGCAGCAGCAGCCCGGCCGCGTTCACGCGCGCGTCACGCACGCAGCGGTCGATCGTCTTCTCGCTGCAGCCGCCCAGTTGGGCGAGCACGCCGCGGGTGACCATGAACGCGCTGGGGGCCTGACCGGGCGCGCGGCCGGTGATCAGCGCCCCCACCAGGGCCACGGCGGTCAGCAGCCCACGGGACGTCGCCGGCAGCTCACCCTGCCCGGCGGACCACAAGCGCGCCTGGGTGACCAGACCGGCCAGCCCGCCCAGTGTCACGGGGCCCGCGGGATCCTCAGGCGGGCCAGCGATCTCGTGCCACTCTCCACTCAGCTCGTCGTACGCCAGGTCGGGGGTCCACCCGAGGGTCTGCCGCTCCGCCGCCTGGGCGCGCTGACGGGCGTGGTGGAGGTCATTCAGCAGCGACACCGCCACCTGGTTCAGCAGCGGGGACTGCTGCTGGAACGGCTGGTTGCGGTCCACACCACGGGCCACCGCGGCCCGGGCGATGGTGCGGACGTTCGGTGACGTGGCCGCTTTCCGGGCAGAATGGGGGGGAGGGGAGAGGGGCATGGTGGCCATTTTGGGGTGCCCTGGGTCAGGTTCACACCCATGCCAGAACGCCCTGGTTGCGGGGCACTCTCATGCAGGCGCCGGCGTGTCGGGCGAGGACGGCCCAAAGGCGTGACAGACGCGGTCCGCGAATGTCCAGACTTCTCCAGGTACACTTCCCTGCCTTCGACAGCAGCCCTTTTTTATAGTGTGGACATGCCTTGCGCTGCCTCAGGGACGGCTTTTTGCGGAGGATGCCTTCCTGTTGCCGTGGGGCCCCAGGCCCCGCCCTGCCCAGTGGGCGTGCCAGCACGGTGCAGTCCGTGAGAATTTCCTTCCCAAACTCCATCGTCCGCCATTTCTTGGAACCGGTGCAACCCGGAACCTGCGCGGGGGTCGCTGGCCTGCCGCTGAGGTGGCCAGGACTGGCTTCTGGGGTCCGGCATACCAGCAGCCCAGACCCTTTCAAATTCAGGGCGCTTCCCGGGCGATCGGGAGCCCTCCATGAACACCACATTTCTGTCCGTCTTTTCCCAGAACCTGCGCGTCCAGCTGCGCCACCCACTGACCGGACATAACTACACCCTCCTGCGCGCCGTCGAAGTTGCAGCCGTATGCAACGAACCGCTCGTGTATGACGGCCTGTTCCGCGCCCGCCGGCAAGGACAGCCCTATGCCGTCACGGGGGCGGAGGCTTTCTGACCTCGGCCGCGGCGGGCTGGCGGGACGGCACGCACTTCGTGTTCCTGCTGTTTGACGACGCAGCACACGTGGTGGGCGCTCTGGACGTGAAATTGGCCGAGCGGGACACGGGCGAGGTGGGCGACTGGCTCGGCGCCGCGCACTGTAGGCTTCGTGCGCCTGTGGGCCAGACCCGACGCCGACAACAGCCGTTCGCTGGCGCTGCTGGACCGCGCGGGATTCAGCGCCTACGTCCCGGTCGACGCCCACGTGAACACGGCGTATCTCGAATGCCACCTCCGAGGCGAGCGCTGGTGGCGCCGGCACCAGCAGTGACCCGCCGGCCCACCTGCCAGGGTGAGTCCTGATATCTGCACCCGCAGGCGTCAGGTGGCTTGCAGGCTGCATCTCAGGCTTGCGCCAGCCCCTGCCTTGACGAATGGGTTGAGCGAAGTCGGGTCACGGCAGACATCGCTTTGCATTTTGTGTGTCCTGGATGCGGCATTCCTGTCGGGCGCTATGCTGCGCGGATGCCCGATCTTATCGGGGCGCCCGCCGCGCCTTCCTCCCTGGCTGAGCACCTCCAGGACGTCACCGAAGCCCTCGCTGCTGCCACCACTTCCGCGCAGGTCTTCGACATCGTCCTCCGGCCTGCCCTGGAGGCGGTGGGCGCGGTTGCCGGCGCCGTTCTGCTGGTAAGCCCCGCGGGCGATTGCCTCGAGATCGCGGCCACGCATGGGCACGCGGACGGTGCGCGGACGGTCTGGCAAGGTGGCCGGCTGGACGACCGCGTGCCTGCTGGGGACGCCCTGAAACAGCAGGTCGCATTGTTCTTCGAGGACGAGGACAAGTTGACGGCGGCGTATCCCGGGTTCGAGCAGCGTAGCAGTGCTGTGATCCCGGTGGCCAGCGCCGTCCTGCCGATGGTGCTGGCGGGGCAGGCCCTGGGCGTCATCATGCTGGAGTTCCGCGAACCGCATCACTTCACTCCAGGAGAAAAGCGCTTCCTGAGCATCCTGAGCACGCAGTGCGCCCTGGCCCTGGGCCGTGGGCGCCACTCGGCGGCCCTGCAAGGTCAGGTGGCCGCGCGCACCCTGGAGCTCGAGCAGGCCAGGGCCCGCGCCGAAGTCCTGGCCACCCTGGGTGACGCGTTGCAAGGCGCCCGCTCGCCGGACGCTGTGGCGGCCCTGGCCCTGGAGCCCCTGGCCCAGGGGCTGGGCTTGAGCAGCGCCATGGTCGTGCAACTGGGGCGCGGCGCCCTGGAGGCGGCGGCCAGCTGGGGGGAAGTCCTGCCCGCGGCGGCGCACTTGCAGGCCGGGGGCGCCGCTCTGGTGGAGGTGCCCGTGCTGGCCAGGGTCGCCCGCACGGACGAGGGGGAGTACCACGCCGATGACTGCGTGGCCTGGGGCGGGCCCACCAGCCTGCCCATGCGGGCGTTTGCGGTGGAGCCTATTCACACGCCCGGGGGCAGCGTGGCTGGGTTCCTGTGTGTCTGGCGGCGCTCGGAGGCCGAGCCCTGGCCAGGGGGCGACCGCGACCTGCTGCGCCGCGCGGCGGGCACCCTCGGTCAGGCCCTGGAGCGCACCCAGAACACCGCGCAACTCGAGTCCTACGCGCAGCAGATTGAGGAGCAACGCGCGGCGCTCGACGCCTTCGTCGCGTACAAGACCGCGGTGGGCAGCGAGAGCGACGTGCTGGCGCTGGCGCGCCAGGCCGTGAAGGTGGTGCGCGCGGGGCTGCCGCACGTGAGCGTGGCGTACTACGAACTGGACGGTGAATTGTGGACTGCGCGGGTGTGGTCTGACGATGTGCCGCCCGAGGTTGCCGCAGAAATTCAGGCGGGCGTTCCCGTTGACGCCCCCGACTTCAAAAAGGCGGCGCACACGCGCGCCGCGGTGTTTGCCGACGGGTGGGAGGCGGAAGGCAACGGTCTGCCCAGCACGGTGGCGTACGGCGCCGTCGCTCTTTTGCCGCTGGTCGTGAACGGCCAGACGCGCAGCCTCTTCGCCGCGGGCACCCGCGACGCCCATGCGTGGCAGGAGCGCGAGAAAGCCCTGATTCAGGCAGTGGTGCGCGGCCTGGATCTCACGCTGGACCGCACGGAAATCACCCGGCGTCTCCAGGAACAGAACGCCGAACTCGACGCGCGCTCCCGGGCACTGGAGGGCTTTGCCAACCTCACCCGCGACCTGAGCGTGGAGGTGGAGACACCCACCCTGGTGGCGCGCGCCCAGGAGGTGGTGATGTCGCTGCTGACGCCGGGCTACGCGCTGTACTACGAACGCCGCAGCGGGTTGTGGCGCAACACAGTGCAGACCGGGGCTCTGGGCCGCATGCCTGGTGAAGGGGAGGCGCTCCAGGCGGTGATCGACGCGGGCTTCCCGTACGACGGCCCGCAGAGCCTGGTCGTGCCCTGGACGACCCGTCAACCCTTCTACCAAGACACGTATCAGCGGGGCAGCGACACCGACGCGGCCATCGTGCAGCACGTCAACACCGTGGCCACCCTGCCGGTGTTCGTGAACGGTGAGATCGTGGGCATCATCTGCTTCGTGCTGTTCGACGCCCGCACCTGGACCGGCACCGACAAGGCGGTGATGGTCACCGTGGTGCGCAGTCTGGGGCTGGCCCTGGAGCGCGCGCGGGGCGTGGCGGAACTGACCCGGGTGTCGCGGTTCAACGAACTGGTGCTGAACAGCATCGGGGAGGGCCTGACGACCATAGACCGGCAGGGGCGCACCATGCTGGCCAATCCCGCGGCACTGAAGATGCTGGGCTACGCAGCGTCAGATTTTGTGGGCCGCCCGCAACACGCGCTGATTCACCACTCGTACCCGGACGGTTCTCCCTTCCCCCAGGAGCAGTGCGGCATCTACGCAAGCTTCGCGGACGGCTCAGTTCACACTGGAGCAGACGAGGTGTTCTGGCGCGCTGACGGAAGTTCCTTTCCGGTGGAGTACATCAGCACGCCCATCCTGAACGAGGCAGGGGAGACGGGAGGCTCGGTGCTGGTGTTCCGGGACGTGACCGAACGCCAGCGGGCTGAGGAGACGCTGAAACGGGCCAACGAGGAACTTCGCCGGTCCAATGCCGAGCTCGAACAGTTCGCGTACGTCGCCAGCCATGACCTGCAAGAACCCTTGCGGACGGTGACCAGCTTCTCGCAGCTGCTGGCCAGCCGCTATGCCGGGCAGATCGACGATAAGGGCCAGCTGTACATCCGTATGATGGGCGAGGGCACGGCCCGGATGTCCCAGCTGCTGCACGATCTTCTGGCGTTCTCGCGGGTGGCCAGCGGCGCGGCGCCGCCTGTGCGGGTGAACATGACCACCCTTCTGACCCAGGTGAGGCACGACCTGGACGCGCAGATTCAGCAGGCTGGCGGGGAGGTTGTTCTGGGCCAGGTGCCAGACGTGCTGGGCAACGCGTCCCAGCTGCACCAGCTGTTCCAGAACCTGATCGGCAACGCCCTGAAGTTCGCCCACGCCGGGCGCCCGCCCACCGTGCACGTCGAGGCCACGCGGGGCGGGGACTGGGTGCGCTTCAGCGTGCAGGACAACGGCATCGGGGTCGCGCCCGAATATTTCGAGCGCATCTTCACGATCTTCCAGCGGCTGCACACCCGCGAGCAGTACGAGGGCAGCGGCATCGGGCTGTCGATCGCCCGCAAGATTGTCGAGCGGCATGGGGGCCAGTTGTGGCTGGAGAGTACGCCGGGCGCCGGCACGACCTTCTTTTGCACCCTCCCGGCGCCGCGGGGCGCATGAGTCGGGCGCCCGCAAGACCGTGGTGCGGCATGGGGGCCGACTGTGGCTGGAAAGGACGCCGGGCGCCGGGCCGACGTGGGGCGATCAGGCCGTGCAGATTGACCGTGGTCCGGTACCGCCGGAAGATCCTGGGGTGATGCGGGTCCTGCTGGTCGAGGATCATGTGGTGGACGCCCTCCTGCTCTCGGAGTGGCTGGAGGGCCTGGCGTGAGAGGTCATTCACGTGCGGACCTTCGCGGCAGCGGCCTCGCGCTGGGAGGGGGACGGCTTCGGCGTCCTGCTGCTGGATCTGGCCCTGCCGGACGGCTTTGGATTGGACCTGGTGAGCCGGGGGCTGGCGCTGGCCGGCGAGGTGCCGGTGGTGGTGCTGAGCGGACTTGAGGATGGGGCGGTGGCCGCGCAGGCGGTGGAGCTGGGCGCGCGGGTCTACGTGGTCAAGGGCCCAGGCGCTGTGCAGGATCTGCGGGCGGTCCTGTAACAGCTGGGACGTTCAACTTTCCAGGCCACGCGCCGCTTCTCTGTCCGCCGGCACAAGCGGGCAAGCTGCGGAGACGTGTGTTTTTTGCACTTCGCGGCTCAGGACTGATTCGCAACTGGGCTTGAATCGAATCATGACGCCCGGCCCGTTCCAGGAGCCCACGAGGGTCCGGGATGGCTGGCGTCCGTCTGGAACCACGCCGCGTTCGGCCAGGGCCTGGCCGCACAGCAAAAGGGGGCGTTGGACGCGCTGGTGCCGGACATGCCGCAAAGCAGCGCGAGCGAGGGCGAGCAGTTGGACGCGCAGCAGGTGCGCTCTTTTCTCGCCGCCCGCCCTGGCCTGGAGCCAGCGGGATTTCCTGAGCGCGGCCTGCGCGCCGAAGGCCCGGCCACCTGACGCCACGCAGCGCTGTTCCCGATGGGGCGCGTATGTTGGGCGTCAGCGGGGCCTTTACGGCATTGATTGTGTTGCGCCGTCGCCCTCGCCAGCACTGAACCCGCCCATTGTCTGCTGGGCGCCCAGCTGGACCACCTTCCGTCGGCTGGCCAGGTGGGCATCGTGGCGGCGTTATCCAGGTGCTGGCCATGCGCAGTGGCGCTGGTGAACCGAACCGCCCTGAATGATCCAAGACGGTGTCGAGGTCCAGTCGGCGGCAGCGGTGTCTGAGCGGAATCTCGTCTCCGTGCCCAGCGTGACGGGGTTCCACGGCCAGCCTGAGTGGCGTGTGACTCAGACAGGGGACAACCGCTCCAGCGACTCAGGACGGGGAAAACGAACCTGGAACGAAGCGGCAGCGCGTGGGGCAACCAGGGGTCTGAAAAGGCGTTCTGGCTGGATGGTGATGCGGCGTCAGGGTGTCCAGGATCAATGGGGGATGAACGCTAACCAGAAATACAAATCCCCACATCTGGCTGCCCTGGCGGGCAGCGCTGCCGGGGGAAAGCCGGCAGACGCCCTGCGGGCCCTGCTCGGGGTCGGTGACCTTCCCCACGCTGAGTGCGTGCCGCCTGTTCTGGACCTGGCCGAGCGCGCCATGGGCGGCCAGTTTGGCCTGAGCGCGCGTCTGAACCGCGGAGCCGGGGAGCTCAACCGCCTGGTGGCCCTGGCACACCGGGCGAAGCCGAACGGACTGGACCGCGCCACCCTGCTTGCGGCCCACCAGACGGTTGGACTCGTGACCGGACATCTGCTCAGCCTGGCGGAACTGGTCGCCCTGACCCAGGGTGCTGGACGGCCGATCCTCGACCTGTACATGGTTCGCTACCGCCTGTTGAGCGGCTCCGGCCCGCTGGACGGACGCGCCACGCCGCACGTCTGGCAGCGGCTGGACCGTGCCGATCAGGCGTCGCGTCTTGTGGAGTGGCCGACGCCCGTGTCTGTGCGCCACCAGGACATTGCGACGCGGGATCGTCAGGTCGACGCCCTGCCGAACATCAATCTGCGACTGGGCCGACAGGGGGGCGACGGTTCACGTCGCCCCCCTGCCCCTTCAACTACTGCGCAACAGGTCTTCAGATGAGCGGGCCCGGACTCACCCGGCCGGGCCCGCTTGGGCTGTAATTCCATCGCACGCCATCTCACAGCGTTGCGCCTTGCCCCAGGGGCCTGTGCAGGAGTGAGCTTCCGCCCCGGCAGAACGTGCAAAGCGAGGTTCGCCTGCTCTGGAGGGTGATGTCTGTAGGGGTCCTCCCCTGATTCATGAGTCGCACACGTTCTGATGGGGAGGTGAAAGTCCGCCTGGGGCTATACCGTCCGGCCATGACTTCCCCCCCCGAGATTTCGCGCCTGACTAAGGTGATGCCTGCTGAGATTCTGGCCCTGGCGTTGGCCGGGCGCGCCCCCCGGCTTTGCACCCTGCACTTGACGGCCCGTACCCTCCAGGCGGCCCCCGAGTTGCAGCCCCGCCTGCTGGGCCACATCACGGACGGCCCCTCTGAACTGGCCCGACTGATGGGACTGGACGAACCGCTGGCCTGGGCCCTGTGGGGCCTGTGGTACGGTATTCAGCACGAACCGGTGTCCGCCCGGATCGCTCAGCTGGACCGCCAGTTGCACGTGGACGTGTTCCTGACGTCCGGTTATGGCCACCTGCGGGAGGAATACGAGCGCGAACACGGTCTGATCTGAGCCGCATCTCGTTGCTTTCCGGCCGCCGCTGACGTGCCGCTTGATGCAATGGCTGCAGCTCATGCTAGACATGAACAGGGCAGCTGCTCGCCACTGTCGGGACCGACCACTCTCAGGACGCTGAGGCAGCATGGACGGTGGTCCGCGCCCTGAATTGGTGGGCTGGTCCGCTGGATTCGGAGGGGGCTGGCGCCAACCCGCGACGCAGCACGAGACAAACGAGAGGCCGCGTCTCTGTCGGGGAGACGCGGCTTGAAGGCGGTGTGGCCTCGGCTGCCAGCGAGCGCTTCCCTCGCCACGCGGCAACAGACACGGCAATCCCGGGGCTGTTCGGCCGCGGAGCAGCGCAGCGCATGTCCAGCAATACGAAAGAGAATTGTTAGACCTCAGCCCCGACACTTTCCAGTAGACAGTTGCTGAACTTGATGTGGTGCAGGCACATGTCGGTCTTCACCTTGTCACATCATCTCTAGGAGATCCGCTTGTATGCGACTACCTGCCCTCTTTCTTCTCACCACGCTGCTGTTGGCCGGTTGTCAACAAAGTGCCAGCGGACCCCCGATTCCAGCTCAACCCACGGTTCCGACACCCACACCGGCGACGCAAGTCGTGGTCGGCGCCCCCATTGCGGTCACCTTCAGCGGTCTTGACCGCGCGCTGCCCTCCGTCAGTGTCCGTTCCCTGGGTCAATTCAAGGGTCAGGCCTTGACCAACACAGGTGGAGTGACGGTCGGCTCTACGCCCACAGTGCGGAGCAGCACGGATATCATCCCGCCAGGGCAGGCCCGCACGGCGGGTTACCGTTATCTGCACGTGACGCTGCCCGTCAGCGTCACAGGCGCGGCCATCACCAACCTCACGCTGCTGGGGGCCGCCCTCACGGGCAACTCCGCAGACAGCGCAGTCCTGAGCCTGGAGAAATATCCGGGTGGAACCGCAGCGCCCTATACGTCCGCGGAACTGTCCACTCTTGCGGCGGCGATCAATCCTGCCAGTCCGGTGACCCAAGACATCTTCACCCAGACGCCCGCGCTGGTGCCAGGCGAGGAAGACGCCCTCCAACTGTACGACGAGAGCGACATCAGCGGCCTGACTCTTCCCAGTGGTCAGACAGGCAGCGTCTTGCCTTACGGATTTGTGGGGCACGCGGGCGCCAGCCGCACGATCCCAGTGGGCACCGATACGGGCACCGTTACGCTGTCCATCAAGATTCCTTTACAGGCCCAGGCCAAAGATGATCCATACACCGTCGCCCTGACCTTCGTGCCCGTTCAGGACACGGTGACGAGCATCACGGAATCTCCGCAGGCTCAGCTCCCCGGAAACCAAGCTGCATTCCAGGCGGCCATTGACCGTCTGGGTACCCCTGTCCTGAAAACACTGCCTGGAACAACACGGACAGGCACGATCTTCTGTGGCGTTCGGACAGCAGGCGCACCCAACGCGGCGACGGCCTCGCTTGATGGATCGGTTGCTCCGGTGAGTCTGGCCGTGGGGGCCACAGCCAGAATTCCTGCCAATGCCACAGCCTGCCTGACTGGGGGCACGGGCGGCGCGGATTACACGATCATTCCCTTCAATACGTCCATCACAGCCAGCCGATCATTGACGGTCACCACCTCCAACACGACCGCCACCGTCGGGGCGCAGTCCCTCCAGGAGGGCGGCCCTGTCAGGACCCTGTCGGCAGACCGCAGCACACCAGCAGGGCTGACTCTCGCTGGAGTACAGACTCAGCAGACGTCAAATTCGCAGGTCACCACTGAGAGCGTAACCTCACCTCTCGCCAGGCTACAGCCACAAGGCCTGCCGTCAGGAACGCCACCCGTCGGTTCGCAAGTCGTGATCGAGACGAGCATGGGCTGTACGGATACGCCCAGCCCCCGCACCGGAACCGTTCGTGCCGTCGGCCCCAACGCCGTTCTGGTGACCGATGACCTCAATCCAGCGGGCGGTCTGACCCTCCCGGACTACCAGGAAATTGTCGATACCGTCACCAACGTCATCTGGCCTTCCATCACAGAAAATCTGGGCCTGCCTGCCGACGCGGACAACAACGGCGGGCGCGTCGTTCTGTTTTATACCTCCGCCGTCAATGCCATGACGCCAGCGGGCGCGTCCAATCCAGTCGTTGGTTACTCCCTGGCCCGCGACGAGTACGCCACGGCCAGCTGCGCGCTCAGCAACGTGGGTGAGGTCATTTACCTGGCGGCAGCCGACCCCACGGGCAGCGTGAACAGCAACGTCCGGACAGTCTCTTTTATCAAGGGACAGGCGCCGTTGATGATTTCCCGTGAACTCTCGCGCGTGATCAACAACTCGCGCCGGATCCGCGACACGGGCGCGCCCCTGGAGGAGGCGTGGCTCAGCGAGGGCCTCGCAGACAGCGCGGCTGAATTTGTCTTCTATAAGGCGACGAATATGACTGCTGTGGGCACGGCCATCACGCCGGGCCTGAATCCCCGCAGCAATATTGCCCTGAGCGATCTGACCACGGGCAGCAATGCCAGCCGCCGGGTGGGGGCGTTCAATACGTACGTCAATCTGGACTACGGCCTTTACCGGACGTTCCTCCAGAATCCGAACCAGATCGGGCCGTACTGGGTGAACCCCAGCACGGCCAACTTGACGAATGCTGGGCGCGGGGCAGCCTGGAACTTCCTGCGTTACGCGGTGGACCGGTACGTCCAGACCACGGGAAAGACGGAAGCCAGCTTCTGGAAAGCGCTGGTCGACTCCAACACGACGGGTCTGACCAACTTACAGGGCGTCCTTGGGGCGGACCCCGTGACCTGGATGAACGATTGGGCCGTGGCTGCGTACGCCGACGATGCCGTCCCGGGCATCGCTTCCGTCTTCAATGCACCCAGCTGGAACTACCGCTCGGTCTTCGCGGGTCTCAGCGGCTTTCCCCTCAACCGCCGTGCCCTGACCAGCGGCACACCGTTGACCCTGACCTATGAGAAGACGTCCGCCAGTTACCTGCGCGCCCGCGTCAACGCCAATCAGCAGGCGGGCGTGACGGTGACTTCACCCGAGCCGGGCGACTTCACCGTCACGGTGCTGCGAACGCAATAGGAGTGCCATGAAGAAACTTTTGCCTGTCTTTCTTGGCGCGCTCCTTCTCGGAGCATGCAATCAACCGCTGAGCCAGCCGGCGCCCACCGCGACGACGCTCACGCCCGTTGGCCAGCCGTTCACACTGACGTTCACAGGACTGGGGACAGCTGCATTTGAGGTTCAGTTGACCCCCCCATTGGGTGGGCAGACCCTGACCGACCAGCAGGGTCAGGTTGTTCCCGTACGCGTGCTTGGTAGGGGCAGCGTAGATATCGTTCCCAGCGGTCAGCCCCGGACGGCGGGATTCCGGTACGTGTACTCGGTGGTCAGCGTCACCAGCTCCGCTGCGCTGAGCAACGTCAGCTTTGTGGGTGTCCGCACAACGAGCAGCTTGCCCGTTAATACGAATGATACGGCCATCAGTGCCATGGTTCGCGCTCCAGGCGCGCCCCTTTACACTCCGGCGGAACTCAACGTCCTCTCCCTGAACACCCAACCGGCTCAGGCCAGCACCGTCAATCCCACCACCGGCGCGCTTCAAGTTCTGCGCAACACCGACGACACGGTGCAGTACCTCCCGGAAAGTGACCTGTTCACCCCGCCGGGCATGCTGGGCCTGCTGCCGTACGGCTTTACGGTCCTCAACAGCAGTGGCGCAGGCCGGACCCTCGCCATCGGCACAGAAGCCAACCGGATGGTGATTGGCATGAAGGTGCCCTTACAAGTGAACTCGCAAGATGATCCTTACGCGTTCAGCTTCACGTCCATTCCCGTCAGTGACAGTGAAACCCGTGTGACCCAGAGCCTCGAAGGCGTGCAGAGCACCAACAACACTGGTGTACAGGCGCGGGCCAGCGAGCTGAAGGGCACCATCACCGTCTTGAGCGGAAGCCCACTTGCGGGTGACCTGGTCCTGTCGGGTGTGCGGACGGCGGGTAAAGTGGGGACCGCCACGCGGGTCATAACACTCCCCACGCCCCCCTGAAGCATTCCTGGGGCCCCTCTGGGCGAAGCAGATCATTGTGTTTGTTAGGGAATTGTGTCTTTAAAAATCACGTCATTAACGGAGAACTATGATGAAGAAACGACAGGCGATGTGGATGTTGATGCTGGGCCTCTCGGTGGCTCAGGCACAGAGCGGCGGTGAGGTAACGATTCCCACCCCCGCGGGGCTGACTTTATCTGCCGCTGACGAGGGGAAAGTGCTCATCGTGCGCCAAGGCAAGCTGGTGCTGATTGATCCCCGAACGATCCCCAACTTACGTGGCCCTGTAGGACCGCAGGGTCCTGCTGGAGACAGAGGTGCGGTGGGTGCTACAGGCGCACAAGGACCTACCGGAAAGGGAGAGAAAGGCGATGCTGGGGCAGCAGGTCCCCAGGGCCCAGCCGGAGCCAGGGGCGAGACAGGTTCAGCCGGTGCGACGGGTCCACAGGGTCCAGCCGGTGCCGTTGGTTCGCAGGGTCCAGCGGGACCGGCGGGCGATAAAGGCGAGCCTGGTGCACAAGGCCCAATCGGTCTGACGGGTCCAGCTGGTGCTGTTGGTTCGCAAGGTCCAGCGGGACCGGTGGGTCCGCAGGGGAACACGGGTGCGGTCGGTCCAGTTGGTGCCGTTGGTGCTGTTGGTTCGCAGGGTCCAGCGGGACCGGCGGGCGATAAAGGCGAGCCTGGTGCACAAGGCCCAATCGGTCTGACGGGTCCAGCTGGTGCTGTTGGTTCGCAGGGTCCAGCGGGACCGGCGGGCGATAAAGGCGAGCCTGGTGCACAAGGCCCAATCGGTCTGACGGGTCCAGCTGGTGCTGTTGGTTCGCAAGGTCCAGCGGGACCGGCGGGCAATAAAGGCGAGCCTGGTGCACAAGGCCCAATCGGTCTGACGGGTCCAACTGGTGCTGTTGGTTCGCAAGGTCCAGCGGGACCGGTGGGTCCGCAGGGGAACACGGGTGCGGTCGGTCCAGCTGGTGCCGTTGGTGCTACTGGTCCCCAAGGTCCAGCTGGTCCCCAGGGTCCAATTGGGCCAGCTGGTCCCCAAGGCCCTGAAGGACCACAGGGTCCTCAAGGACCAGCTGGCCCAAGCGTCATACCTCTAGGCCGAATGAAACACCTTTTTGAAACGCCGCTACTTTAAAGCACCGTGCAACGTAACCTGAACATCGCCCCGCATGAGCGGGGCGATGTCGTGTGTGACCGCCAGACCGCGTCTGGGCCCGCGGGCTCTCGGGCAGTCAAGGCGGGCGCGACCGGATCCGTCGGTGGCGGCCCTGAACCTGAATAGCCCCTGGCCCACGCTGTTCGCAAGGAAAGACAGGGCGGCCGCGCGCGACAGACTGGGCCGGTCCGGTCCTTGAAAGGGCGACGGGACCAGCCAACGCAGGCGCGGCCCACCTCCCTGTGCCGGGCCCCGGCAAGGTCGCGCCGCCCTGGCGGCCGGGTGCGGTAAGGTCACACCACATCGCCGCCGTTCCCCGCCTTCAAGGAGTGTTTCCCATGTCGCTTCCCGAGACCCTGCTGCTCCGTCAGCCGGCCCTGAGTGCCGAGCACCTCGCCTTCGTGTATGCCGGAGACCTCTGGCTCACTGGTCACCGTGGACAGAACGTCCGGCGCCTGACGGCCACACCCGGCCACAAGCAGACGCCGCACTTCTCGCCGGACGGACAATTCGTGGCCTTCAGCGGCAACGATGACGGAGCCGCGAGCGTCTACGTCGTGCCGGTCGAGGGCGGCACGCCCCGGCGCCTCACCTTTCACCCGGGCGACGACCTGGTGCGCGGCTGGACGCCCGCGGGTGAGGTGCTGTTCGCCTCCGCCCGCCACACCATCTCCGCGCGCGTTCGCCGCCTCTACACGCTGTCCCCGGAAGGCGGGCACCCGGCAGCCCTGCCCATGCCGATGGCCGAGCGCGGCGCCTATTCCCACGACGGCCGCCTGGCCTACACGCCGTTCGCCGAGCCGTTCTGGTCCTGGAAGAGATACCGGGGCGGCATGACCGTGCCGATCCGCCTGCTCGATCAGGACACGCTCGACGAGACCGAGGTCCCGCACGAGAACGCGACCGACACCTTTCCCTGCTGGCTGGACGGCACCCTGTATTTCCTCTCGGACCGCCGCGGGGTGGTAAACGTCTGGCAGCACGGGCCGGGAACCGGCGACGTCAGGCAACTCACCTTCCACGACGACTTCGACGTGCGCTCGCTCACGGCCGGCGCCGGCCGCCTCGCCTACGAGCAGGGGGGACGGGTCCATTTCCTGACGCCCGGTGAGGCGCCCGAGCCCCTGCAGATCACGGTGAACGCCGACCTGCCCAACCTGCGGCCCCGCCGCGTGAAGGCCGCGCCACACGTCACGTCGTTCGGCCTCTCGCCCACCGGGGCGCGGGCCGTGTTCGCCGCCCGCGGCGAGATCGTGACGGTACCTGCCGGCAAGGGCGATCCCCGCAACCTCACGAACACGCCCGGCGTCTTTGCGCGGGACCCGGCGTGGTCGCCGGACGGACAGTCCGTCGCGTACCTGTCCGACGCGGGCGGCGAGTACCGGCTCGTGGTCGCCGACCAGAAGGGCGCCGTTCTCCGCACCTACCCGCTGAGTGAAACGCCGACCTTCTACTACAGTCCGGTCTGGTCCCCGGACGGCACCCGCATCGCCTTTACCGACAAGGCGCTGAACCTGGCGTACGTCGTGCTGGAGACGGGCGAGGTGACGCGGGTGGACACCGACACCTACGACCACCCGCAGCGCAGCCTGGATCCGGCGTGGTCGCCGGACGGACAGTGGCTCACCTACACCCGGCGCCTGCCGAACCACCTGCGGGCCGTGTTCGTCCACGACGTGTCCCGCGGCGGGTCGCATCAGGTCAGCGACGGCATGAGCGACGCGGTCAGTGCCCGCTTCAGCCGGGACGGGCGCCTGCTGTACTTCGCGGCGAGCGTGAATTACGGCCTGAACACCGGCTGGCTCGACATGTCCTCCTACGAGCGGCGGGTCACGCGCAGTCTGTACGTGGCGGTCCTGCGCCGGGGTGACCCCTCGCCCCTGGCGCCGCAGAGTGACGAGGAACCCGGGACGCGGCCCGAACCCGGCGCCCCCGAGTCCGGCAGTCCGGTGGCGGCGCCTGCGCCGGAGCCGGTGCGCATTGACCTTGACGGGCTGGGCCAGCGCATTGTCGCCCTGCCGGTGCCTCCCGGCGAGTACTCGCGTCTGGAGTCCGCCGAGGACCGCCTGTTCTACCTGGAGCGCGACCCCACCGCCGAGGTCAACCCGGAGCAGGCCCCCGAGCGGCACGTGCTGCGCGTCTGGAACACCAGGGAGCGCGAGGCGTGCGCGTTCATGCCGGGGGTCAGCGACTACCGGGTCAGCGCCGACGGGAAGCGGCTGATGTATGCCAGCGGGCAGCCCGCCACGTACGCCGTCGTCGGCGTGACCGACACGCCGAAACCTGAGGACGGCCGCCTGAACCTGGACAGCGCCCGGGTGCGCGTCGACCCGCGCGCCGAGTGGGCGCAGATCTTCGAGGAGGGCGTGCGCATTCACCGCGACTTCTTCTACGACCCTGAGATGCACGGACTGGACTGGGTGGCGGTGGCTGAACGCTACCGGGCCTTCCTGCCGCACGTCGGGCACCGCGAGGACCTGAACTTCCTGCTGGCCGAGCTGTCGGGCGAACTGGTCGTGGGGCACGCCTATGTCACGGGAGGGGACGTGCCGCGCGGGGAGGACCCACGCGTCGGGCTGCTGGGGGCCGATTACGAGATCGCGGACGGCCGCTACCGCTTCCGGCGCATCCTCAGCGGCCTGAACTGGAACCCGGACCTGCGCGCGCCCCTGAC
The DNA here is from genome assembly GCF_014647055.1 of Deinococcus aerolatus. Classification (NCBI taxonomy): domain Bacteria; kingdom Thermotogati; phylum Deinococcota; class Deinococci; order Deinococcales; family Deinococcaceae; genus Deinococcus; species Deinococcus aerolatus. Next base: position 305,250 of record NZ_BMOL01000002.1, on the reverse strand, counting down.
CGAGCCCGGGGTCAATGTCCGTGACGGCGAGTACCTGCTGGCGGTCAATGGCCGGCCGCTGCACGCACCTGAGAACCTCTACGCCCTGTTCGAGCAGACCGCCGAGCGCGTCACCGAGCTGCGCGTGGGCCCCACGCCGGATGAGGCCGACGCGCGCACGGTCACCGTGCGTCCGGTGGCCGACGAGCGCCGCCTGCGGCTGCAGGCCTGGATCGAGGCGAACCGCCGCCGCGTGGACGAGCTGTCCGGGGGGCGCGTCGCGTACGTCTACATGGCCGACACCGCCCGCGCCGGCTACGAGGCCTTCAATCGGTACTACTTCTCGCAACTGGACCGGCAGGGCGTCGTGCTCGACGAGCGTTTCAACGGGGGCGGCTCCGTCGCGGACTACGTGGTGGATCTGCTGGACCGGCCCCTGCTGAGCCTCTGGGCGACGCGTGAGGGCCGCCCCTTCGCGTCGCCCAATGCGTCGATCTTCGGTCCCAAGGCCATGGTCATCAACGAGCTTGCTGGCTCCGGCGGGGACGCCCTGCCGCATTTCTTCCGGCGGCGCGGGCTGGGCCCCATCGTCGGGAAGCGCACCTGGGGCGGCTTGATTGGCATCTACGACTATCCGCCCCTGATCGACGGCGGCACGCTCACCTCACCGCGCCTGGCCATCTTCAGCCCGGAGGGCGAGTGGGAGGTGGAGAACGTGGGCGTCGCGCCCGATATTGAGGTCGAGTTCACCACGAAGCTCGCCGCCCAGGGCCGCGACCCACAGCTGGAGCGCGCCGTGCAGCTGGTCCTGACCGCCCTGGAGGCCAACCCGCAGCCGCGGGTGCCGCGCCCCGCGCCCGATCCCCGGGCCGTTCGCGAACCGGCGGGGGACGGGGACTGGGCGCCAGACGCCGCGCGTGACAGCAAATGACAGAAGAGTTGCGTTGGGAAGTCAGGTGTCATCAACTCCCGGACCGACACCAGGCCATCCAGAATTCTTCCAGGATTGCGCATCTTTTCTGCTAGAACTTGGCGCTGACCTTGAGCTGGCTTAATTTCAGGGAATCGCCCAACACGCTGCTGCCGCTCAACACCTGTACTCCGAAGTACCCGTGCCCGGCTCTGGCCGCCTCATCAAGCGCCTGGCCCGAAAGAATCAGGTCCGTGACCTTCCCATTTTGCAAGTTGAGTGTGCCGATACGCTGGGCGCTTTCGCCGTCGGGAGCGCAGAATTGTGCCGACATACCCGAGACGCGATCACACGAGGGCAGGCTGCTGCGAAGGAAGATGGCCACGCTCCTCAGATTGCCCGCACCGGAGTACAGCGCCTGACCACTCAGCGAGACGTTGCTCAGGACATCGGGCATCGTGGCACCGTCAAAAGCATCGTCACCATCGTAAATCACAGCATTTTGCGCGCTGGTGCTGACGGGCAGGCTCAGGGTCTGGTCAGGGATGGCAACCGGAGGCAACGACACGATGCCGCAGCCCGATAGCAGGGCAGTGGCGGCAACAGGCAACAGCGATCTGTTCATGCGTTAAGCGTAAGGCTGGCCTCTTAAAGCAGTCTGACATCAGCCTCAAAAGCCTTGAATGAGGGAGATCCTGCTCCTGACCAGACCTGTGCAGTTGACCGATACTCATGTTCAGGGCGAGATCGTCAGCAGCTTGACCCTGGAGCATTTGACAGAAAAGAAGCTCCAATCGAATCAAATTCGGGATGGCCTCGAACTACTCCAGAGGTTGCCCTGGCTTCATTCTGAAACACAACTATTCTGCCATTTGCTGCGGTGCCCGAATGGGAGGGTCGGGTGGGCGTGTTGGCCGGGTGAGGCGGCTCGTCGCCTGAACGGTGGATCACGGCGCCCGGCTGCTCCAGGTGGGTCTGCGGGTCCGCTGAAGCCGGAGGGCGCTGGCACTGCCCAGCGACGCAGCGCCAACCCAACGAAAGGCCGCGCCCCTGTCGGGGGGACGCGGCCTGAAGGCGGTGCGGGCTCAGGTGCCGGCGAGGACTTCTCTGGCCAGGCGGCTCGCCACGGCACCGTCGTAACGTCCGTCGTACTGGGCCTTGAGCACCTTCATCACGGCGCCGATGTTGCCAGCGCCGCCCGTCACGGCCGCCGTAATGGCCGCGCTCAGGTCGGCCTCGGACATCAGCAGGGCCGATTTCTCGGCGTCCTGCTGCGCCTTGATCCCGCTGCCCTCGTCATGCAGCGCCTGGAGAATGCCCAGTTCCCGGCCCGCCACGTCGGTGCTGCGGCCCAGCGTGGTGAGATCCTGAACTTCTTTTTCCAGTGACGCGCGCTGCGCGCCGGTGACGCCGGCGATCAGGTCAAGCTGGGGCGTGGCCGGCTTGTTCTTGGCCTGGGTCTCGGCGTCGCCCAGCACGCGGCCCAGCACGGCGGCTTCGGCGGCGGCGTGGGGATCGGTGCGGGCGGCCTTGCGGGCCGTCAGGTGGCGGGTTTTCAGGGTGGTCAGGTCCATGGTGGGGCTCCTTTTTACGTCAAGGGTGGGGACAGGGTGCCTGGGGCAGGCGGCTGAGAATAGAACCGGAATGAGGCGCTCCAGTCCTGCTGGCGAGCGGGTTGGCCTGGAGGGTGTCGAGCAGACCGCGCAGCCCGTGAACCGCGACCCCCATGGGCTGGGTGACGCCCGGCTGGAAGCAGATGACGGTGTCGCCCGGGCTCAGGGCGCGCTGCGGCTGGTCACTGACCAGCCGCGTGGGGCCTGCGGGCACGTCAGCGGCCTCGTCCGCCTCCATGATGCGCCCTTCGGCGCAGTCGATCAGCGAGAGCTGCACGCGGCGGGCAAAATCCTTGCGGGTCTCGGCGCCCTGGCGGGTCCAGGTCTGCGCGCCGCAGCGCACCACGGCGGCGCGGGTCAGGTGGGGCGCGGCCAGCAGGGACAGCGGCATGCCGCGGCCGGCCTGGGCGTTCTGGCGGGGTGGTGACGGCGCCGCCCCGCGGGCGAGCCTGGGCAGTATGTCTGCTCCCGCCCCAACAGGCCCCCAGTCCGGTCCGATCACCCGCCTGCGCCACGCGCCTCACCCTGAACGGCTGCGCCAGCGCTTCTGGGCGCAGGTGCGGCGCGGCGCGGAGGCGGAATGCTGGCTGTGGGCCGGTGGAACCGGCAACAGCGGGTATGGCCTGTTCCGGCTGGGCCCCCGCAAGGTGGGCGCGCACCGCGTCGCCTGGATGCTCACGCACGGTGAGTTGCCCCCCAGCGCGCTGCATGTCTGCCACACCTGCGACACGCCGCTGTGCGTGTGCCCAGCGCACCTGTTTCTTGGCAGCCACCGCGAGAACATGCGCGACGCGACCGTCAAGGGCCGCAAGAAGGGCCGGGGTGGGCGGACAGGGGAGGGCAACGGGCGCGCGCGTCTGAACGCGCCCACGGTGATTCGTCTGCGGGCGCTGCCCTACCGCCGTGGCCTGGACACCGAGCTGGCCCGGGCGCTGGGGGTCTCGGTCTCGGCCGTGTACCTGGCGCGGACTGGCCAGACCTGGACGTCGCTGCCGATGCCGGGCGCGCCGGGCTGGGAGGCCGCGCTCGCGCGCCCTGATTGAGCGGGAAGCGCACCTTCTTACCAGTGGATAAGAGCTCCGGCTGGGGCGTCAGGAATCGTGTGCCGCCGGGCCTGCCGGCGGCGTGCTGGTGTGGTAAATTGTCCGTGCTTACCGCATAAGCGCGTGCTGTGGCTCTTGATTGAGACGTATTTAGCCTCAAAATCGAGCGGGAAACCGTGGGGGTTCGAGTCCCCCCATCGGCACCACCACGAGCACAAGCCCATGCGTCTGCGTGGGCTTTTTGCGTGTGCTGGGGCGGGCGGTGCGTGACGGTCAAGCTTTCAACCCGCCTGGACGGCATACCTCGGCTCAACTCCAGTCAACTGGCGGCTCCTGTGCCGAGTGACTGTTCCTTGCCCGTTGATGACGGGCGTTGACATGTTCCCAAAAGGGGAGACCGGAACTCCCGGCTCAAGCTTCCAGCCATGCACCGGGCCGCTGGAGCCGCTGGTCATCCCCGCTGGCCGCACTGGTAGGCACGGCGGCGCGACGCGGAAGCGATGAGTCCAGAGACGCCCCGCTCCTGACGCGGTCCGTACGCTTGTAAGCGACTTGTGAGAGCCCTTGACGCACCCTTACTGGCAAGACCGTTGACCCACACGGCATTCACCTTCCCACCAGCGTTCGATCACCCATCAGCGTCCCGTCCTGCGGCGCTGCCCTCCTATCACATCCCTGCAGGCCTTTGCCCCCTGAAGGAGTTCCATGATGAAACGCGCCCTGTTGCTGCTGTCCTTGCCCCTGCTCGCTGCCTCCTGCGGCTCTGTGTCGCCGGTGCCGACGCCGCCTGCTGCTGCTGAGCCAACCTCATCTGAACTTGTGTCGCTCAGGATCAGCGCAGCCGGCAACGTCAAGACCCAGGGTCTGGCTGGTGACTTTCCCGCCGCCCACTTCGACGTGCGGGTGCGGGACGCCAGCAATCAACCTGTTGCGTTTAACGGCGGCAATTACGATCCCACCGGCAAGGGCGCCCGCGTGCTGACCCTGAACACCTCCAATAGCTTCCAGCAGACCCTGCTGCTGCCGGCAGGCGAATACACCTTCGAGAATGCGGTGCTTGACGATTCCACGGGGAAAGTCCTGCTCGCCTACGGTCCTGCCAGTGAGAACCCAGGCACCATTCGTGGCGAGGGCAGCATTGTCCAGCTGAAGTTTCACGCTGTCTTTGATAAATCCGTCAGCACCCTGGCTCCCGCCATCAGCCTGCCTCAGCTGTTTACCGGGCGCACCTTCAACCTGGCCCTGAACCCGAAGACCGCCCCCGTGGGCGGGCTCAGCGCCGTCATCCCAACCGCTGACCTGGGCAACGTGACGTACACGCTGGGCAATCCCACCGACGGAGTGTTGAACAACGCCGGCGGCAAGGTGGGGGTCAACGTCACCGCCCGAGGCACGGCCAGCGACGCGGTGCTGAACGTCACAGCCTCCTTTAGTGCCTGGATTCGCAACGCCGGCACCGACACCGCGTCGTTTGGGCCAACGACGCTGGAATACGCCCAGAAGATTGAGCTGAGTGCACTGGTGGCCGACCTCAAGGTACCGGTGCTGACATTTGCGCCAGTGGGTAATGCGGTCCGCAACGTCTCAACCACGCTGTCGGGAACGGCAACCGACGACGTGCAGTTGGGTGCGGTCCGGGTGTACGACAACGGGGCGCTTCTGGCAAGCTCCGAGCCGGGTGAGGCCGCAGCCAGGATCGCCATTGCGGCTGGCGGGAGTTGGACGGTGGGCTGGACGCCACAAATAGCGGGCAGCCACACGCTGACGGCTGTGGCCACCGACAGCAGCGGCAACGAGTCGCGTGCCCAGCAGACCGTTGAGGTGGCGGGAGGGACGGCGCAGTCGACCGGAGAGTTCATCTTCAGCCCGGACACCCGTAGCGTGGAGTTTGACCTGCAAAACGGGGTGCCCCGAACTTTCCGGGTGGTGGTGCCTGCCGGCATGTCTGCCGATTACCTGGCCCTTTTCAATCCGGGGGATTGCATCCAGAGAGACTCGTTCTGCCTGCCTCAGGGCATCAAGCGCTTCTCCACATCCATGGTGAACGAGAAGGGTCAGGGCGTGCCGCTTGAGGAATCGATTTTTGATGTCACCGACGTGGGCGAGATCAAATACGATGAAACCACTGTTGGCCTCACGTCAGGCGAGTACTGGGTGACGGTCAAGCCCACTGCCGACACCCGCGTGTCCCTGTACGGCTACACCAACTGAGGATACAGGCGGACACTGCTTCAGCTTCAAGGCAGGTACATCGGTTCTATATGCGTGCAAACGTCCCACCCACGGCCGGTCATGGCGGGGTGGGGCTTTCAGCGTTCTCCTGGAGTTGTGTCGCGTGCGCCGGCCAGTGTCAGTCCCGTGGGTGCTGCGGAACCGGACGCTGGTGTATCCTGGGACCGCGCGGGTGCCGGACCCTCAACAGGCGACAAACTGCCCAGGGACGCGTTCTATTTGGGCACCCCACCAACGAGGTAAACCATGATCCTGAACCTATTTATCGTGCTGTTCGCGCTGATCTGTGTAGCGCTGGTGTTTTTCATCCTGTTGCAGGTGCCCCGGCAGGCGGGTCTCTCGGCCAGCATGGCGTCCGGCGGCTCCCTGTTGGGGGGGCGTGGAGTAGAAGGCGGTCTGGTTCGCATCACCAGCGTGCTGGGCGGCTTTTTCATGTTGATCGCGCTCCTGATCAGTCTCGTCTCTCGCTAGGCAGATCACCCGTCCCGGAACGCCACTGATGGGAGTGGCTTCCGGTTTTTGCTGACGGCAAAAGCAAGAATTACCTCTCAGACGTAAAGTGATGGGGGTAAGGATGGCCCTTGTAGAAGGAAAGGTGATTTCACGCTTGACCTTCTCTAAGCCAATTCATATATTGACCGCGCTGGAAACCCCACGACAACTCGGTATCCGTTTGGCCCAGGCCGGAACGGAGCCACTTCCAGAACTCAAGTTCTAAAGTTGTTGACCCATTCCCCGGAGGAATCACATGAAGAAAGCTCTTTTCCTGGCCCTGGCCATGACCGCGACCACCTCGATGGCTGCCCCCTTCGTCTACCCCGCTGCCTGGACGGGCGACACGAACACCGCCAACAAGACCGGCGGTGAGTTCCGTGACTTCACCATCTCGGACTTCAAGACCATCAACCCCTTCACCAGCGCCGAGGCCACCAGCATCCCCGGGACCATGGAAGTGGGCGCAGGCCTGTTTACCCAGGACCCCCGCAACGACGACTACATCCCCAAGATGGCGGCCGGCCCGGCTGTGGTTAGCAACAACAACAAGCGTTTCGTGGTCAAGATTCGCCCCGACATGAAGTTCAGCGACGGTCAGGCCGTCACCGCTGACGACTGGATCACCACCTGGAAGATCCACACCGACGACAAGGTCGGCTCCAACAGCTACGACAGCTTCTTCATCAACGACAAGCCCATCACCATCAAGAAGATCGACAACCTGACCCTGCAGTTCGACTTCCCCTCGCAGAGCTCCACCGCCCTGGCCACCATGAGCTTTACCCCCTGGCCTGACCACGTGTTCGGCAAGGCGTATAAGGCCGGCGGCGCCGACGCGATCAAGAAGATGTGGGCCCTGGGCACCAACCCCAGCGAGATCGTGAGCCCCGGTATGTGGGTTCTGGAGAGCTACAAAGCTGGTGAGCGTGTCGTGTTCAAGGCCAACAACAACTACGGCGGCTGGAACAAGGACGCCAAGGGCAACTCCGTGCCCTACCTGGACAAGTACTCCTACCGTGTCGTTGCTGACCAGAACGCTGGTTTGGCCGCGTACCTCGCCGGACAGATCGACACCTTCGGCGTGCGCAACGCGGACGATCTCGCCCAGATCAAGAAGGCCACCGACGGCGGCAACCTGAGGGCCTTCCTGAAGGCCAACGTGAGCCCCCAGGCGCAGTCCTCCTGGATCGTCTTCAACTGGAACAAGGCCGGCGACCCCGCCAAGCAGACGCTGTTCCGCGACGTGCGCTTCCGCCGCGCCATGAGCCACATCGCCAACCGCGACGCCATGATCAAGCTTGCGCTGGGCGGCTTGGGCAGTGAGAACTACTTCAGCGTCTACCCCATCTTCAAGGCGCAGATCGACGCCGGCATTGCCGCCGGTGCGCCGCGCTACCAGTACGATCTGGCGCAGGCCAGCAAGCTGCTGGGCCAGATGGGCTACACCAAGAAGAACGCCCAGGGCTACCTGACCGGCAAGGACGGCAAGGTGCTGGAATTCAACCTGGCCACCAACGCGGGCAACACCACCCGTGAGCAGCTGGGCCGCATCTTCGCCGACGAGGCCAAGAAGGTAGGCGTCAAGGTGAACTTCACCCCCATCGACTTCAACACGCTGGTGGGTCAGCTGACCGCCAAGGGCGAGAACCGTCCCTTTGATGCGATCCTGCTGGGACTGGCCAACGGCACCAACACCTGGCCCTTCGGCGTCAACGTGGTGCCCTGCGGTACCAACCTGCACAGCTATAACAACCCCACCGATGGCAAGTGCCTGACCAGCCAGGAACAGCTGATGACCAAGCTGTTCTACCAGGGACAGGCCGAGCTGAACACCGCCAAGCGTCTGGCCGTGGGCGCACAGATCATGAAGACCGAAGGCGAGCTGCAGCCGGTGGTCTACCTGGTGGGCAACAACTACCACGTCACCTTCAACAGCCGTGTGGGCGGACAGTACGACGACAAGATGATGGACGCCTACTACGGCAACCGCGACATCGCGCTGACCTACATCAAGTAATCGGGCCCTTTCATAGCCTGGGGGGTGGTCTGCTGTGGGCGGACCACCCCCCATCCCTTGAGCGCCTGTCCAGATCGATATTCAGAATTCCAATGAATTTCCAGAAGCTACGGAGTGAGGCATGTTTCCATTTCTTGTAAGGCGCTTTTTCCAGGCCATTCCCACGCTGCTTCTCGCCAGCGTGCTGATCTTTTTCGTGATCTCGCTGGCTCCCGGTGACTTTCTGACCCCGGCCCGTCTCAATCCCGGCATCAGTGAGCAGCAACTCGCCAACCTCAGCGCGACCTTCGGGCTCGATAAGCCGGCCTACGTCCAGTACTTCTACTGGATGCGCAACATGCTGCAGGGCGACTTCGGGCTGTCGTTCCAGTACACCCAGCCGGTGCTGCCGGTGATCTGGCCACGCATCGTCAACTCGGTGTATCTGGTGCTGCTTAACCTGGTGTTCTTCTACGCCATCGCCATCCCCATTGGCGTGTACGGCGCGGTGCGGCAGAACTCGTTCGGCGACAAGTCCATCAGTCTGGTGCTGTACTTCCTGCTGGGGTTTCCGAGCTTCTTTCTGTTTCTGATCGTCATCTACTTCATCTTGCAGATTCGTAACGTCACCGGCTGGGATATCCCCCTGGGCGGCATGACCAGCAACAACTACGAGGAACTTTCCTCGCTGGGCAAGTTCTGGGACGTGCTCAAACATCTGCTTATTCCGGCGGCAGTGCTGGCGATCACCGACGCTGCGGGTCTGACCCGCGTGATCCGCGGCCTGATGCTGGAAGTGATGCGCTCGGATTACATCCGCACAGCGCGGGCCAAGGGCGTCAGCGAGCGCACCGCTATCTGGAAGCACACTTTCCGCAACGCCATTTTGCCCATCGTGGCGGGAATCGGCGGCCTGTTGCCGGCGGCCATCAGCGGCGCGGGCTTCGTGGAGGTGGTCTATGCCTACCCTGGCATCACTCCCATGCTGCTGACCGCCATTACCGCGCAGGATCTGTATCTGATTGCGGGCTTCACCGTAATCTCGACGATCTTGCTGATCATCGGCAACGCGATCTCGGACATTCTGCTGGCCGTGGTCGACCCACGCATCAAGGTCGGCTGAGGCGAACATGACCACTGCACCCACTACCCAGACCAAGAAATTAAACGCGCAGGGCCAGTCGCAGTTCTCGGTGGCCTGGGGCCAGTTCCGCAAGAACCGACTGGCCCAGACCGGCGGCGTTCTGCTGATCCTGATTTACCTGATGGCCGTCTTTGCACCTGTTATCGCACCGGATGGACTGTCCAGCTACTCCACTTCCAACATCACGCGCTTTCATCCGCCTACCCCCATCCAGTTTCGTGATCCCGAGACGGGTGCCCTGACCCGGCCTTTCGTGTTCAAGTATGGTCAGGAACTGAACATGAACACCTTTGTCAACGAGTACAAGCCCACCGCGGAGCAGTGTCCCGTTTATTTCGGAGTGCGCGGAGCAGAGTACAAGATCCTGGGCTTTATTCCCGGGAATATTCACCTGTTCGGCACCGGGCAGGAAAAGCCCGACTGTAATGTCTTTTTGTTTGGCGGCGAGGCGCTGGGTCGCGACCTGTTCACCCGCACGCTGTACGCCTCGCAGATCAGCCTGACCATCGGGGTGCTGGCCGTGTTGCTTAGCACGGTTATCGGCCTGCTGATGGGCGCGCTGGCAGCCTTCTTCGGCGGCGTGGTCGACACCGTGATCATGCGTCTGGTGGAAGTGATCTCGGCCATTCCCTACCTGTTCTTGCTGCTGCTGTTGCGCTCGGTGTTCCCACAGAACATCAACCCCATCTTTGCGCTGTATGTAATTCTGGGCATTCTGGCCTTTATCGGCTGGGGTGGACTGGCCCGTGTAACACGCGGTCAACTGCTGAGCGTTCGCGAGCAGGACTTCGTGTCGGCGGCGCGTGCGCTGGGGGCCAGCGACAACCGCGTGATGTGGCGGCACATGTTGCCCACCATGACCACCTACATCATCGTGACCCTCTCCCTGAGTATTCCGGGCTTCATTCTGCTGGAGTCGGGCCTGAGCTTCCTGGGCATCGGCGCCGTAGAGCCCTACGTCAGCTGGGGCAGCCTGCTGGCGCAGGCGCAGGAAGGCGGACTGTCCAGCCTGAACACCCGGCCCTGGGTGCTGATTCCCGGCTTCTTTATCGTGTTTACCGTGGGCTGCTTCCAGCTGCTCGGCGATGGACTGCGCGACGCCTTCGACCCGCGCAAGCGGCAGTAGGCCCGCCGTGATGACACAGGATGTGAGAGAGGCATGTATGATGCGTTACGTGCGAACAATGGAGGAAAAATGACCGACCGCGCCACCAAACAGGCCGAGGTGCTGCTGGCCGTTAACGGCCTCAAGACCTATTTCAACACCGATGACGGGGTGGTCAAGAGTGTGGACGGCGTGACCTTCCACATCAACAAGGGCGAAACCCTGGGCGTGGTGGGCGAGTCTGGCTCCGGCAAGAGCGTCACGAGCCTCTCGATCATGCGGCTGATCCCGATGCCGCCGGGCGAGATTGCAGGCGGGGAAATTCTGTTTACCGGGTCTGGTGGCCAGCCCCAGGACATCGTGAAAATGTCGGAAGCCGAGATGCGCAAGATTCGCGGCAACGAGATTTCGATGATCTTTCAGGAGCCGATGACCAGCCTGAACCCGGTGTACACCGTGGGTGACCAGATCGCCGAGGCGGTGATGCTGCACCAGGACAAGAACCGCAAGGACGCCATGGGCGTGGCCACCGATATGCTGCGGTTCGTGGGCATTCCTGCCCCGGAAAAGCGCGTCAACGAGTACCCCCACCAGCTGTCCGGCGGGATGCGTCAGCGCGTCATGATCGCCATGGCCCTGTCGTGCAATCCGGCCCTCCTGATCGCCGACGAGCCGACCACCGCGCTCGACGTGACCATCCAGGCGCAGATTCTGGACCTGATGCGCAAGCTGCAAAAAGACATCGGCATGAGCATTCTGTTCATCACGCACAACTTAGGCGTGGTGGCCGAGATGGCAGACCGCGTGGTCGTCATGTACGGCGGGCGCGTGGTGGAAGAGGGCGACGTGATCGAGATCTTCAAGGCGCCGCGCCATCCCTACACCATGGGCCTGCTGAACAGCATCCCACGCCCCGGTGTGGACGCGCACGTGCCCGGCACGCCGCGCAAGCGCCTGGAAGCCATCCCCGGCAACGTTCCCAACCCGCTGAACCTGCCGCCCGGCTGCGCCTTCGAGCCGCGCTGCAAGTTCGCCATCCCCGAATGCAGCAAGGCAGTGCCCCCGCTGGAAGATACAGGCGGCGGCCACATGGCCCGCTGCATTCGCTGGCAGGAATTTGCCAAGGCTGATCAGGAGGTAACGGCATGAGCGCTCCCGCAATTGCGAGGACGTCCGCCGCCGATTCGCGCGGCATGACGCAGAAGGGCGAGACGCTGCTGGAAGTCCGCAACCTGGAAAAATACTTTCCGATTCGCGGCGGGCTGCTGTCGCGGGTGGTGGGCAACGTCAAGGCCGTCAACGACATCAGCTTCACGCTGGCACGCGGCGAAGTGGTGGGTCTGGTGGGCGAGTCCGGCTCCGGCAAGACCACGGCGGGCCGCGCCATCCTGCGCCTGATCGAACCCACCGGCGGCGAGGTGATCTTCAACGGCACCGACGTGACCAAACTGTCCAAGGGGCAGATGCGCGACTACCGCCGCGAGATGCAGATCATCTTCCAGGACCCCTTCGCGTCGCTCAACCCGCGCATGACGGTCTCGGACATCATCGGCGAGGCCATGCAGATTCACAACCTGAATCCGGGCAAGGGCCGCATTGACCGGATTGCCGAACTACTGCAGAAGGTGGGCCTGCGCCCCGAGCACATGCGCCGCTACCCGCACGAGTTCTCCGGCGGCCAGCGCCAGCGCATCGGTATCGCCCGCGCCCTGGCGGTGGACCCCCTGTTCATCGTGGCCGACGAGCCGGTCTCGGCGCTGGACGTGTCGATTCAGGCGCAGGTGGTCAACCTGCTGCAGGACCTGCAGGAAGAGCTGGGCCTGACCGTGCTGTTTATCGCGCACGATCTGGCCGTGGTGGAATACATCTGCGACCGGATCATCGTGATGTACCTAGGGCGCATCATGGAAATCGCGCCCAGCCACGAGCTGAACAACAACCCCAAGCACCCCTACACCGAGGCGCTGCTGTCCGCCGCTCCGGTGCCGGACCCCACCGTCAAGCGTCAGCGCATCATCCTGGAAGGCGACATTCCCAGCCCGATCAACCCGCCTTCGGGCTGCGTGTTCCGTACGCGCTGCCGCTATGCCATCGACGACTGCGCCAAGGTGGTACCTGAGCTGCGCGAGGTTGCGCCCCAGCACTTCAAGGCCTGCATCCGGGACGACATTCTCTAGGCCCGTTCGTCCAGTTCGGGATTTAATACGGGTCCGCCTCCGCTGTGGGGCGGACTTTTCTAATTCCCGTCTGACTGACCCTCTCACATCTCATAAAGTGCCATCGGCAACCATACGGGCATGAAACGAACCCTGCTGGTGGCCTCGGCACTGACCCTTGGCGCGGCCCACGCCACCGATCTCCGGATCTACCCCTCGTTCGCCGAGGTGCGCCAGCCTGTCAGTACTGCGGGCAACACCCTGAACGTCTCGCTGCCGCAACAGGCCTGGGAAAACGTGCTGGCCGGTTCCCTGGACCTGGAAGGTCTGGCCTTTAACAGCGCCGTGCAGAAGCAGGAGGCCAACTGGCTCAGCGGGCTGGAGGGCAAGACCGTGTTCCTGGCGCGGAACACGGACGGCGGCGAGAAGACCGAGCCCGTGACCCTGATCCGCGCCCGCGATCTATTGGTCAAGGACGCGGCGGGGCGTTACTTCAACGTCCGCTACGAGCAGCTGCGCTTCGACACCCCGCCGCCCACCAATCCGCTGAGCCCCTCGCAAACGCTCAGCTATAACCTGCCGAAAGCCGGCAGCGGCACGCTGGTCTACCTGACACGCAGTGTGGGCTGGTCGCCGCGCTACACGCTTAAAGCCAGCACTGCGGGCGCGCAGCTGTCCGCCCTGGCCGACATCCGTAACACCACCGAACTGCCCTACGACGTGAAGGACACCGAGCTGTATTCCGGCGACGTGAACGTGCAGGCCAACCCCAACGCGCAGGCAAACTTCGAGGCGGCAGACATGGTGATGCGGGGGGCTCCGGCGCCCATGACCGCGCAGGCGCCCAAGATTGGTGGCGGCTCCGAACTGCGCGGCCTGTACCGTTACGCGCTGTCCACCCCGTTCACGCTGCCGGCCAACAGCGTGGTCACCCTGCCGTTCCTGACGCCCAAACTGAGCAGCTTCGAACGTTACGTGGGCCTGAACACCTTCTTCAACGTCGCCACCCAGAGCGGCACGCTGGACCGCTCGTACCGCTTCAAGGCCGACGCCCGCCTGCCTGCCGGGCCGATCACGGTGCGTGAGGAGGGCCGTCTGGTGGGCCAGACCCGCCTGGACGAGACGCGCGAGGGCGGTACGGTGGAATTCAGTCTGGGCGATGACCCCGATGTGGAATACACCCGCACGGTGCAGACGGCCAACCAGAGCAAGGACAGCAAGGGCAATGTGGTCAAGACGACCTACAAGGTCACCTACGCCTTTGAGAGTAGCAAGGAGCGCAGCGTTCGCGCCGAGATCACCGAACGCGTCGGCGGACGGACCATCATCATTGACAGCGCGGCGCCCACCAAGAACGGCGGCATTGCTACCCTGAAGGTGGACGTCCCGGCCAAGGGGAAGGTCAGCAAGAGCTTCACGGTGGTGGTGGACAACTCGTAGGCCACAGCATGGAAGGCGCCGCCAGAGTGCAGATGCTCTGGCGGCGCTTTTGTGGATAGGATTAAAGTGTTGGTGTCGGCGGTGTCGGGGTCCCGGCCTGACAGTCCGGGCAGATGCCCTGCAACTCCACCCTGGCCCCGGTGATCTGCCAGTCGTGGCCCTGCCCCTGGGGTTGCAGGTCCGGCAGGCTCAGGGCCACATCCAGCAGGGTGCCGCAGCCGTTGCACCGCAGGTGAGAGTGCGGGGTGAGGTTGGTGTCGTACCGGACCTCGCCGCCGCCGCCGATGACCTCGCTGACCAGCCCATGCGCGCTGAAGACGCGCAGGTTCTGGTACAGCGTGGCGGTGGGAATGGGTTCCCCGGCCAGCCGGAAGCGTTCGGCGATCTCCTCGGGCGTGAAATGCCCGTCAGTCTCGGCAAAGAATTGCAGGAGCCGCAGGCGGGGCTGGGTGGTCCGCAGGCCGCGCCGTTCCAGATGCCGTTGCAATTCAGAGAGGGTCATCATGCACCACGGTCCTGGGTGGAGGGCTGGCGGTCCATGTTCCAGGCCAGCCCCCCAGCGTCGACGGGCACCCCCAGCTGCCCTCAGGCCGTCTGGGTCTCACGCTGGGCGTCTTGCCTTTCCTTCGTCTGACGCGCGGCCTTCAGGCCCTCGTCTACGCGGCGACCATAGTCAGGGTCGCATTTCGTGAACAGTTCCACCATGCGGGCCTGTACCTCGGGAATGGCCGCGGAGATGTTCTCGACGAGGTTGTTGATCAGATCGTCGCGCTCGCGGTCGTCAAAGGCACGGTAGCGCTCTCCGGCCTGCTTGAAGTCGTTGGTGCGCTCGATGCTGGCGCGCTGCAGGCGGCCCTCGACGTGCGGGCTGTGCTCGGGCAGGTCACGGGGGGCTTCCTTAGGCCCATTCATGCTGGACGGCTCGTAGTTGACGTGCGGGTTCTGCCCCGGCACGGTGTCCACGTGGTAGGCCATCTGACCGTCACGCTGGTTGGTGGCCACCGCCGCGCGCGGCGAGTTGATAGGCAGCTGCAGGTAGTTGGGGCCGACGCGGTAACGCTGGGTGTCGGAGTACGAGAAGGTGCGGCCGACCAGCATCTTGTCATTGCTGAAATCCATGCCGTCCACCAGCACGCCGGTGCCGAAGGCCGCCTGCTCCACTTCCGCAAAGTAGTTCTCGGGGTTGCGGTTCAGGGTCAGCATGCCCACCGGCATCATCGGGAACTGGTCTTCTGGCCAGATCTTGGTGTCGTCCAGCGGATCGAAGTCCAGCTCGGGGTGCTCGCCGTCCTCCATCAGCTGCACGCGCATCTCCCACTGGGGAAATTCGCCGCGCTCAATGGCGTCGAACAGGTCCTGGGTGGCGTGGTTGAAGTTCTTGGCCTGGATCGCCTCGGCCTCCGGCTGGGTCAGGTTTCTGACGCCCTGCATCGGCTCGAAGTGGTACTTGACCAGCGTGCCCTCACCCTTGTCGTTGACCCACTTGTAGGTGTTGACGCCGCTGCCCTGCATCTGGCGGTAGTTGGCGGGAATGCCCCACGGAGAGAACAGCCACGTCAGCATGTGCACCGCCTCGGGCGTGTTGCTCATGAAGTCGAAGATGCGCCCGCCGTCCTGGCGGTTGGTGACGGGATCGGGCTTCAGCGAGTGGATCACGTCCGGGAACTTGATCGCGTCGCGGATGAAAAAGACCTTGAGGTTGTTGCCCACCAGGTCCCAGTTGCCGTCCTCGGTGTAGAACTTGACGGCAAAGCCGCGCGGGTCACGCAGCGTTTCGGGCGAGTGGCCCGAGTGGATCACGGTGGAGAAGCGCAGGAACACCGGGGTTTCCCTGCCCTCGGTCTGGAACAACTTGGCGCGGGTGTACCGGCTGATGCTCTCGTCGCCCACCCGGCCATAGGCCTTAAAGACGCCGTGAGCGCCGGCGCCGCGTGCATGCACGACGCGTTCGGGGATGCGCTCGCGGTCAAAGTGGCTGATCTTTTCCAGAAACTGGTAGTTCTCCAGCGTGGCCGGGCCACGCGTGCCCACGGTGCGCTGGTTCTGGTTGTTGCTGACGGGATGGCCCTGACGGGTGGTCAGGGTCTGGCCGCTGTTCTCGTTCTGCTTGCTGTCTTTCGGCTCGATCATGGAAACTCCTTGGGTGGTCAGTGCAGGCCACGGGCGCACTTCACCGGAATGGGAAAAGCCGGGCACAGAATGCGGGCCCAGTCCCCGTAATCATAATGATTATGAATTAAGATGTCCACCACAAATGGCAAACGGCTCTACACAATGCCGCCCAGGTATTCCACCACATCCGCCTTGATGGGCATGAAGTAAGCGTGCTGGCCGCGCTCGCGGGCGAACGTAAGCAGTTCGGCAGCAAACCGGCGGTTCCACTCCAGCGTGGGCTGGAACTGCCGGGGAAACACCGCGTGGTTGCGCGTGCGCCAGTAGCCCAGTGAGCCCTCGGACGTGACGGACGTGGCCCCCCACCACACCTCCACGCCCTCCGGCAGCAGGTCGGCGTAGGTGTCCATCAGGCGCAGGTCGAAGAAAGGCTGGGTGAAAAAGCCACAGGCCCCGGCCTCCAGCTTGCGTTCCAGGTAGTCCTGCTCACGCGCGAGCGACTGGCGGTAGGGGTCCAGCCCCGCATAGACCTTCAGGTGCGGCAACTCGCGGCGAATGCGGCGTATGGCCTGCTCGGCGTCCACGTTATAGACCCTGGCGCGCATGTCACTGGGCGCGTCGCCGGTAATCACGATCACCTCGTCAATACCGTGTTCGTTCAGCTGCGCGGCCATCGGGAGCGGTTCATGCGGATTCAGGTCCACCGCCCGGATGTGCGGAATGGCCCGGTAGCGGGGGCGGGCAAAGGCGCAGCCGTGCCACGAACGCGTGCTAAAGCGTGGAAAGTCCGGAATGTTGATGGTGTCCGCGCCGGGCAGGTGTTCGGCCACAGCCGCGAGTTCTGCCCGCAGCCCGGAGCGCGAGCGGGGAACCAGTTCGATGGAGACGCGGGTCACTGCGGGTGGCCTGCGGCGACAGTTGCAAGGGTCTGGGGGGCATCGCTGCTTATGAATGTCGGTTCCGCCGGGTCATATGCCAGCAAAGGCCCCAGCCAGCGCTCGGCTTCCTCCACGCTCCAGCCCTTGCGCCCGGCGTAATCCTCCACCTGATCACGCCCAATGCGGCCCACCGCCAGATACCGCGCTTCCGGGTGGGCAAAATACAGGCCCGACACGGCGGCGGCAGGGGTCATGGCGCAGGACTCGGTGAGGTGCAGGCCGATTTCCCCGGCCCCCAGCAGCGAGAACAGCGTGCGTTTCTCAGTATGGTCCGGCTGGGACGGGTAGCCGGGTGCGGGGCGGATGCCGTCGTAGCGCTCGCGGATCAGGTCATTGTTGTCCAGCGTCTCAAGGGGCGCGTAGCCCCAGTGCCTCACCCGCACGTCGCGGTGCAGCTTTTCTGCAAAAGCCTCGGCCAGTCGGTCGGCCAGCGCCTTGATCAGAATGGCGTTGTAGTCGTCATGGTCTGTCTCGAAGGCGCGGGCCAGTTCCTCTGCGCCGTGGATGGCCACCGCGAATGCGCCGATGTGGTCTCCCCGGTACGCGATGAAGTCGGCCAGCGCCCCGTTGGGTGTGGCCTGATCGCGCTGCTGGCGCAGGGTATGCAGGACGGTGTCCTGCGGCAACGCCTCGCGTCCTGCCGCGATCTCATGGGTCTGATGGTCCAGCGTGTCGCGCACCCCGATGCCGTGCGTTCCCGCCTCCGCCTTCACCACGATGTCGTCGCCACGCCGCTCGGCGGGCCACAGGCCGATCACGCCCCGCGCCGTCAATAAGCCCTCGTCGATCACGCGGCGCAGCAGGGCCTGGGCGTCGGCAAACAGCGTGCGGGCCTGTTCGCCGCGCAGCGGATCGGTCAGGATGTTGGGGTAGATGCCCTTCATCTCCCAGGCGATGAAGAACGGCGTCCAGTCGATGTAGTCCAGCAATTCGGTCAGCGGCTGCTCGATGATCTGCCGTCCCGGTTCGCGCGGCGCGGGGGGCAGGGCGGGGGAGACGCGCGGGGCACGTTCGCGGGCCGTCTCGATGGGAATCAGGCGCACCTCGCGCTTGCCGTGGCGTTCGCGCAGGGCGTCGTATTCGGCCTGGATACGCTTCTGCACCCCTGCCGGATCGGCCAGGATGTCAGCGGTGGTGGTGACGGCGCGGCTGGCATCCAGCACATGCACCACCAGCCCAGCGTAGGCCGGATCAATCTTGACCGCTGTATGCGCCCGACTGGTGGTGGCCCCGCCGATCAGTAGCGGCAGCGTGCCGCCCCGGCGGGTCATCTCGCGGGCCACGCCCACCATCTCATCCAGGCTGGGGGTGATCAGGCCGCTCAGGCCGATCACGTCCGCGCCGATGCGCTCGGCCTCGTCCAGAATCCGCTCGGTGGGCACCATCACGCCAAGATCGGTGACCTGATAGCCGTTGCAGGCCAGCACCACGCCCACGATGTTCTTGCCGATGTCGTGCACGTCGCCCTTGACCGTGGCCAGCAGTACCTTGCCCTTGCCGCCGACCTCCTGCTTCTCGGCCTCCATGTAGGGCGTCAGGTGGGCCACGGCGCGTTTCATCACGCGGGCGGACTTGACCACCTGCGGCAGGAACATCTTCCCGGCCCCGAACAGGTCACCCACCACGTTCATGCCGTCCATCAGCGGCCCCTCGATCACCTTCAGCGGCGAACCCAGCTCGCGGTACGCCTCCTCGGCGTCCTCCACCACGAAGTCGGTGATGCCGGAGATCAGCGCGTGCTTGAGCCGCTCGTTCACAGGACGCTCGCGCCACTCGCTCTGGGCGGCGGCCTCGCGCTTCACCCCCTTGTAGCTCTCGGCCAGCGCCAGCAGGTTCTCCGTGGCATTCGGTGTGCGGGCCAGAATCACGTCCTCCACCGCCTCGCGCAGTTCCGGCTCGATGTCCTCGTACACCGCCAGCATCCCGGCGTTCACGATGCCCATGTCCAGCCCGGCGCGGATGGCATGGTACAGAAAGACCGAGTGCATCGCCTCGCGCACGTGGTTGTTGCCCCGGAACGAAAACGACACGTTGCTGATACCGCCCGACACCAGCGCTCCCGGCAGGTTGGCCTTGATCCAGCGGGTCGCCTCGATGAACTCCAGTGCGTAGCGGTCATGCTCTTCCAGGCCCGTCGCCACCGTCAGCACGTTGGGATCAAAGATGATGTCCTGCGGCGGAAAGTCGGCCTGTTCGGTCAGCAGCCTGTAGGCGCGGGCGGTGATCTCCTTGCGCCGTTCCAGGTTATCGGCCTGCCCCGTCTCGTCAAAGGCCATAACGACGGCGGCGGCCCCGTAGCGCCGCAGCAGCCGCGCCCGCTCCAGAAACTTGGCCTCGCCGTCCTTGAGGGAAATGCTGTTCACCACGCACTTGCCCTGCACCCGCTTGAGGCCCGCTTCCAGAATCTCCCACTTGCTGCTGTCCAGCATCAGCGGCACCCGCGAGATGTCCGGCTCCCCGGCCAGCAGGTTCAGGAACTTGACCATTGCGGCCTCGCCGTCCAGCATGCCCTCGTCGAAGTTGATGTCCACGATCTGCGCGCCGTTCTCCACCTGCTGCCGCGCGATCTTGAGGCCGGTGTCAAAGTCCCCGGCCAGAATCGCCTTGTTAAATCTGGGGCTGCCGGTGACGTTGGTACGTTCACCTACGTTGACAAAGTTCAGTTCTGGGGTGACCGTCAGCGCTTCCAGGCCGCTGAGGCGCAGGAAAGGCGGCAACTTGGCGGCGGTGCGCGGCTTGATCCTCGCCATCTCGTTGGCAATGGCGCGGATATGTTCTGGTGTGGTTCCGCAACAGCCGCCCACGATATTGACCAGCCCCTCGCGGGCGAAATCAGCCAGCACCGACGCCGTGTGTTCGGGCGTCTCGTCGTACTCGCCGAAAGCGTTGGGCAGACCCGCGTTGGGGTGGACCGACACCAGCGTTTCGGTGTTCGCTGCAATGGCCCGCAGATGGGGCCGCAGCAGGTCCGCGCCCAGCGCACAGTTCAATCCCAGGCTGAACAGGTTGGCGTGCGCCGTGCTGATGGCGAAGGCTTCGGGCGTCTGTCCACTCAGCGTGCGGCCCGAGGCGTCGGTGATGGTGCCGGAAAGCATCACCGGCAGCGTCCTGCCCGTGCGCGCGAACGCCTCCTCGCAGGCGAACAGCGCGGCCTTGGCATTCAGCGTGTCGAACACGGTTTCCAGCAGCAGCAGGTCGGCCCCGCCCACGATCAATCCCTCGGCGGCGGCGGCGTAGGCGTCTACCAGGCTGTCGAAGGTGACGTTGCGAAACTCTGGTCTTTCCACGTCCGGCGACAAGGTGGCGGTGCGGTTCGTCGGCCCGATGGCCCCGGCCACCCAGCGCGGTTTGCCGTCGGCGGCCTCGAACTCGTCGGCCACCTCGCGGGCCAGCCGTGCGCCGGCCTCGTTCATGGCGCGGGCCAGGGCTTCTGTGCCGTAATCCGCCTGCGAGATGGTGGTGCTGTTGAAGGTGTTGGTGCTGGCGATGTCCGCGCCCGCCCCGAAATACGCGCGGTGGATGTCCCGGATCACGTCCGGGCGGGTCAGTTGCAGCAGATCGAAATTGCCCCGATACATCCGCAGGGGATCGGCTCCATCGAACCTGAAATCCGCCTCGTTCAGGTTGGCCCGCTGCAGCATGGTGCCCCACGCGCCGTCCAGCACCAGGATGCGTTCACGCGCCGCAGCGCGAATATCCCTGTTCATTGTCCACCTCTTTGAAACCAGACCGCGTGTGCGGCCTGAACACGTCGTTGCGCCCTGTCCCGTGCGGCGCCCACTTCCGGCCATCGCGTCCCGCCCGCGCCATCGTCGGCGCACCCCAGCAGGAGGCTTTTCTGAAAGGCACCGTGGCCGCGATGGGGGCCGGTTGCCGCGCCGTCAATGGGCAGAAAAAACCCTCGGACGCTCTGGATGACCGCGCTTTGAGGGCGCGATAGGGCAGAGGATAGCGCGGCGTAGAGGGATCAAAAGGGGGGTGGGGTGGACAGGTTGGCTTTGGGACGGTGGTGGCCACCTGTCTGGCTGCGCCCTGCCAGCCGAACCGTGATGGTTGAGGACGACGAGGCAGCCCTCAGCCGACTTCTCAACGAAGAGAAGGACGAAGCGTCTGGGAACGGCCTTCTAGGCCTGGGCCATATATCGGTTGTTGCCCCCGCCCGCGTTCGCCATGTGTCCACATGTCAGAGCGAGGTGCGGGAGCGGCAGTCGGCGTAGGGGCCGGTTGAACCTTACTTCTTAACCTTACTTCGTCATTTCATTTTTCAATTTCTCGAAGGCTTCTGGGCGGTTCAGGAGGCGCCAGTTCAGGACGCTCGGGCCGCTCAGTTCGCCGACGCTCTGGCTGGCGCAGTCGTACTTGGCGTTGGTTTTCCGCATGATTGGCCAGACTGCCGCCGCTGCACGCCCGGCCACGTCCCGGCGGGGAATGGTCCCCAGCATGCGCGAATCCTCCGAGCCGTTGGCGGTGCGGTTGTCCCCCATCACGTAATAATGACCCTCGGGAACGGTAATTTCCGGCTCTGTGGGCACCACGCCGTAGGGTTCAGATGAGAAAGCATTGTTCGCCAGTGAGCTCTGGGCATCCCAGCAGCCCTGCTGCCGCCAGTAGTCGGTGGTCCAGCTGGAATCGAGTTTGACGCTGTTGACGTACACCTCGCCCGCATCCACCCGGATGCGGTCGCCCGGCAGGCCAATTACGCGCTTGATCAGAAATGGGCGGTATTCCCACAGCCCGAAGAAGTCTTTGCGCAGGTTGGGCACTTTCTCAAAGGCCTCGCGCGGGGGCTTGAAAATCACGATGTCGCCCCGGCTGAAGTCGCCCACGCCCGCCTTGTGCAGCCACGTCTCGTACTTGGGCACGAACACGCGCTCGCGGTCGCGCAGGTTGGGCATCATGCTCACGCCGTCCACGCCCACCAGCGTCGCCACGAACTGGGTGATCACCACCGCAAAGACAATGGGTTCTAGAAAATCCTTCCACACCTTCTGAAGGGTGGTGGGTGCGGCGGACTGAAGTCTGGTCATGCACCGCGCAGGATAGCGGATTGAGGGTTGGCAGAGGGTTAACGGGTCAGCCCGTCCAGCGCCCTTTCCTCAACTGCCGTCCAGGAGTGCTTTCAAACGCGGCAGTTCCGCCGTCGCGGCGTCCCGCCCCGCCGCGATGGCCTGCCCGGTGCGGTTGAAGTCCATCAGGTCGATGCTGCCCAGATCCGGGCGCAGCAGCACCTCGGGGCGGTAGAGGCTGAGACGGGCGTCGGTCAGCTGCGCCTGCATGATCTCCACCGCGCGCCGCAGCGCCCGCACCGGCCCCAGGTGGGCCTCGCGTTTCCAGATCAGGACCCGGCGTTCGTGCAGTTCCAGGGCGTCGGGGGCCGTCACGTCCACCGCCAGCACCTTTTGTACCCCCAGAAACAGCGCGGCGTCCACCGGTACTTGGTTCAGGATGCCCCCGTCCGAGAGCAGCATGTCGCGCATTGGCACGCTATCCAGCGCCCCCGGATACGCGCTGGTGGCCCGCAGGGCGTCATGCAGGCTGCCGCGCGTCAGGTACACGCCCCGGCCGGTCAGCATGTCGGTGGCGGTGATGGCCAGCGGGACCGTCAGTTCTTCGAAGGTCAGCGGCAGGTGCTGGGCCAGCCAGCCTTCCATGGCCGAGATCTTCAGGAGTCCGGTGCCGGGCCGCCAGTCCAGCAGGCGCCGCCACGACACCGTACCCGAGATGCGTTCCAGTTCCGCCCCGCTGTAGCCCGCCGCGATAAAGGCCCCCACCAGCCCGCCCATGCTGGTGCCGGTCACCACGCTGGGCGTCAGGCCGGCGTCCTCCAGTACCTGCCACACGCCGATGTGGGCCAGCCCGCGTGCGCCGCCCCCGCCCAGCACCAGCCCGAACCCCTTCATGGCCCTGCCCCACGCCCGACGCTGCCCATGTCCGCGATTGTAGCCCCGTGCGGCGGCCATCATGATTCCGGGCACCGTGGGTGCCCCATAAGCCTCGGCCGGCCCAGCCTTTTGATCTTTATTGATCGACTCTGGCGGCGGTTCCATGCGCTACTGTATGGACAATGGCTCTGGCGGGACAGGTGGTGGGCGACGGTGTGCGGCTGATCCGGCCCATCGGACGCGGCTCTCACAGTCTGGTGTATTTTGCGGTGGACGCCCAGGGGCAACCCTGCGCCGTCAAGGTGTTTCTGCCGGAGATGCAGGACTTCGCCGAGCGTGAGTACCAGCATTCCCGCGGCCTGGATCACCCCCGCCTGGCGTATGTGCTGGGGCGCGGTGCCCTGGAGGGCCGCCCTGTGCTGATCAGCACCCTGGCCCGCGGCGAGGTGCTGTTTTCGCGCTACACCCGGCGCCCTGCCCTGCGGGTGGATCGCCGCGCGTTTCTGCTCACGCTGGCGCATCTGCTGGACGCGCTGGCATACCTGCATTCGTGTGGCCTGGTCCACCGCGACATCAAACCGGAGAACATCGTGGTGGAGCCGGACGGCAGCGCCAAGCTGGTGGACCTGGACCTGTCCGGCCCGGCCCTGGAAGCCTTTCCGGTGCCCACCCGTTTCGGGACGGCGGCCTTCCAGAGTCCCGAAGCGTCCCGGGGCGAACCGCTGGGGCCAGAGGCGGATCTGTACGGCGTGGGCATGCTGCTGGGCTGGGGCATCTTCGGTGCGCTGCCGGACCCCACCGGTTCTGCGCCCTACCACCCGGACCCGCTCTGCCCGCTGTACCTGACCCTCACACGTCAGGACCGCGGGCAGCGCCCTGCTGACGCCGCCTGGGTGCGGGAGAGGATTCTCAAGCTGTCGAACCTGAACATCTGATAGCGGCCAGGGCTGGCCGGACCGAGAAGTCCAGAAGCCTACGTCAGGATGATGCGCGCCTCGTTGGGCCGCAGGCCCGCGCCGCTCCGGGGCTGATCGTTGCGGGAACTGAGCAGCGTGTGTCCCGCCGCCACGTCACCCAGGACATGCTCACCCGCGCCGAAGTTCAGCAGGATGGTCAGCGTCTCACCACCCAGGCTGCGGCGGAAGGCGAACACGTCCTCGTGACCGCTGTCCACGCTGTGGTACGCGCCGCCCACCAGGGCCGGGTGCTGCTGGCGCAGGGCGGTCAGGGCGCGGAAATAGCTCAGGTCGCTGTGCGGGTCCGCCTGCTGCGCCTGGACGTTGGTGGTCTGATAGTCGTCCGCCAGCGGCAGCCAGGGCGTGGCTGCGGCAGGGCTGAATCCGGCGTTGGCCGTGGCGTCCCACTGCATGGGGGTGCGTTCCGGGTCGCGGCTGGCGGCGGGGGAGTCGGGCTGCTGCAACCCTGCCGGGTCCACCATGCGTTCCAGGGGAATCCTGACGTTGTCCATGCCGATCTCGTCGCCGTAGTACACCGTGGGCGTGCCGCGCAGGGTCAGCAGCAGGGTCTGGGCCACCCGGTACTGCGCCGCGCCCACCCGTGATTTGAAGCGGTGCTGATCGTGATTGCCCAGGACCCAGTTGGGCCAGGTGCCGATCTTGAGGCACGCGGCGTCGTAGCTGTCGGCGAACTCGCGCACCGCCTGGGCCTGCCAGGGCCGCAGAATCAGGTGGAAGTTGAAAGGCAGGTGCACCATCGCCGCGTCCTCGGTTCCGGCGTAGGGCAGCAACTGCTCGACCGGCAGGTAGATCTCGCCCACCATCATGCGGTCCTCGAATTCGTCCAGCACGGCCCGCATCTCGCGGATGTACTGGTGGGTCTCCGGCTGGTCCTGGGTGTAGATGTGCTGCACGCTGTTGTGCTCAATGTCGCCCGGCAGCCACTCCGGGTTGACGGGTTCGTCCAGAAAGCGCTCGTCCTCGGCCAGCAGCCAGATCACGTCCACCCGGAAGCCGTCCACGCCCCGGCGCATCCAGAAGCGCAGCACGTCGAACATCGCTTCACGTACCGCCGGGTTGCGCCAGTTCAGGTCCGGCTGGCTGGGCAGGAACTGGTGCAGGTAGTATTGCCCGCTCGCCTCATCCAGGGTCCACGCCGGGCCGCCAAAAAAGGATTTCCAGTTGTTGGGTAACCCGCCGTCCGGGCCGGGGTCACGCCACACGTACCAGTCGCGCTTCTCGCTGCCTTTGCCCTTCAATGCCTCCTGAAACCACGCGTGGTCCGCAGAGGAGTGGTTGGGCACATAGTCCAGCATGACCTTGAGGCCCAGGCCGTGCGCCTCCTGGACCAGTGCGTCAAAGTCGTCCAGGGTGCCGAACAGCGGGTCGATGTCGCAGTAGTCGGCCACGTCGTAGCCGAAGTCGTGCATGGGGGACGTGAAGATGGGCGAGAGCCACGCCGCCTCCACGCCCAGGCTTTTCAGGTATGGCAGCCGCGCCGTGATGCCGCGCAGGTCACCCACGCCGTCGCCCGTGCTGTCCTGGAATGAACGCGGGTAAATCTGGTAGATGATGCCCTTCTGCCACCATTTGAGCTGTGCGGCCATCGCCTGCGCGGGTGCTGGATCGGTCATGCGGTCAGAGTAGCAGCAAAATCGGCATGACTTAATCGATACAGATGAGTGGGCGTGGCTGATCAGGAGGCGCTGAATCTGACCACTCCCGGATGTCGCTCCTGCGTGGCTCAACCCTGCACGGGGGACGCTTGCCGGTCCCTCCCTCCGGGTCAGTTGGCAGGAGTGTCGCTGCCGAGCCACACCGTCACATCCGCGCCCGGTACCCCTGGAACCTCAACCACCCGCCCGTACCCGACATCGCGCAGGACACGCTCGGCCTGTGGCCCGGACCCGGTGATGGTGGTGATGTCGGTGGCCTGGGTGCCGTTGGCAACGCTGACCCGCAGGTAGCCCAGCCCCTTCAGGCGGTCTTTCAGGCGGCGGGCGCTGCCGGCAGGAGCGGCAGTGTTGATCACGGCGACGCTCAGGCGACGCGGATCGTTGGGATCGCTGAAGTGGCGGTCCACCAGCGCCGACAGTGCGGCGCGGTCCGCCACCCAGGTGCCGCCCCCGCCGAAATTGCCCGGAACGGTGTGCATGGCAATCCTGGGGCCGCCCAGGGCCGCGCCCAGCAGCCCGGCCACCTGGTCACGGCTCAGGTTGCTTTTCATGTTGCCGTCCACCGCACCCACCATGCCCGGCACCCTCCACCAGTTCAGCGGATTCCTGACCTTGTTCATCAACGCGCCCAGAAAGTTCTGCTGCCGCGCCACCCGGCCGATATCGCCCAGGTTGTCCTTGCGGAAGCGCAGGTAGCCCTCGGCCTCCTCGCCGCTCAGGTGCTGCCGCCCCGCCTTGAGGTCGATGTGCAGGTTGCCGGCGTTGTCGTCGTACTGCATGTCCTGGGCCACGTCCAGCGTGACCCCGCCGGCGGCCTGGGTCATGGCACGCATGGCGTTCAGGGACAGCAGGACGTAGGCGTCGGCCCTGACGCCTGTCAGGGTCTGCACGGCGCCCACCAGCGCCTCCGGGCCACCGTGCGGATTGGACCCGTTGATCTTGCCCCAGCCGCTGCCGGGCACGTTGACCCAGGTGTCACGCGGAATGCTGAGCATGTTGGTGGTTCCGTCGGGCCGTACCTGGGCCAGCACGATGGTGTCGGTCAGGCCGCTGTAATCCTCAGGGCGGGTGGGCCACGGCCATACCGGAGCGCGCTCGTCGTATTTGGGGGTCACGCCGGCCAGCAGCACGGTAACCGGTCCGTCGGCCCTGTCTGGCAACGCCGCGTACCGGGACAGAAACGGAAAGGCGGGGGCCGCAAGGGCCACCCCGCCGGCCAGCACAACCAGACCAATCACACGACGCCGCACCCGTAGAGCATAGCGGCAAACAGGCGGGCCGGGCGAGCGCCTTTCGGATGAACTGTCTCAGGGCCAGCTGTGCCGGTTGCTGCCGTGAGTACAGCACGTGAAGACGGAAAGGGCCGGACCCTTTACCGGCCCGGCCCCTTCGTGCGTTTTGTTTTAGTTCAGGGTGACTTTGTTGGCAATAAGCGTGCTGGCCGACTCGTCGATCTCGCCCTCGACGGCCACGCTGGCGTCGGCGCGGTCACTGCCGAAGAACTCCTCGGCGGTGGTAGCCGAACCTTCAAACACCGTTTCTGGCGTGATGGTCACGGCGTAGTTGGCGTCGTTCTCGTTCAGGGTAAAGGTCTGGGCGGTGCCGTCGAAGTCGGTCACGGTGCCTTCCAGGCCGTCGCCCACGGCCATGTCGATTTCCTCGCCGACGGTGGCGTCGTCATCGTTGGTCATGGTGCTGTCCACGCCGGGGTCGGCGGCGTCGTCAGTGGCACCCTCGCCCTCACCGATGGCGTCGGTGGTGTCCACCGTGTCAGTCGTGTCAGTGGTGGTATCGACCACGGCCGGATCGGTGACGGTGGTTTCGGTGGTGGTGGTGGTGGTTTCTTCCTTGGGTGTGCAGGCGGCCAGCATAGAACCGGTCAGCAGAATCATAAGAATGTTTTTCATGCCCCAATTGTCCGTGCAAGGTTCATGACCCACATGAAAGGGGTTAGGCCTAACCTTTATCTCCGCCGGGCGTCGGCCTGATGCATGGGGTCACGGGCCCCGAGCGGGTCATCCTGTAAAGACGAAGATCCCGTCCTGGACCCCGACGTCCATGTGACCTCCGCCCTTCAGCGTGCCGAACAGCAACTCGTCGGCCAGCGGGCGCTTGATGCGCTCCTCGATGACGCGGGCCAGCGGCCGCGCGCCCATCTGCGGGTCGTAGCCCAGTTCGGCCAGCCGGGCACGGGCCTCGGCGGACACGGTCAGGGTGACCTTGCGCTCGGCCAGTTGAGTTTCCAGCTCGCGCAGGAACTTGTCCACGATGCCGGCCATGACCTCGCGCGACAGGGCGCGGAAGTAGATCACGGCGTCCAGCCGGTTGCGGAATTCCGGGGTGAAGGTGCGCTTGACCGCCTCGGCCTCCTCGCCTGCGCGGCCCTCGCGCCCGAAGCCCAGCGCGGGGCGGCTGGCATCGGCGGCCCCGGCGTTGGTGGTGAACACCAGAATCAGCCCGCGCCCGTCCACCTTCTTGCCTGCGTGATCGGTCAGGGTGCCGTGGTCCATCAGTTGCAGGAAGATGTTGTACACATCCGGGTGGGCCTTCTCGATCTCATCGAGCAGCAGCACCGCGTGCGGGTTCTTGGCCACCGCATCGGTCAGCAGGCCGCCCTGATCAAAACCTACGTAGCCGGGCGGCGCGCCGATCAGCCGCGCCACCGTATGGGCCTCCTGATACTCGGACATGTCGAAGCGGGCCAGATGGATGCCCAGCCGGTCGGCCAGCGCGCGGGCCAGCTCGGTCTTGCCCACGCCGGTCGGCCCGGCGAACAGGAACGTGCCCTGCGGTTTTTGCGCGTC
Organism: Deinococcus aerolatus; assembly: GCF_014647055.1. NCBI lineage: Bacteria > Thermotogati > Deinococcota > Deinococci > Deinococcales > Deinococcaceae > Deinococcus > Deinococcus aerolatus. Next base: position 276,769 of record NZ_BMOL01000002.1, on the reverse strand, counting down.
ACGCAGGCCCGCGCGGGCCAGTTTGACCGCACTGGCCACAGCCTCCACCGCGGCGTCCTGACCATAGACCCGGCCCTTTAGATCGCTTTCCAGCGTGGCAAGTGACTGGATTTCCTCGGCCTTGACCGCACCCACCGGCACACGGGCCATGTGGGCCACCGTGGCCTCAATGTCGGTCACGCCGAGCTGCCCTCCCGTCCCGGCGCTGCTGCGGGCGGCCCCGGCCTCGTCGATCACGTCAATGGCCTTGTCGGGCAGAAAGCGGTCCCGCAGGTGACGCACGCTCAGGCGCACGGCGGCGTCCAGCGCATCGGGCGTATAGGTAACGCCGTGGTGGTCGGCGTACCTGGGGGCCAGCCCGCGCAGAATTTCCAGCGCGTCTGTCTCGGACGGCTCGGCCACCTCCACGGTCTGGAACCGCCGCCACAGCGCCCGGTCCTTTTCCAGGTGGCGCAGTTCCGCCGGCGTGGTGGCCCCCATGACGCGCAGTTTGCCGCGGGCCAGCGCAGGCTTCAGAAGATTGGCGGCGTCGACGTTGCCACCTTCTGTGGCCCCTGCCCCCACCAGGGTGTGCAGCTCGTCGATGAACAGCACACTGTTCTTGCCGTCCAGCGCGGCCAGCACCGCTTTCAGCCTTTGCTCGAAATCACCCCGGTAGCGCGTCCCGGCCAGCAACGCGCCCAGGTCGAGCGCATAGACCGACGCCCCCTTCAAGAATCCCGGCGCCTTGCCGTCGGCCACGCGCTGCGCCAGCCCCTCGGCCAGTGCCGTCTTGCCCACCCCCGGCTCGCCCACCAGCACGGGGTTGTTCTTGCCGCGCCGCGCCAGGATATGCACCGCGCGGGTCAGTTCGGCGTCGCGTCCGATCACCGGGTCAAAGTCCCCGGCTTTTGCGGCGGCGGTCAGGTCCTGGGTGTAGGCCTCCAGGGGATCTTGCTCAGCTTCCGCCTCCGGCGCCCCCTCCTCGACACCGACCACGCGGCGCTCGCGGCTACGGCCTTCCACCTTCGCTGTGCCGTGAGAGACGTAGGCCAATACGTCCAGCCGGGTCACGCCCTGGGCCTCCAGCGTGGCGCGGGCCGGGGAGTCGTCTTCCTCCAGCAACTCCACCAGCACGCGCGCTCCGTCGGCGTCCTCGCCCCCCTTGCCGCTGGCGTGCAGTTGCAGGACTGCGCCCTGCACGACGCGGTGAAAACCCAGCGTGAAGTCCGGCTCGGCGTCCTCCACCGATTCCATCCCGTCCAGTTGCCTTTCCAGTTCGTCGCGCAGGCGTTCCACATCGGCCCCCACGGCCAGCAGCGCCTCACGGCCCTCGGGGTCATGTGTCAGTGCCAGCAGCAGATGTTCCAGCGTCACGTACTCATGCCCGGCCGTTCGCGCGTAGTCGGCGGCGCGGGCGATGGTGACCTGCAGATGATCGCCGATCATTCCTCTGCCTCCGGTTCGGCCACCACGCGCAGCGGATGGCCCTCCTGGCGGGCGTGGGCGGTCACCTGCGCCACCTTCGTCTCGGCCACGTCGCGGGTGTAGATCCCGGCCACACCCTGGCCCTTGTGATGCACCGCCAGCATGATCAGTTCGGCCTCCTGCTGGGCCTTGCGGAAGTACTGGGACAGCACCATCACCACGAAGTCCATCGGGGTGTAATCGTCGTTGAGCAGCAGCACGCGGTACAGCCGGGGCCGCCGCGTTGCAGTTCGTTCCAGGGTCTGGGTGCGGCCTTGTTCGTCACGGCCACCGTCACGGCGCGTCATGGGGCGAGTGTAGCGGGCGCGGCCAGCAGGCGGCGGGGCCGAGGTTACGGTGGCCCCAGAGCCGGAGACCGCGGTCCCCGCTGACCGTCCCGCCATTTCGCGTTCTGGCCCCGGAAAATCCGGTTCCGGCGTATTCTGGACCCATCTATGACCCCTACATTGCCGGACGCCTCCGTGCACGTCCGTGACCTGAAAAAGCAGTACGCCGTCCACGAGAAGGAGCCGGGCTTCATGGGCAGCCTCCGCAGCTTCGTGAGCCGCAAAACCAGGTACGTGGAGGCCGTCAAGGGCGTGTCGTTTGACCTCGCGCCCGGCGAGGTGGTGGGCTTTCTGGGGCCGAATGGGGCGGGGAAGACCACCACCCTTAAAATGCTCTCGGGGCTGCTGCACCCTTCGGGTGGCGTGGCGCGGGTGGCGGGCTTCGAACCGCGCAGACGCGAGACAGCCTTTCTGAAGCAGATCACCCTGGTCATGGGGCAGAAGCAGCAGCTGATCTGGGACCTGCCCGCGCTGGACAGCTTTCTGGTCAATCAGGCCATCTACGAGATTCCCGATGACCAGTACCGCGCCACCATGCGCGAATTCACGGACGTGCTGTCGCTGGACGGCATCCTGAAAAAACAGGTCCGCAAGCTGAGCCTGGGCGAGCGCATGAAATGCGAGCTGGCCGCCGCCCTGCTGCACCGCCCGAAAGTGCTGTTTCTGGACGAGCCGACGATTGGCCTGGACGTGAACATGCAGGAGGCCGTGCGCGCCTTTATCCGCGACTACAACGAGCGTTACGGGGCCACCGTGATCCTGACCAGCCACTACATGGCCGACGTGACGGCGCTGGCCCGGAGAATCCTGGTGATCGACCGGGGCCAGCTGGTGTTCGACGGCGATCTGGCGCGGCTGGCCGAGCAGGGCAGGGGCGGCGGCAAGACCGTGAAGCTCAAGCTGCGCCAGGCCGTCAGTGCCGAGCAGCTGGCCCGTTACGGCCACGACGTGCGGGTGGACGGCCTGAGCGCCGAACTGACCGTCCCCCGAGCCGAGGTCAGCGTGCGGGCTTCCAGACTGCTGGCTGACCTGGACGTGGCGGATCTGACGGTGGAAGACCCGCCCATCGAAGCGGTGATGGCGGAGCTGTTCGGGGCCGGCGAGAGGGCGGACGCGGCAAAGGAAGCGGCAAAGGAAGTGGTGGGCGGATGAAGAGGCTTGCCGTCTCAGTCTGGACATGTTCTATCCACGTCAGTCGCTCCCGCCAGAGGCACCCATGATCCGCAAGACCCGCGTTCTCTTCGCCACCCGCTTCGCGGAAATGGCCGAGTACCGCGCCGAGGTCATCATCTGGATGCTGTCGGGCACCATTTCGCTGGTGATGATGCTGGTATGGATGGCGCAGGCGGCGGCGGCCCCCGGCGGACAGATCGGCGGCTATGACGGCTCCGAGTTCGCCACCTATTTTCTGAGCGTGTGGCTGGTGGGGCAACTGCTGGTGGTGTGGGTGGGCTGGGAGCTGGATTTCATGATCCGTCAGGGCACGCTGTCGCCCAGGCTGCTGTGCCCGATGGATCCCATGTGGGCGGAATACGCTGCTCACGTCGCGGAGCGCTTCGTCCGTATAGGGCCGATGCTGGTGCTGCTGGCAATCTTCGCGTGGCTGTCCGGCGCGTCGTTTACCCGCGAGTGGTGGGCGTACCCGGTGGCGCTGGGCCTGTGCATTCTGGGCTTCACCTGCCGTTTCCTGTACGAGTACTCGCTGGGATTGCTGGCCTTCTGGACCGAGAGCAGCACCGCCTTCTCGGAGGTGGCGTGGCTGCTGTACGCCGCACTGGGCGGGCTGTTTGCCCCGCTGGCCTTTTACCCGCAGTGGGTGCAGAACATCGCGGTCTGGACGCCGTTTCCGTACATGCTGGGCCTTCCAGCGCAGCTGCTGGCGGGCAAGGCCACGCTGGGCCAGGCCGGCTTCGGCGCGCTGATCCTGTTCGGCTGGGTGGTGCTGTTCTGGTTTGTCCGGCTGGCCGTCTGGCGGCTGGGTCTGAAGAAGTACGGGGCGGTGGGGGCGTGAGCATGTTTGCAGCCTCCCCGATGACTCTCGGTTCTCAAGTTCAGAGGCCCGCATGACCCGTTACCTGCGCCTGATCCGCATTTTCACCGGGGCCACTATCTCGGCGCAGCTGGAATACCGGGCCAACTTCATCGGCGCCGTCCTGAGCAGTCTGGGACAGGTGGGCGTGGCGCTGCTGGCGATTGGCGTGCTGTTCGGACAGGGCATCGACACGGTGGGCGGCTGGACATTCCGCGAGGCGCTGCTGGTCACCGGGTTTTTCATCCTGACTGAGGGGTTTATTGCCGTGTTCGTGCAGCCCAACATGAGCCGCATTGCCGAGGCCATCCGTACCGGCAACATGGATTTCACCCTGCTCAAGCCGCTGGACGCGCAGTTCAGCGTCAGCACCCGCTACCTGAACGTGCTGCGTGTGCCGGACCTGTTGATCGGGCTGGGCCTGATCGTGTACGCGGCCTCGGCGCTGACCATTACCCCCGGCGGGGTGCTGATCGCCGCCGTGCTATACGCCTCGGCGCTGACCATCGTGTATTGCATCTGGCTGGCGCTGTCCACCACCGCGTTCTGGTTCGTCAAGACGCAGAACGTGGCCGAACTGTTCAACGGCATCTTCGGCGCGGGGCGCTTTCCGGTCACGGCCTTTCCGCTGCCCGTGCGTTTCGCCCTGACCTTTATCGTGCCCATCGCCCTGATCACCACCGTGCCCGCGCAGGCCATGACCGGTCGCCTGTCGCCCGCGCTGGCCGTGACCTCGCCGCTGCTGGCTGCCGGCCTGTTCGCCGTGACCCGCTGGTTCTGGCTGCGCGCGGTGGCCAGCTACACCAGTGCCAGCAGTTGAACGCGGCGGAGAGGCTGGAACGGCTGGCCGCCGCGCTGGCGCGTGAAGGTGTGGCCCTTCGGGAGGCGGCGGACCTGTCCAGCCGCGCCGCGCTGGAGGCCTCGTTGCAGGCGCAGGCCATCGCACTGAACGCCGACGCCCTGCGGCGGGTGGCCTGGGCCGCACTGGGGCAGCCCACGCCACGGGGCATCCAACCCACCCCTGAAGCCCGCGCCCGCCTGTCCCACCTGACCGAGCTGCGCGATGTGTTCTCGCCCTCTGATGCCGAACGGGTGGGCCGCGAATTCGCGGGCGAGCGGTGGCTGGCTCCTGATCTGCTGGCCGTGCGTCCGTGGCTGGACTCGCGCATCCCGCCGAAAGAGGTGGTCCGCGCCGTGATGCACTCGCAGTGGTCCGGACTGGTGGCGCTGCTGGGCGAATATGGCCCGTGGGTCTACGCCGCGAACGTGGCGGATTTGCAGCTGCTGGGGCGGCGGTACGGCGCACTGGTCCGGGCGGCCTCGCTGGCCCCGGAAGACACTGCCCTGGACGCGGCGTTGGGGCAGACGGACCATCCCTCCCTGCTGGCCCGGCTGGAAGCTGCGGACTACCGCCAGTCCGCCGGCCATTCGGGCGACCTGAAGGCGCTGGAAGTCGCCTTCTGGGACACGGCGCAGGCCCAGGCCCGGCGTGACTGGGAGGGCTGGCAGGCCCGGCGGGGTGGATAGGCTGGGCACCATAACGAATCGACTTGCCGGCAGGCGGGGCGTTCGCGGCGAGTGGGTCCGGTCCCTGGCACCGCTGTTCGCTGCGGGCATGGCCCTGGCGCAGTCCTCGCCTGCCGCAACGTTCGATCTGGGCGTGGGTGGGGTCAGGCGGCTCTGGGCAGTTCCATACTTCAGGGTGCCCGTGGCCTAAGTTAACGCCTTCCGGCGTGGTTAGCAGGTGCCTTTCCCCAGCCTAAAGCATGATCCAAGCCTAAGCATCGGCCATCTGGCGCACTTCACGGCGCAGCCCTACATTGACCGCATGCCCGACACCACGCCCAGACTGTTTCAACCGCTCAAACTTCACGGCCTGACCCTGCCCAACCGGATCGTCGTGTCGCCGATGTGCATGTACAGCGCCCAGAATGGGCTGGCCAACGATTTTCATCTGGTTCACCTGGGACAGTTCGCGCTGGCCGCGCCGGGATTGATCTTCACCGAGGCCGCCGCCGTCTCGCCTGAGGGCCGCATCAGCCCCGGAGACCTGGGCGTGTGGGCCGATGAGCACATCGTTCCGCTGGGCCGGATCACCGACTTCATTCACGCCCACGGCGGGCATGTCGGCATTCAGCTGGCTCACGCCGGGCGCAAGGCCAGCACCTACGCGCCGTGGCGCGGCAAGGGGGCCGTGCCGTACGAGCACGGCGGCTGGGGCGTGATCGGGCCGGACACCCACGCCTTCTCGCCAGAATACCAGCCTCCCCGCGCCATGAGCATCGATGATATCGAGCGCGTCGTTCAGGACTTCGTCTCGGCCACCCAGCGTGCGGAGATGGCGGGCTTCGACGTGGTGGAGGTACACGCCGCGCACGGGTACCTGCTGCACCAGTTCATGTCTCCGCTGTCCAACATCCGCACCGACGACTACGGCGGCTCCTTCGAGAACCGCACCCGCCTTCTGCTGCGGGTGGTGCGCGCCGTGAGAAGCGGCTGGCCCATGCACAAGCCGCTGTTCGTGCGCGTGAGCGCCACCGACTGGGCCGAGGGCGGCTGGGACCTGGAGCAGACGGTCCGGCTGGCCGCGCTGCTGGAACGCGAGGGCGTGGACGTGCTGGACGTCAGCAGCGGCGGCCTGACCACCGAGCAGCAGATCACGGCTGGCCCCGGCTATCAGGTGCCCTTTGCGGCGGCCGTCAAGGCGGCGGTGGACGGCCTGCAGGTCATGGCCGTGGGCATGATCGAGAACCCCGAGCAGGCCGAGGGCATCCTGCGAAACGGCGACGCCGATCTGATCGCGCTGGCCCGCCCGTTCCTTGGCGATCCCCACTGGGCGTGGCACGCCGCGCAGCAACTGGGCGTGGCCCCGGCAGTGGTGGCGCAGTATCAACGGGGCAACCGGCTGGATTAGCCCAGCACTTTTGCCGTCCCCCTGTCCCCCTCAGCCGTACACCGGCAGCTGGTCCGTGAAATGCCCGTCCAGCAGGTGCAGGACCCGGTCGGCATAACCGGCCAGCCGCTCATCGTGGGTAACCAGCAGCACCCCGGCGCCTTCCTCGCGGGCCAGGGCCACCAGCAGGCCCGCAACCGTGGTGGCATTAGCGCGGTCCAGGCTGCCGGTCGGCTCGTCGGCCAGCACCACCGCCGGGCCGGAAGCCAGCGCGCGGGCCACCGCCACCCGCTGGCGTTCCCCGCCGCTCAGCACCTCGGGCATGCTACTTTCCCGCCCAGCCAGCCCCACGCGTGACAGCAGGGCGTGGGCGCGGGCGGGGTCATGCTGTCCAGCCAGCCGCATGGGAATCAGGACGTTGTCCAGCACGTTCAGGTCCTCAAGCAGGTAATGGTGCTGGAACACCAGCCCCACCCGCCCGGCCCGCCGCACCGCCCGCGCCTGGGTGTCCAGGGTATCAGCCCGCTGCCCGGCCCACCAGACCTCGCCGGCGTCCGGCACGTCTAGCCCGCCCAGCAGGTGCAGCAGCGTGCTCTTGCCGCTGCCCGAGGGGCCGGTCACAGCGACCACCTCGCCCGGCTGAACCTGAAGAGAGACGCCGTGCAGCACGGTCAATTCCCCAAAGCTGTGGCGGACATTCAGGGCCTCAAGCGCGGCGGGCGGGTGGGCAGGAGCGGTCACGCGGCGCATCTTAACCCGCAGGCCTGCCGCTGACCCACAGGTCTTGCACTGGTTTGATGGCTTCATATTGCAACCCACTTTCCGTTTTCCCACGCTGTTCTCACGCTAGGCTGTGGCGGATGCCCGTCCTGGCCCAGTTGAAACGTAATCCTCTTTTTCTTGGCGTGGCCGACAACGCGCTGCGCGAGGTGGCCGGCGTGGTCACCCGCCGCCATTTTGCGGTGGGAGAGGTGGTGCTGGAGCAGCAGGCCACGGGCGAGGCGCTGCATCTGCTGGTCTCCGGTTCGGTGCGCGTTAGCCGGGTGGGGCCGGGCAGCCACGGGCGCGTGATGGGTGACGTGTACGCCCCCGGCGTGATCGGGGAGACGGCGGTGCTGGGCGGCGGCGAGCGCAGCGCTACGGTCCACGCCCTGAGCGACGTGGAGACCCTGATGCTGTACCGCACGCATTTCGAGCAGCTGCTGTCGCGCCACCCGAAGATGCTCTGGAACCTCAGCTCGATGCTTGTGGCACGGGTCACCCAGCTCAACGACGAGCTGATCGCCTTCGGCCTGAACACCGAGGCGGCCCTGAGTCACATCCTGACTGGCCAGTACCGTCAGCGGCTGGCCGCCGGCGTGCCCAACCCGGCGACGCTGCCGCTGAGCACCACCGACATCATGTCGCGCGTATCGGCCAGCCGTGAGACGGTGATGCGGGTGTTGCGCAAGCTGGAGCGCCAGGGTTTCCTGGTCACCACCCCCCACTGCGTGACCCTGCTGGACCCCCAGGCCATCGAGGACGTGGTCCTTGAGGAGCTGAACGCGGCCGAGTAGACCGGAGGCCCCGCCCGCCGACCCGCTATTGTGTCGTTATGAAACTGGTCAGAATGGAGTGGAACGGTGGAGCACACTGGGGCGAGGTCAGCGGGGAGACGGTGCACTTTACGGCCGGCATGGCCGGCTCCCGTACTGGCGAGGCGGCCCCCTTCAATGAAGCGGCGCTGCTGCCGCCTGCCGAGCCCACCAAGATTGTGTGCGTGGGCCGCAATTATCTGGACCACATCCGCGAGCTGGGCAATGACAAGGGTGACCTGCCCACCGAACCCGGCATCTTCCTGAAAGGTCCCAACGCTCTGGCCGAGCCGGGCGGCACGGTGGACGCCCCCGACTGGAGCGACAACTTCCACTTCGAGGGCGAACTGGCGCTGGTGATCGGCACGCGGGCGCGTGACCTGACGCCGGAAACCGCCCTGTCTGCCGTGGCGGGCTACACCTGCGGCCTGGACCTGACCGCCCGTGACCTTCAAAAACAAGATCTGCAATGGTTCCGCGCCAAGGCCGCCGACCGCTTCTGCCCGCTGGGGCCATGGCTGGAGACCGAACTAGACCCGGCGGACCTGCGCCTGCGGACCCGCATCAACGGCGAGACCAGGCAGGACAGCCGCACCAGCCTGATGATCTTCGACGTGCCGGCCATCCTGACCTACGTGACCCGGTTCGTGACCCTGGAACCCGGCGACGTGGTGCTGACCGGCACGCCGGAGGGCGTCGGCCCCATCAAGGCGGGCGACACCGTTGAGGTCGAGGTCGAGGGCGTGGGGGTGCTGGTGACGCGCATCGGGTGAAGTCTGGTAGACGGAACCCGGCACCCCAGTGAGCGCCGGGGGGGCCGAACTTGTCTGATCATCTTGAACTTCAGGTGGCTTGTACTTGTGGTTCTGGCGGGTGCGGTGTTCCCGGCTGCAGCACCGACGGCGCCCGTACCCGGTCCAACCTGCACCGTCAAGCCCTCCTCCGGCGTCGAGGGGGTCCTGCGGGCGATGGTGGGCGGAGAGCCGGTCCCCACTGGTGTACGAGTCTGTATCTCCTGTATGGCGGCCCACGCCAGCAAGGTATGGGCGTGGGCGGATGAGCTGGCGAGGAACGGTCGCCTGACTCAGGTGGGGGAACGCATGAAAAGAGCGGCCCGGAATCCATAGCGGATTGGCCCTCTCTCTGGACCCGACCGGGCGGGATAGACTGCCCGCCATGATTGGAAAAACCTACACCACCATGCTCGGCGGGCGCGAGCTGAGCATCGAGACCGGCAAGCTCGCCAAGCTGGTCAGCGGCAGCGTCACCCTGCGCTACGGCGACACCATGCTGCTGGTCACCGCCCAGGCCCGCGACGACAAGAGCACGCTGGACTTCCTGCCCCTGACCGTGGAATTCGAGGAACGCCACTACGCCGTGGGCAGGATTCCCGGCTCGTTCCACCGCCGCGAGGGCCGCCCCGGCGAGAAGGCCATCCTGGGGGCACGTATCACCGACCGGCAGATCCGCCCCCTGTTTCCCAAGACCTACCGCCACGAAACGCAGGTAATCATCACCGTGATCAGTGCCGACGGCCAGAATGCGCCGGACGTGCTGGGTCCGGTGGGTGCCTCGGCGGCCCTTTCCCTGAGTGACATTCCCTGGGCCGGGCCGACCGCCTGCGTGCGCGTGGGTCAGATTGACGGCCAGTACGTCATCAACCCCACCGCCGATCAGCTCAAGACCAGCCGGATGGATCTGGTGGTGGCCGGAACGAAGGACGCCGTGATGATGGTGGAGGCGGGCGCGCAGAACGCTTCCGAGGAAGATCTGGTGGCCGCGATCGAGTTCGCCCACGCCGAGATGCAGGGCGTGATCTCGCTGATCGAGACCATGCGCGACGAGATGGGCCAGGAAAAGTTCAACTTTCTGGAAGAGAGCGACCTGACCACCGATCTGGTGCCCGAAATCACCGAGAAGGCCAGGGCGGGCGGCCTGAGAGACGCGCTGCTGACCGTCAAGAAGAAAGACCGCAGTGCCCGCACCAAGGCGCTGCGGGACGGCATCATCGCCGGCTACGAGCCGGACCCCACCGCCGAGGGGGCCAAGGAGCGCATCACCGCGCTGAAGAACGTCTTCTACAAGGTGGAAAAGCAGGAACTGCGCCGCCTGATTCTGGAAGAGGACCTGCGCGCCGACGGCCGCAACTCCAGAACCGTGCGCCCCATCTGGATCGAGGCGCGGCCCCTGCCCCGCGCGCACGGCAGCGCCATCTTCACGCGCGGTGAGACGCAGGTGCTGGGCGTGACCACCCTGGGCACCGAACGCGACGAGATTCTGGTGGACGATCTGAGCGCCGAGGACAACGACAAGTTCCTGCTGCACTACAACTTCCCGCCGTACTCCACGGGCGAGGTCAAGCGCATGGGCGGGCAGTCGCGCCGCGAGATCGGGCACGGCAACCTGGCCAAGCGGGCCATCCGCGCCGTGCTGCCCTCCTTCGAGGAGTTCCCCTACGTGATCCGGATCGTGGGCGAGGTGCTGGAATCCAACGGGTCGAGCAGCATGGCCACCGTGTGTGCCGGAATCCTGTCGCTGATGGATGCGGGCGTGCCGATCAAGGCCCCGGTGGCCGGGGTGGCGATGGGTCTGGTCATGGAAGGCGGCAGCTACCGCGTTCTGACCGATATCCTGGGTTCAGAAGACGCGCTGGGCGACATGGACTTCAAGGTCTGCGGTACGGCGGAAGGCGTCACGGCGCTGCAGATGGACATCAAGGTGGGCGGCATCACCCCGCAGATCATGCGCGAGGCGCTGGCGCAGGCCCGTGACGGCCGCCTGCACATCCTGGGCAAGATGGCCGAGGTGCTGGCCGCGCCGCGCCCGGAACTGTCGCCTACCGCTCCGCGCATCATCACGGTCAAGATCAACCCCGAGCTGATCGGCAAGGTTATCGGGCCTGGCGGCAAGCAGATTCGCGAACTGGAGGCGATGGGCGCACAGATCACGGTGGAGGAGGACGGTACCGTCCGTATCTTCAGCGCCGAGAGCGCGAATGCCGAGGACGTGCGTGACCGGATCATGAGCATCACCCGTGAGGCCAAGTCGGGTGAGGAATTTGACGGCACGGTGGTCAAGACCACGCCGTTCGGAGCCTTTATCAACCTGTATCCCGGCCAGGACGGCATGCTGCACATCTCACAGATGTCCGAGGAGCGCGTGAACGCGGTGGAGGACGTGATGAACGTTGGCGATAAGTTGCGCGTCAAGATCGTGAACGTGGATGACCGGGGCAAGATCGACCTGATCCGCCCGGAACTGGAAGGCAAGATCGCCCCGCGCGAGGCCCGTCCGCCGCGCAGTGGTGGGGACCGGGGTGGCCGGCCCCCCAGACGCGACTGACCAGACGCGACTGAGCCCTGGACCGCGCCCGAAAAGAACGCCCGCTCTGCCAGATCTGCAGAGCGGGCGTTTTCCTGTGGTGGGATCAGCGGGTGGCGATCTTGGTGCGTTTCTCCAGCTGATCGGTAAACAGCGTCAGGACGGTGGTCAGGGCCAGGTACACCACGGCCACGGTGGTCAGCACCGGAATAGGCTGGAAGCTCTCGCTGCTGACCCGTGAACCGGCCAGTGTCAGTTCCAGCAGCGCGATGCTGGACGCCAGCGAGGAATCCTTGAGCAGCGCCACAATGTTGTTGACCAGCGGCGGCACCACGATCCGCAGCGCTTGGGGCAGCACCACAGTCGTCATGGTCTGCGGGCCGCTGAGGCCCAGGCTGCGGGCCGCCTCGCTCTGGCCACGCGGAATAGCCAGAATGCCGGCGCGGATGACCTCGGCGTTGTACGCGCCCACGTTCAGCGACAGGGCGATAACGGCGGACCAGAATTCGTTGAGTTGCAGGTCAATGCCGATGGCCGCCAGGATGCCCGGCAGCGCGTTGTACACGAACAGGATCTGCACCAGCAGCGGCGTGCCGCGCACCAGCCAGATAAAGAAGTTGGCGGGCGCCCGCACCCACGCGCTGGCACTGGTCTTCTGAATTCCCGCGATCATGCCGATCACGAGGCCGATCAGGCCGCTGACCACCGTGAGTTGCAGGGTCATCCGCGCCCCCTCTACGAACAGGTCAGCGCGCGGGCCGATCGGATCGGGCATCTGGCGAAGGACGAACGTGATCACGAAGAACAGCGCCAGGAACGCGGCCACTGCCCCCAACAACCACAGAAAGATTGAGGGGCCACCCGACTGGGGAGGACGAACAGCTTTCGGCGCGGTCATGCGCGGCGCTCTAACGGCAGGGGCAGACGGTGGCGAACACGGGATTTCATTTCGCCGATGATGCCACAGCTCACGTTGCCCGTTGCAGGTTGCCCCGGGGATGAGGCGGCGCGCCGGGCGCCCACCTGCAAAAAGCCGCACCTCCAGAAGGGAGGCACGGCGGGGAAAAGCTGTGGTTGAGAGAGGTTAGTTGGGGCGGCGGGCGGCGACGTTGGTCACGGCGGTGGTGGCTGCACTGCGCGCGCCGAAGATGCTCGCCAGCAGCGTCAGACCGGCCACCAGCAGCCAGCCCCAGCCGGCGGTACTGGCCGCACCACGGGCCGCCTGCTCGGCACTCTCCAGGGCCTGATCAGCCTGCTTCTCGAGGCGGTCCACCGACTGGTTGACCTCGGCCTGCACGTCCGTAGCTTCGGCGGTGCTCAGGCCCTGACGCTCCAGACGGGTCACGAACTGCGGACCACTAAGGGCCTTCTTGATCGAATCCACGCGGGCCTGGGCGAAATCGTCGATGTTGGCCAGGTCCACCTCGCCCAGATCGTTGCTGGCGCGGCGCACGATGCCCGAGATGACGTTGGCGGTGGCAGTCACCTGTTCCTGATCCAAGTCGGTGTTGTTGGCGATCAGTCCTTCGGCGTCGGCGGGCGTGATGTTGGCAAAGAAATTCTGAATGCCGGGCACCTGCGCGCCGCCCACACCAGCAGCGGTCGTGGCCGTGGTTGCTGCGCCCACCACACCGCTCAAGGCGTTGGTGGCCGTACCGAGAACGCGCGAGGCGCTATTAAAGGCGAACATCGTGGTGATCAGGACCAGCACGCTGCCCATGACCAGACCGGTCAGGGTGGCGTCGTCGTTAGTCATGGCCGCAATGCCGTCGTCGCTGCGGGTGGCGGGGGCGCTGGATCGTACGGCGGTCAGGCCCGCGAGGTATGCGCCCACCAGCGCGGCAATGCCAGTCCAGATGGCAGCCGCGATACCGACGCCGGTCAGGGTGAGCCCGGTTAGGGCCGTGATGATCAGACCCAGCGCGATGACGGTAAGGGTCGAGACCAGGCCGACCACCAGACCGGCCAGGACGCCGCGCCAGGAAAGACGGTGAGAATTGTAGTCACGGTTCAGGGTCATACTTGCTCCTTTTGCGCCGGCATGTGGGGGGCGAGATCAGGCCGACGCCGCGCCTCCGAACCGCTCTGGTTGCCGGAAACGCCTTTCATGGACCCAACTTAACTGGACCCGGCGAAATAGCGTGCAGCCCTAGGCTTAACGTGCTACTCATATGAAAACATTGTTTGGAACAGCGAAACGCCCGATTGAGGCTGGCTTAAAGAAGACCCATGGAAAAGGGGATAAGTCCATCTGGCTCTCATCCCCTTTTCCGTGGGTGTAGTTCAGACGAAGGCGCTGAGCCCGGTGATGGCCCGGCCCACCACCAGCGTGTTGATCTCGTTGGTGCCCTCGTAGGAGTAGATCGCCTCGGTGTCGGCGAAGTGCTTGGCGACGCCGTATTCCAGCAGAATGCCGTTGCCGCCGAAGGTCTCGCGGGCGAGGGCCACCGTCTCGCGGCAACGGGCCGCCGTGAACACCTTGGCCAGCGCGGCGTGCTCGTCCTTCATGTCGCCGCCGTCGGCCATGTGACTCAGGCGCAGGCACAGGGCAAACATGCTGGTCACGTTGCCCAGCATGTGGACAAGGTGGTTCTGGATCAGCTGGAACTCACCGATGCGCTTGCCGAACTGCTCGCGCGTTTGGCTGTACTTGACGGCCAGCTCATAGGCGCCCATCGCGCAGCCCACGCCCTGCCACGCCACGCCCGCGCGGGTGATCTTGAGGACCTCGGCGGTGGTGCGCCAGCCCTGCACGTTCTGAAGGCGGTCACTGTCCGGCACGCGGCAGTCGTCCAGGGTGATCAGGCCGTTTTCCACAATCCGCAGGGCGGTCTTGCCCTCGATCTTCTCGACGTTGTAACCGGGCGTTCCGGCGCGCACGATAAAGCCGCGCACCTCCTGCGTGTCCACGTCGCGTGCCCAGATCACCGTCAGGTCGCTGAAGGTGCTGTTGCCGATCCATTTCTTCTGGCCACGCAGCGTCCAGCCGTCGCCGTCGCGCTTGCAGGTGGTCCGCATGCCCTGGCTGACCTGCGAGCCGCCCTCCGGCTCGGTCAGGCCGAACGCACCGATGACCTCCAGATCCAGCATCCTGGGCAGCCACTCGGCCTTCTGCTCGTCGCTGCCGCCCAGCGCGATGCTGGCAAAGGCCAGACCGGCATGCACGCCGAAGAAGACGGCGGTGGACACGTCCACCTTGCACGCTTCCAGCGTGACCAGCCCCTCCATGACGGTGGCGTTGGGCTTGCGGCTGCCGTCCTCGTTCCAGATCTTGCGCAGCAGGTCGAGTTTGCGCAGTTCGGAAATCAGCTGTCTGGGGAACTCGTCGCGGCTCCAGTACTCATTCATGATGGGCGCGACGTGCTCGTGCATGAACTGCCGGGTGGCGTGGGCCACCTCGCGTTCGTCGCCGGTCAGGGTGTCCATCTGGCCGTAGAAATCGCCATTGGCCTCCGGCAGTTCCTTGTCGCTCTCCTCACCGGCGCCCGCCAGCAGGCGCGAGAGCTGCTTGAGCTGTCCGTCACTCATGCTGGACGCCGCCTTGAGCAGGCCAGGAAGGTCCACTTTCTGGCTCAGGCGGCCCAGGGCGTCCATGTCGATCTGCGCAAGCAGGGCCATCGGATTGGGGGCAGATTTGGTCATGCCTTTGTTGTACCGCGTCCACTGTTTGCCGACAGGGTTAGAGCGCCCAGGACAGCATTCACCGATTCTTTACGGGCCGCCCGTGCGAACCCGGCGTAACATGGAGGCATGACCGCCTCTGCCGAGCGGCCCACCCGCCCGCTGGCCGCCAAGCCCGGCGGCTACGTGGAACTGGCCCGTTATTCCAGCCTGTCGCGCTTCTGGGCCCTATTGGGGGGGGCACAGCGCTCGGGCCGCCGCGTGAGCGGCGTGCGCGGCGACGCGCTGGATGTGTGCCGCCGCCGCATCGGCGGGTACACGTTGCCCAATGCCTCTATCTTTCTGGACACGGCCCGGCTGCTTAAAGAACTGGAAGACGGCTTCGAGCCGCATCCGGCGCTGGTTGACCTGCTGTCCGGCGATCCCTTTCCGCTGCGCGCCGAGATGAACGCTCATTTCGAGCTGCGCGCCGATTTTGTGGTGGCCTTCACGGCCCGCCGCGACCTGATCGCCCGCCCCGAGTTCCGCTTCGTGCCTATCGTGCAGGGCCTGAGCAGCCTGCCCGAGGGGCTACCGCTGGATGCTCGGCGGCTGGGCCGGGACGAGCTTCACCTGCTGCTACAACGGGCCTGCGGCGTGGCGTAGGGGCCGGCGCCCCGTGGCGGCCGGAGACAGAAGGGCGCGGCCAGGCCAGGTGACCCTGCCTCTGCCGTCTTGGCCGCTCAGGGCTGTTCGCTGTCTCCCAGGGGCAGGCTATAGGTCAGCCGGGCGCCATACCCCACCTGACCCGCCACGGTGCGCCCGCCGCTCACGTTCAGGCCCACCTCACCCCGGTTCAGCGCGGCTGTGACCTCCAGACCGGCGCGCAGCGGCGTGCTGGCGGTGCGCCACGGCTCGTAGGCCGCGTACAGCCGCGCGGTGCGGCCCGGGCCGAGAAGCTCGCCCGCGTCCACGCTGCCGGTCACGCCAAACGCTCCAGGGCCGATCAGGGTGTCAAGGCCCAGGTTCAGCCCGGACCCGGCAGCGTAGGACACGCCCCCGGTGACGCCCAGCACCGCCTGACCCGCCCGCACGCCTGCGCGCCAGCCCAGCGTGCCGGTGGTCTCGGTCTCGGGTGGGTCGCCCGGCTGCGCGTCCTCTGCCGGCGGCAGGGTGCGGGTCAGGTCACGGCGGCCCTCTACACCCAGAAAGCCCATGTTCTGCGCGCCGAATTCGCCGCCCGCCACTGCAATCAGGGTCCGGCTGACGCGGTAGCGGGCGCTCAAATCCGCCGCGAGGCCACGGTCCCGGCTGTCGGTGGCCGCAAAAGCCCACAGGGCCAGCGGATCGATGCTTGCCGCCGAGGTGCTGAAGCCCGCCGCCCCCAGGTTCAGGGCCACCGGACCCACGCTGCCACCCAACCGGGTGGACGCCCGTACGCCGCCCCGCCATGCCAGGGCCACGTCCGCACGGGCCGTCACCGCGCCCAGCGGCGGCAGCGCCAGACTGCGCGAGTAGCCCACGCTGGCGGCGTGGGTGGACAGGCCCGCTGAGACCCGGCCGCCCAGCACGTTCACGTCCGACACCCCCGCCTGCGCCCAGCCGCCGCC
The DNA here is from genome assembly GCF_014647055.1 of Deinococcus aerolatus. Lineage (NCBI taxonomy): Bacteria > Thermotogati > Deinococcota > Deinococci > Deinococcales > Deinococcaceae > Deinococcus > Deinococcus aerolatus. The sequence continues at coordinate 259,949 of NZ_BMOL01000002.1, read as the reverse complement.
CTGCGCGCCCGCGTGGTAGGCCACACCGAAGTTCAGCTGCGCTGCGCCCGCCATGCCGGCCAGTGTCAGGATTAATGTGGGTGCCATCAATTGGGGTGCCGACGCCCGTCCCGCCCGTTGCTTGCTCATGGCCGCAGGGTAGCAGCGACGGCCCACCGGGATAGCCTGTCAGCCCATTCTAAGGTGATGGAGGTAGGCTCCTGACATGCGCCTCCTGTTGCCCGCCGTTCTCCTCGCCTGTGGTCTGGTTGCCTGCGCGCCTGCCTCGCAGGTGTTGCAGGTGCCCACCATCGACGTACAGACAGTGCGTCTGACCCGCCTGTCGCTGCCGGGCGGGCTGGGCGGCCCACCCGTGGCGGATCTGAAACTCCGGCTGCGCGTGACCAACCCCAACGCGGTGCCCCTGAAGATGAGCAACATCGTGGCCGCGCTGGTCATTGACGGGGCGCAGGTGGGTCAGGCGGAGTTTCCCCGCGTGAATGTCCCGGCGCGCGGCTCGGCGGACCAGGACGCCGACGTGTCCATTCCCGTCACCCTGGGCACCGCCGCCTCCTTCCTGAAGGTGGCGCGGGGCCAGCAGGTGACCTACCGGCTGGACGGCACCTTCACTGCCGACTTCGGCCCGCTCGGTCCCAAGAATTTCGGCCCCTTCACCCTGAGTCAGGGGGTATGGAAGCAGACTCCGATTCTTCCGTTCTGACCCCTGGTGGGAATGCGGGGTAGAGAGCGGGTGATGGGTTGAGTGCGGCCACGACAGGGCGATGGCGTATGCGGCAGCCTCCTCGTGCCGGACGTGCACCTCGGGTCTTCCCGGTCCCGGAGCCTGGGTCAGCGCTGGGGCTTCAGCTGCCCGGCCTGCCCTGGGCAGCGAGCTGGCCAAGCAACCCCTCCACCCGCCGCCTGGCCTCGCCGTCCAGCTGTTCTTCGCCGGTCAGGGCGCGGTCGCGTTCCAGCGCCGCAGCAATCTGTGCCATGCGGGTGTGTCCCAGCGTCCCGGCGGTGCCGACCAGGCGATGGCCCTGCTGGGACAGCTCGGCCCCGTTTCGCTCGCCGCGCTGCACCGCTTCCCAGGTGGCCCGCAACCCGGCCATCAGCGCTGGGAAGTCCTGTGCGAAGCGGGCGCTGAGCCTCGCCAGTTCCTCCTGATAGCCCTGGTCATGCTGTGCCTCGCGGTCCGGGGGGTGGAGCTGCACCAGTCCCCGCAGATCGTCGGCAAGGGTCATCGGCTCAAAGGGTTTGGAAATCACGCCGGCCGCGCCGAGATCCAGGTACGACTGCACCTCGCCCTTCTGCACCTTGGCGGTCATGAACACCACCGGCACGCTGGCCCCGCCGGGCAGGGCACGCAGGGCCGTCAGCGTCTCGGGACCGGACATGCCGGGCATCATCACGTCCAGCAGCACGAGGTCCGGGCGGAAGGTCGGGAACCGGGCCAGCGCCTCATAGCCGGTGTCACAAGCCAGTACCTGCAGGCCGCCGATATCCTCCAGCGCGATCAGCGCCACGGCTTGAATGTCCAGGTCATCTTCGACCAGCAAAACGCGGTGCAGTTCTTCAGTCATGGGGGGCTCCTTTGTTCAGGGGGCGAATCAGGGCGCGGATGGTTTCAACCAGCTGCGTATTGGACGTGCGGGACTTCACCAGCGCCGCCGTGACCTGCTCCGCGCTCGCTCCGTCGGGTTCTCCTGCCGAGAACACCAGGACCGGCAGGGACGGGGAGGCCGCCCGCAGCTCAGGCAGCAGGTCCAGACCGTTGCCGTCCGGCAGGCCAGGGTCAAGCAGCACCAGATCGAACGGCTCACCGCGCAGCGCCTCACGCGCCCGTGCCAGGCTCTCTGCCGCCTCGACGTGTGCGGTGCCGTGCAGGATCTCCCGCACCACCTGTCGTAGATCGGCGTCGTCCTCGACGTGCAGAATGCGGGGCGGACGGTCCGTCCCGCGCTGGAGTGCCCGCCCCACCGCGGCCAGCAGCCGGCCCGGGTCCAACGGCTTGTTGATCCAGGCCACAACCGAAACGGCGTCCCCGTTGATCAGGTCCCGGTGTTCGTCAGCCACGGCCGACACCACGATCACGGGCAGGCCAGCCGTCTCGGGCCTGAGCTGCAACCGCCGGAGAAACGCCGCTCCGTCCTGGCCGGGCAGCAGAAGATCCAGCACCAGGGCGTCGTACGGTTGACCGGCCAGCCTGTCCTCGGCTTCCCCGGCAGTGTGGGCGACATCCGAGCCGAAGCCTGCCTGGCGCAGGATCAATTGCAGCAAAGCCGCGGCGTCGTGATCGTCCTCGCATATCAGGACGTGGCCGAGCGGAAGGCCGGGACCGCCCACCGGGGAGGCCGGGGACTCAGGCTCGGCGAGCGGCAGCTCGAAGGTAAAGACAGTGCCGCCCTGTGGGTGGTCCTCGAAGAAGAGCCGGCCCGCGTGCCGCTCCACGATGGCCTTGCTGATGCTGAGCCCCAGGCCCGTTCCACCCTTCTCGCGGGTGACCGAGGCGTCGGCCTGTGCGAAGCGTCCAAAGATGCGGGCGCGGAAATCTGGTGGAATACCGGGGCCACGGTCACGCACCGACACCCACACCCGGTCGTCTGCCGCACCGGCCGAAACGGTCACGGCGCTGTCCCTGGGGGAAAACTTCACAGCGTTGGAGATCAGGTTGGTCATCACCTGCAGCAGCCGGTCCCCGTCCCCGGACACGACGACCAGAGCTGGGGGCACGTCTACCTCCAGCGCCACGCCGAATTGCTGCGCGTAGGCGCGGTTGTCCTCGGCAGCCCGCTGGACCAGGGGTGGGAGATCCAATGAGTGCATGTGGAACTCCAGCTGGCCGGATTCGATCTTCTCCATATCCAGCAGGTCGTTGATCAGCCGCACCAGCCGCTCACTGTTGTTCAGCCCGATCTGCGCCAGCTTTGTGGCGCGTGGCGGCAGCTCTCCCAGCGCCCCGCTCGCGATCAGGCTCAGTGCGCCCCGGATAGATGTGAGGGGGGTGCGCAGCTCATGACTGACGGTCGAGACAAACTCGGTTTTCATGCGCTCGACGCGTTTGAGATCGGTGATGTCCCGCGCGATGATCAGCACCTCCTGACCCGAGACGGGAACGGTGCGGGCCTCGAAGTCAAGTGCTGCCGGGGTGGCGGGCGTCACGGCGGACATGTCCATCGTGAACTCAGTGGACTGCGGCTTCCCTGTGCGCAGGCTGCCGCTCACCCCGTCCATCAGCGGACCTGCCACGTGCGGCGGCAGGACGTCCGGGATGCGGTGGCCGACCATGGCGTTGATCCAGGCCTCATTCCCGGCCTCCACTGGCGGCTTGAACGACCGGATCTCGCCCCCGGCATCTACGGTGAGCAGGATGTCCGGCACGCCGGCGATCAGCGCCCGGTGCCGGGCCTCGCTGTCGCTCAGGTTCGCCAGCGAAATGTCCCGTTCGCGTTCCCGGCTGAGCAGGGCGCGGGCCATGGTGTCGAGGTTGGCCGCGAGGGCCGCGACTTCCATGATCGCGTGCGGGGGCAGCGGCGCCTCGACCTGGCCGTGGGCGATACCGGCGGTGGTTGTGGAGAGGTTGCGCAGCAGCCGGGCAACACTCGACGCGGTCTTTGTAAACACCAGGTACAGCGCCAGCACGGCCAGCAACACCCCCAGCACCGTCACGAGAAGCGCGGTCTGAAGTGCAGACGAACTCGCCCGGGCAAGCTGGCGCTGCCGGGCGAGCTCCTCCTCCTGCAGGGCGTCGATGGTCCCCCGGATGGCGTCGACCAGCCGCTTGCCCTGCCCGCTTTTCACATGCCCCACGGCAGCGGGATAGTCCGTGCGGGCCAGCCGCAACGCCAGGCCACCGCCGCTTCGCTCCCACTCGTTGATCAGCTGCTCGACGCGGTCGACGCGCTGGATCTGCCTTTTCCCGCCCGAACCAAATCCCGTCCGCAGCGCATGCCTGAGGGCCAATAGATGTTGAGGCAGCCGGGCCTGCGCCAGCGTGTACGGTTCCAGGAATTGCGGATCGAGCGTGATGATGAATCCGCGCTGACCGGTTTCCAGGTCGACGACGTCGTTCAGGACGTTCTCGGCGAGCGTCAGGTTCTTCTGCGACTGCTGGACGAGGTCGGCGAACTGGGCATTGCGGATGACCGACCACGCCACCGTGAACGTGACGAGCAGCAGCAGCAGCAGCGGTAACCACAGCGGGCGCAGAAGAAAGGCCCGCAGCGGCAGGCCGCGCGGTGTCCGCAGAATCTTCGAGAGACGCGCTGGGGGGGCGTCGGCGTTTGGCATGATCGGGAAAACATCCTCCACAGAGAGGTCGGCAGGCGCTGGAATGGCTGGGGTGGGGCTGGGTGCTGACGCAGTGTATCCGGTCCATCTATACCCTTCACGCCGGTTCGTTCACACCCTGGACACAGAAGCTTGCCCGGCTACGCAGGGTAACCTTCGCGGCGCGGACGGCGGCGTCTGGTCCGGTTTGTGACAACACTGCAACGGCCCTGACGTTAGAACGGAGCGAGACAGACGCCGCCCGACGCTCCCTGACCCATGAGGCCCCTGCATGACGCATTCCCCCGACAGCCCAGCCGTGACCGTCTTGCTGGTGGAGGACGACGTCGTGATCCGCACCCTGCAGCGCTACGTGCTGACCCGGGCGGGTCTGGGTGTGGTGGAGTGCGCCGATCTCTCGGACGCGGAAACCTACCTGCGTGCCCACACGCCCGATGTGATTGTGCTGGACCTCAACCTTCCTGGCGGGCATGGCCTCAACCTGCTGCCCGAGATTGACCGCCGCCGCACGGCGGTGCTGGTGATGACCTCCATGGGCCAGCAACACACCCAGGACACCAGCGGGGACCTCAGCGACGACTTCATGACCAAACCATTTGACCCGAACACCTTTGTCTTACGGATTCAGAAGCTGGCGCGGCAGTGGCAGGCATGAAAGGCCACCGGCTGCTTCTGGGGTTCGGGGTCCTCAGTCTGGGGATCAGCCTCGCGTTGACCCTGCTGATTCTGGCCACGGGCGTGACCCTGCTCACCGAGCATCTCCACCCGGGGACCCGGAGCATCTGGCCAGTGCTGCTTTTTACCTGCGTAGTCGGCGGGCTTTGCTGCGTGATCCTGAGCACCCTGCAATTCGTTCAGCTGGGTGCTCAGCGGGACGCCGAATTGAACGCCACGGTTAACGAAGCCCGGTGGGGCGAGGCCCTGCTCGCGTGGGCGTACGCGGATGTTCCGCTGCCTGAGCGGCTGGATGAGGCTGGCGTGCGGACCCTGTTGAAACTGCGCGATAGCCTGAGCGGCGAGGTGGCCGACCGCCTGCAGGGCCTGTACGGTGAACAGGGCTGGCTGTCACGCGATCTGCGTGTGCTGGCCGGACGCTCGGCGTCGGTGGTGGCCCGCGCGGAGGCCATCGAGCGCCTGGCTCTTCTGCGCGAACCGCTCGCCCTGGACGCCCTGCAGCGGGAGCTGCGTCACCGGCACCCCGAGATTCGGGCGCTCGCCCTGCTGGCGCTGTCGCGTAGCGTCGGGCGCCTCGGGTTGAGCCGCCACGAACAGACTTCGCGCCTGCGGGCGCTGCACGGTGCCATTACCTGCGGTGAATTCAGCGTCGGCCAGGTTCAAGAAGCCCTGACACTGATGGGCGAGGCGGGCGGAGCGCTCATCAGGGAGCTGCTGCTGGGCGCCCCCGATATCCTGCGCGCCGCCACGCTCGACGTGCTGGCTCGGCAACGCTGTGGGATGCTGCAGCGTGAAGTGCTGACCCTGCTCTCGAGCCCGAATGCTGAACTGCGTGCCGGCGCCCTGCGGGTTCTGGTGAGCAGCACTCAGGTTCCGGCTGAAAGCGCGCAGGCGGTCATGAACCTGACCGAGGATCCCACAGCGTTCGTCCGTCTTCAGGCCACCAAGGCCGCCGCGTACCTCGATCCGGTGCCTGCCGAGCGACTGTGGAGCCTGCTCGGCGACCCGCACTGGTGGGTGCGGCGGGCCGCTGCCCAGTCCATGCTCCGTATCCCTGACGGAGAGCGTCTGCTGGGCGACGCAGCGGTCAGCCACGCCGACCGCTACGCACGTGATATCGCCCGCACCGCCCTGCAGGAATATGGCGAGCGTCTGCCGAGAGTCTCCTTGAACCTTCAACCGGTCTGGTCCCCTCTCGCGTACGCTCCGGCGGGCACGTGACCACCCCGGTCCTCGACGCCATCGAGTTGCTGATCTTGCTGTACTTCACGGCGCTGAACAGCTTCTATGCGGTGGCGGTCTACGTGGCCACCCGCGAACTGGGGCGTCACGTCCGCCGGCGCCAGAGCGTCGGGCTGAGCGAGCTGCTCAACCGCGAGTTCTACAAGCCGGTAAGCATCCTGGTGCCTGCCTACGGCGAAGAGGAAACCATTGAGGCATCGGTCAATTCCTTCCTGGCGCTGCACTACCCGGAGTTCGAGGTGATTGTCGTCAACGACGGGAGCAAGGACGGCACCCTGCAGGCCCTGATCGACGCGTACGATCTGGTGCCCACCGAACGTCACCCCAGCCGCGTGCTGCACACCAGACCTGTCCGCGGCGTCTACCGCTCGCGGCGCATCCCCAGGCTCACGGTGGTGGACAAGGAGAACGGTGGCAAGGCCGACGCGTTGAACGTGGGGCTGACCTACGCGACGTTTCCGCTGTTCTGCGCGGTGGACGCAGACAGTCTGCTGGACGCTGAAGCGCTGCTGCGGCTGGCCCGGCGGTTTATCGAGAATGACAGGCTGGTCGCTGCCGGCGGAAGTGTCCGGATCATGAACGGCGGGATGATGAGAGACGGACGCGTCACGGAACTGCGTCTGCCCGTCACCTGGGTTGAGCGCGTGCAGATTGTCGAGTACGCCCGCGCCTTTCTGGCTGGACGAACCACCTTCAGTGCGCTGGGTCTGCTTCTGGTGATCAGCGGGGCGTTCGGGCTGTTCAAGCGCAACGACGTGATGGACGTCGGCGGCTTCCTGGAGGGCACCGTTGGCGAAGACATGGAACTGGTCTTGCGGCTTCACCGACACATGCGGGAGCAAAAGAGGCCGTATGACATCGAGTTCGACGTGGATCCGGTGTGCTGGACGCAATGCCCGGACAACATCAGGATTCTGGGGGCGCAGCGTGACCGCTGGCAGCGTGGGCTGTGGGAAGGCCTGTGGGCCCACCGGAAGATGTGGTTCAATCCCCGCTACGGAAGAATTGGCATGGTGGCGCTGCCGTACTACCTGCTGTTTGAGGCCCTGGCCCCCGTCATTGAAGTGCTCGGGTACGCCTTCATGATCGTCCTGGCCCTGACGGGCCGCCTGGACGGCACCTTCGTCGCCCTGTTCCTGCTGCTGGCCCTGCTGTACGGCACGGTGGTCAGTGTGGCGGCGCTCAGCATCGAACTGTTTATGCGTGTGCATTTCCGCCGACCGGGCGACCGGGTCATGCTACTGCTCACAGCGCTCGGCGAGAACTTCGGCTTCCGACAGTGGCATGCCTGGGTGCGTTTCCGCGCGACGCTGAAACTGGGTCAGAAAAAGGGCCAGTGGGGCACCATGACCCGCACACGGATTCAGGCGAAATAAAGCGCGCCGCATACCTGCGGCCCTGCAAGGCTGAGTGGGCTGGTGGGCTGCGGTGAGGCGGGCCGCCATTTCGTCGCGGTTCCCGAAGGTGCAACGCCCACCACACGGCCGGCCTGGACCGTGGACCGAACGTGCTGCGCGTCCGGCAAGTGCGGGTTATGGGCGCGGAAGAAATCAAGACGGGCAGTCCCAAAACCATCAATTCCCAGCAAGATATTCACCTGCCGCCCTCGTTGGTGGCCGTGCTGCGAAACCACCGGGCAGATCAGACTAAGGAATGGGAGACGGCGGGCAGCGTGTAAGCCGGTACGGACGCGGTGATGGAAGCGACGTTAAGCTACTACAGGACTGATCCGACCCAGCGCGGCTGGATCTGCAGACGGGGAAGCGGTCAGTCTGGCAGGGCGTGTCACAAGAGAAGCGGGCGGCTCTGATGGCAGCAGGACAAGGCAGTGAACAGCTGCCCAGGATGAGCTGTGCCATACCTTTACCACGCTGGCCCTTCGCCGGGGCGTGTCTGTGGAAATGGTGTCGAAGGTGCTGGGCCGTGTGCGGGTGTCGATCACGCTGGACGAGTACCGGCATGTCATGGACAACAAGAGGCGGGCACCGGTGGACCTTTTCGACGCGCCGCTTATGGCCTCGGCCTTCACCGTTCCGGCGCTGAACTGATGCGCTACTACACTGCTACTACAGCGGGCGACGAGAAATGAACCCTATACAGTCACAACAAAAAAAGAAACACCGTCTAGGACGGTGTTTTCTTTGGTGGAGGCTTGGGGATTCGAACCCCAGACCCTCCGCTTGCAAAGCGGATGCTCTCCCGCTGAGCTAAGCCCCCTCAGCGGGGCGCAGACTAGCAGACGGCGGGGCCAGATGGCAAGGGGGGAGAGGCAGCTCGTTCAATTCAACCGGGTTGTGGTGGAGTACGCAACTCGAAAAGCTGAGCGGCGACGGACCACAGGGAAACGCAATTGACCCCCCGCAACGAGCGCCAGGCGCCCCGTTCCTCCCCCTTCCCTACCCTCCGATTCTCGCCCCAGTCCTGGCCTGCATCTCTTCCAGGGTCACGCCGGGCGCAAGCTCCACCAGCTTTAAGCCGTCCCCGGTCACGTCCAGCACGCCCAGATCAGTGATGATGCGGTCCACCACGCCCACGCCGGTCAGCGGCAGGGCGCACTCTTCAAGAATCTTGTGCGTGTCACCCTTGGCCACATGCTCCATCAGCACCACCACGCGCTGCACGCCTGCCACCAGGTCCATCGCGCCGCCCATGCCCTTGACCATCTTGCCGGGAATCATCCAGTTGGCCAGGTCCCCGCGCTCGCTGACCTGCATAGCCCCCAGAATGGCAAGGTTAATGTGTCCGCCCCGGATCATGGCAAAGCTATCTGCGCTGGAGAAAAAGCTCGCGCCGGGCAGCGCCGTTACCGTCTGCTTGCCCGCGTTGATCAGGTCCGGATCCACCTGTTCTTCGGTGGGAAAGGGACCAATGCCCAGTAGGCCGTTTTCCGATTGCAGCATCACCGACACGCCCTGTGGAATGTGGTTGGCCACCAGCGTGGGCAGGCCGATGCCCAGATTCACGTAGTAGCCGTCCTGCAGTTCCTGGGCGGCGCGGGCCGCCATCTCATCACGGTTCCAGGGCATGTTTAGGCCTCCTCTCCAGCGGCGGACGGGGCACTTGGCCGCACTGTCCGCTGCTCAATGCGCTTTTCAGGCGTGGCGTTCAGAACCACCCGCTGCACGTAGATCCCAGGCGTATCGATGCTGTCGGGATCCAGCTGGCCCACCTCCACGATCTCCTCGACCTCGGCCACCGTGACCCGGCCGCACGTTGCCACCACCGGGTTGAAGTTGCGCGCGGTCTTGCGGTACACCAGATTGCCGCTGGTGTCTGCCTTCCAGGCCTTGACCAGACTCACGTCCGCGACGATACCGCGTTCCAGAATGTAGCGTTCGCCGTCAAATTCCTTTTCTTCCTTGCCCTCAGCCACCACCGTCCCCACGCCGGTTTTCGTGTAGAAGCCGGGAATGCCCGCGCCGCCGGCACGCATCCGCTCGGCGAGAGTGCCCTGCGGCGTGAATTCCAGCTCCAGCTCGCCTGCCAGGTACTGGCGCTCGAACTCCTTGTTCTCACCCACGTAGCTGGAGATCATCTTCCTGATCTGGCGGGTCTGGAGCAGCAGGCCCAGGCCCCAGCCGTCCACGCCTGCGTTGTTGCTCACGGCGGTCAGGTTCCGTACGTCGCTGTCACGCAGGGCCAGGATCAGCGCCTCAGGAATACCGCACAACCCGAAGCCGCCCACCGCCACGGTCTGACCGTCGGCCACCACATCCGAAAGCGCCTCGGCGGCGCTGGCATACACTTTATTCATGTGCCGCCCAGTCTAGCGGGCTGGTGTTACGGCAGGGTCACGCGGTGGGGCCGGCCACACAACGCTCCCCTGCTATGTTTCGCAGGGGAGCGTTGTGTGGGGCTCTTGAATGGGGGCGACGGGCTTAGCCCTTGGCCGGCCCCGGGTCGCTCTGAACCTTGGCCTTCAGGGCGGCCATTGCGTCTTCCAGATCGCGGTCCCGGCCCAGATCCTTGAGCTGGGCGTCAATGTCATTCTCGCTGCGCAGCTCGGTCATGGCCTTGTTGCGGTCTTCCATGCCCGCGACGCGCTGCTCCATCTCCTCGAAGGCGTCCATGGCCCCGCCGGCCTTGTTGAAACCGGTGGCGCGGTCCAGGGTCTCGCTGGCCTGCGCGGTCTTCTGGCGGGCGGCCAGCAGCGACTTCTTCGACTCCATCTCGTCGATCTTGGCTTCCAGCGCCCGGAGCTGGGTCTTAAGCTGGTCCACGGTGCTGCTCTGGGTGGCCCGCTGTTCGTCGAAGCCCTGGGCCAAGTCCTTGGAGTTCTGGGCGCGGCGCAGGGCCTCCCTGGCCAGTTCCTCGTTGCCGCCGCGCAGGGCTTCTTCGGCTTTCTTGCCGTATTCGTCGGCCAGGCGGCGGTTGGTGTTGGCCTCGCGCTCCATCTTGGCGTTCTGGCTCATGGCCTCGGCGACCTCGCTGCGGGCCTCGCCGTAGGCAGCGCGCATGTCGCGCAGGGCCTGCTCGATGATCTTGCCAGGGTCCTCGGCCTTGCTGATCATGTCGTTGACGTTGGCGCGCAGCAGTCGGGACAGTCGGTCAAGAATACTCATGGGTGAATCCTCCTTGGGAAGTGAACACCGCCCGTGGTGGGCGGTTGATTGCAGCTATGATTACGCACTTCGCGGCTTCGAGGTTGCCCCCGGCATCGCAATGAGCCGAACCCTAAGAGCATCTGAAGACGCTGCGGGCAGGTCGATTCAGCTCGAGCACCACGAAAAGGCGGTGGCGGACGGCCCGTCCGCCACCGCCAGCCACAGCGAGGCCGGCGCCAAGTGCTCTAGAACACGATGGGCCTGAGACCGACGCTGTCGGACCCGCACGCCACGGTCAGGTTGGTGCCCGCCGGGGTGACGGTGCAGCCCAGCGAGCGCAGACCGTCCAGGGGAAAAATCAGGTTGGTGCCGTCGGTGGCGGGCGCGAGCGGCAGTTCCACCGAGCCGTTGGAGGTCTGCGCGGCCTTGCGGCCCACGGTGACGGCCAGCACCGAGCCGTCCTCGGTGGTCAGGCGGTAGCTGCCGCCGCCCTGACTGGTCACGTTGACCACGCCTGCCAGATCGCGTCCCAGCACGTAGGGCTGGCCCTTGACCACGCCGGCGGGGGTGGCCGGCTTTGCGGCGGTGGGCGTGGCCTGCGCGGCGTCCACCACCACTAGGCTTTCCTTGTCGTTCAGGGCGCTGAGCAGCACGAAGGCGCCCAGCGGTCCGCCGGCCTTCTGGCTGACCAGCAGCGTGCTGGTCTTGCCGGTCGTCTTCCAGCCTGCCGCCGTGCGCCCGCTGAGCTTGCCGGCGATCAGGGGCCGCAGCGACGCCGAGCCGCTGGGCACGTACAGACAGACCGCACGCGGGCTGAGCTTCAGGCTGGCCGGGCAACTGATGATCTGGCCCCTGACGGCGGCGCTGATCTCGACGGCGACGGCGCTGGCCGCCTGCGTGGTGGCGGCAGAGGCGGCGGCGGGTCGGGGCGCGGCGGTCTGGGCCAGAGAAGGGCCGGACAGCGACGCGGCGGCGAGGCTTGCGGCCACAGCAAGCATCAGCGTCCGCGCGGAGGTGCGCGGGAAGATCAGGGGGGCCAGCTTCAGGTGCGGGGACATATGGGGGCATCCTAAGCGCCGTGCATGAGCGTCTACTTTGAGGCGGCTGCCGGACGCCGCAGGAGATCCGGCGCTGGCGCGATTTACCCCCGCAGCCGCGTCAGCGCCCGCTGAAAGACCTGCAGGCTGCCCACGTCATACAGCACGACGCGCACCTCCAGCGCGGGATAACGCTCCAAAACATCTAGGATGGTCGCCAGGGCCACCGGCGCGGCCTTCTCGCCGGGATACCCGTAAACGCCCGTGCTGAGGGAGGGAAAGGCAATGCTGGGGCAGCCGTGCTCCACCGCCAGGTCCAGGCTGCGGCGGTACGCCCCGGCTAGCAATTCGGGCTCGCCGTGGTGGCCGCCGCGCCACACCGGCCCCACGGCGTGAATCACGTACCGGACGCCCTGGGCCTCCAGCCCGAAGGCCGGGGTGATCACGGCCGTCCCGGTGGGCGTGCCGCCAATGCGGCGAAGGGCGCGCAGCAGTTCAGGCCCGGCGGCGCGGTGGATCACGCCGTCCACCCCTCCGCCCCCGGCCAGTTCCCTGTTGGCGGCGGTGACGACGGCGGCGCAGTTCTGCGCGGCGATGTCGCCCTGGATCAGCGCAAGCGGCACTCCTTTCCGCCTACGAATCCACGACGCGCTGCAGATCCTGCGCGTCCAGGCTGTCGCTGCGAACCGCCTGCGCCGCCGTCACCGCCGCCCGGTCCTGCTCGGTCCATTCGCTGGCGGGCACCTGCGCGGCGCGCTCAGCGCGCTGCACGGCCAGCAACTCGCCCACGGCGCGGTCCAGATCATCGTTCACGATCACGTAGCGGAAGGCGTGGGCCTCCTGAATCTCCTCGCAGGCGCGGCGCAACCTCTTCTCGACGCGCTCGGGGGTCTCGGTGGCGCGGCCTTCCAGGCGGCGGCGCAATTCGGTCAGGCTGGGCGGCATGATAAAGACCAGCACGGCCTCGTCGCCCATGCGCGCCTTGACCTGCATGGCCCCCTCCACCTCAATCTCCAGCACCACGTCCTGCCCGCGGGCCAGCGCGGCCTCGATGGGTTCGATGGGCGTGCCGTAGCGGTTGCCCACGAAGGCGGCGTGCTCCAGAAAGCCGCCAGCCCGGGCCTTACTCTCGAACACTTCCGGCGGCACGAACACGTAATCCACGCCGTGCCGTTCGCCGGGGCGGGCCTCACGGGTGGTCCAGGACGTGCTGTAGAACACGTCCTGGCCGGCCAGCCAGCGTTCGCGCAGTGTGCCCTTGCCGACGCCGGACGCGCCGGTAATCACGATCAGGAGACCCCGGCGGGCCGGGGGAGATGAAGCGGTCAGGGCGTGGTCGAGCGTCATTGCCGCCCACAATACCCGCAAGGCGGGCCGGGGGGAAAGGGGCCGGTGTCGTGGTCCTGGGGCCGCCCCCGTGCGCCGGGAGTGAATCAAGCGCGCCGAGTGTGACCTGAAAGATAAGCCCCGTCCAGCGTTTGGCTGCGCTGCGCCCTTACACTGAAAGGTGTCGCGCCGCCTGCCCACCCTTCTGCTGGCCCCCTTCGTGGGGGTGCTGGCGCTGGCCGGCTGCACGCCGCTGTACGTGGTTCGTCCGGCCCGCACCCCGGCGCTGAACCTGCAGGGGCCGGCGCCGGACGTTGTGATATTCAGCATGTCCGGTCGCTGCGGGCCGCCCTGTCTGGCCCCGCGCGACAACTGGGATTACCTGGAATCACGCGGCACGCTGGATCGCCTCGCCAATGTGTTTACAGCGGCAGGCTACCGCGTGCAGGTGGCCGGCTATGCCAGCAACCCCGCCGCCCGGTTTTCCTCCAGCTACGTCAGCGGACCGCAGCGGGGGTACGAGGCGCTGCGCCTGGATTTTGCGGCCGTGGCGGCAACCTGGATGAAGGCGGCCCGCCCGCCCCGGCTGATCCTGCTGGGCCACTCGCAGGGCTCGGTGTGGCTGCACCACCTGTCGCGGGTCAACCCGCACGTGCCGGTGGCCCTGCAGGTTGACCTGGACGGCCTCTGCGTAGCCTGGAAGTCTGATTTTGGGGCCGGCATCCGTGCGTTGGCCGATGCCTACGGCGACGAGCCGTCCCCGCTGCAGGCCTGCGACGCCTTCACGGTGGCCGGGCGCACGGTGGGGGTCAAGGACATCGTGTGGCCCAGCGTGGCGCTGAATCTGGAGGTTCAGAGCAAGCGTCTGCCGGCCCGGCCCACCGTCAGCGGCGGTTTTCCGGTCAACTACCTGTTTGAGGTCACCCCCAACGTCCGGCTGGACGGCACGCACACTGGTATTGAGCGCTTTATCTCCTCGCGCGAGGACCACAGCGCCATCTCCTATCCCAACAGCGACGCGCTGGCCTGGGTGACCGGCAAGGCGGCGGTTATCGCTGAGGGGTGGCGCGCGGAGGAGGCCCGGCAGAACCACCTCAAACCGGGTCGTTGACGGCTCCGGCCTCCGGCTCCGCGGCGCCGTACCCACGGGCCTGCAAGTTATACAGCGCCGCGTACTGCCTGCCGTTCGCCATCAGCTGCGCGTGGCTGCCGGATTCGACGATCACGCCGCCGTCCAGCACCACAATCTGATCGGCCAGCCGCACGGTGGAGAAGCGGTGAGAGATCAGCAGCGTGATGCGGTCGGTGGTCTGTGCCCGCAAGGCCTCAATCGTTTCCGATTCGGCGCGGGCGTCCAGCGCCGCCGTCGGCTCGTCGAAGACCAGCACCGAGGCGTCCCGGAAGTACAGCCGCGCCAGCGCCAGCCGCTGCCACTGCCCGCCCGACAGCTGCCGTCCGCCCTGAAACAGCCGGCCCAGCGGCGTGTTCAGCCCCTCGGGCAGCTCGTCCACGAACTCCGCCCCGGCCCGCTGCACGGCACCTTCCACGCCGCCCTCCTCTGAGAGCCGCGCCACCTCAGCCAGCGCGACGTTCTCGCGGGCGCTCATCTGGTACTGGCCGAAGTCCTGAAAGATGATGCTCATCTGCCGCTGCACGCTGCGCGGGCTGAAGCGGGCCGCGTCCATGCCGTTCAGCAGGATGGTGCCGCTGCTGGGTTCGAACAGCCGGGTCAGCAGCTTGACCAGCGTGGTCTTGCCCGCGCCGTTCTCGCCCACCAGCGCCAGCGCCTGCCCACGCCGCACGGTGAAATTCACGCCGCGCAACACGTCGCGCGTGGTGAGCGGGTAGCGGAAGCCCACGTCTCGGAACTCAATGGTGTCGATCGGCCCGGCCCAGTTCTCCCCGGCGTCCAGGTCGCGGCTGGGCAACTCCAGAAAGTCAAAGAGGTTACGCATGTACAGCAGGTTCTGGTAAATGCCGCTGACGCCGTTCAGCAGGTTGCTGACCGTGGCCTGCACCTGCGCGATGCCCAGCACGAAGATGGAAAAGTCGCCCACGCTGATCTGTCCGTCCGCCGCCCGCCGAAGGATCAGTGCGCTGGCCAGACCAATCAGAAGGGCCGAGGCCAGCGCCGCCGAGAATCCCCACGCCGAGCGGCGGCGCACCAGATCCTCCAGCGTCTTGCGGAAGCCCAGGTAGTACTCGCGCCAGCGCCCCAGCAGGTGGTTCTCGAAGCCGAAGAGGCGCACCTCCTTGACCAGCGTGTCGGAGGTGAGCAGGCTGCCCAGATAGTTCTGCACGCGGGCGTCGTGGGTCTGGCGGCGCAGCATACGGTAGCCCTCGATGCCGAAGCGGTTGCTGACCATCACCCCCGGCACGCTGGCCAGCAGCACCAGCGGCAGCACCCACACGCCCAGCCGGGCCATCAGCGCCCCCACCGAGATCAGCGTCACGGCGGCCCCGGCCAGCCCCACCAGTTGCGTCGCCACGCCCAGTGGCCGCGAACCCACCTCGCGGTACGCCTGTTGCAGCCGGTCATACGTCTCGGCGTTCTCGAAGGCCTCGACCGACAGGCCCGAGGCCTTGTCCAGAATCCGGCGGCTGACGCTGTGCTGCAGGCTGTCGCCCAGCAGCTGCTGCGAGGCCGTACCCACCGTGCTCAGCAGGCTGCCGAACACGCCCAGCGCCACCTGAACCGCCAGCAGGGTCAGCAGGGCCGCGTAGGTCACGCCGCCGCCCGCCGCCCGCGCCACCTCATCCAGCAGCAGCTTGCCCACGTACAGGTTGGCGGCAGGCAGGGCGCTGGCCAGGAGGGTCGCCGCCGCATAGGTGACGCTGTGCCGGGGGCTGGCCCGCCACACCAGCCCCAGCGTGGAGGCAAGGTCCCGCAGCCGGTGGGAGAGGGCCACATTCTCGTTCTGGGCTGTCTTTTTCTGGGCGGCGCCGGTCATTCGCGCCGAGTCTGCCGCATCTGGCGGCGCAGCACCGTGATCAGGGCCGTCCGCTCAGGGTGATCAGCGTGGAGTTCCCCTCCTGATTCGCCAGGTACTGGACTTCCGGCACACCCGCCCGTCCCAGGAACGCCGCGTAGTTGCCCGGCCCGATCGGCTCGTCGGTGATCTGGAGGTACCCGCCCGCCTTCATCGCCGGAAGCAGGGCACGCGGCTGCCAGCCCGGCACACGGTACTGCTCCACCCGCGTCTGGCCCGACTGCACCTCGGCGCGGTAGCTGTTGCTCTGCGGGCATTCCGGCTGAAATCCGGGGGGTAGCGGGGCCACGCCGTTCCAGACGGTTCCGGCCTGCCCCACGCAGTACAGCGGCCCCCTGGCCCCCGCCTCCCGCGTCAGCCACACGCCGGCGAACAGGCCCAGCACGGCCAGCGCCGCCAGCACCGCACCCAGCCGCAGCCAGCGGCCTGTGCTGCCCGCCGGTCTATTCCCGCGCATGTTCCAGGGCGCCCTCGATCAGCATGGTGACGTGGTGGTCCAGCAGGCGGTAGTACGCCACGCGGCCCGCTCTACGAAAGGCCACCACGCGTCCGTCCCGCAGCAGCCGCAGCTGGTGGCTGACGGCACTCTCGGACAGGTTCACCACCGCCGCCAGATCACAGACGCACAGCTCGCGGGTGTTCAGGGCGCTCAGGATCTTCAGCCGGGTGGGATCGCCCACCAGCTTCAGGAAGGCGCTGGCCGTGTCCACGTCCCGTCCTCCCGGCAGGGTGGCCCGTGCCTGGGCCACCGCCTCGGGATGAACGCAGTTCACCTCGCAGACGTCCTCCTGCATCCTGCCCTGTTGAGAATCCGTTCTCATTTGCTCAGTGTAGCCCCCCGTGCCGGACAGGGTGCTCACGGGTTCCCCGCCAGCGCCGCCAGAATGCCGGGCCGCTGGTCATTGAAATACCCAGAAAACACCTGACCACCGATAACCGTTACAGGCGCGATTCGCACGCCCGCCCGCACCTGCATCTCGGCCAGGGCCGCCGCGTCCTCCCGCACGTTCTTCTCGGTAAAGGCGGCCCCCTTGCTGTTCATCAGCTGCTTGACCGCCTCGCAATCGGCGCAGCCGGGAACGGTGTAGACGGTGATGTCCGGCACGGCCTACACGCTTCCCGGTGCATGAAGTTCACGCGGCGCGCGGGCCAGCCGGACGCCGTGCCCCTTCCAGCCCAGCAGCCTCAGCGCGTTGGCGGTCACGATTGCGGTGGCTCCGGTGTCGGCCAGGATTGCCATCCACAGGTTGGTGTAGCCCAGCAGCGTGGTGACCAGAAAGATAGCCTTGAGGCCCAGCGCGAAGCCGATGTTCCACCTGATGTTGGTCATGGTGTCGCGGGACAGTTGCACCAGATCGGCCACGTCGCCCACCCGCTCGCGCAGCAGCGCCGCGTCGGCCGTTTCCAGCGCCACGTCGGTGCCGCCTCCCATCGCGATGCCCACGTCCGCCTGCGCCAGCGCGGGAGCGTCGTTGATGCCGTCGCCCACCATGGCCACGCCGCCGTTTTTCTTCAGTTCGGAAATAAGGCGGAGCTTGTCCTCGGGCAGCAGCCCGGCCTGCACGTCCAGCCCCAGCCCGGCGGCGATGGCCTGGCCCGTGCGGGCGTTGTCGCCGGTCAGCATCACGCTATGGACGCCCATGGCCTTCAGGCGGGTGATGGCCTCGCGGGCGTCCTCGCGCGCCTCGTCTCGGATCGCCAGGGCGCCCAGCACCGCGTCCGCGCTGTGCAGCACCACCGCCGTCTTGCCCTGCTGCTCCAGCGCGGTCAGTCTGGTCAGGAGGTCAGGGGTCACGTTCAGGGTGCTGGCCGCGTGCTGCGGAGAGCTGATGAACAGGCCGCGCCCCTCCACCGTCGCGCTGACGCCCTTCCCGGCGATGGCCCTGGCGTCGTGCGATACAGGCACGCGGACGTTCTTTGCGGCGGCCTCCTTCGTGATCGCCTGCGCCAGAGGGTGGGCGCTGCCCGCTTCCACGGCGGCGGCCAGCCGCAAGACCTCGCCCTCGGTCACGTCCATGCCCAGCACGTCGGTCACGCGCGGCCTGCCCTCGGTCAGCGTGCCGGTCTTGTCGAAGGCCACCGTCTTGACCGTGCCGATCGTTTCCAGCGTCGCGCCGCCCTTGATCAGCAGGCCGCGCCGCGTGCCCGCGCTGATGCCGCTGGTGATGGCCGCTGGCACGCTCAGCACCAGCGCACACGGGCAGCCGATCAGCAGCAGCGTGATGCCCCTGTACAGCCACGGATACCACTCCGCCGCCAGCAGCAGCGGCGGCACCAGGGCCACCAGAGCGGAGACCAGCACCACGCCCGGTGTGTAGTACCGGCTGAAGCGGTCAATAAAACGCGCCGTGGCCGCCTTGCTGCCCTCGGCTTCCTCCACCAGATGAATGATGCGGGCAATGGTGTTGTCGCTGGCCTCGCGGTCCACCCCTATGGTCAGCGCGCCGTCGGTGTTGATGCTGCCTGCGAACACGGGATCGCCCACCGTCTTGGTCACGGGCATGCTCTCGCCCGTCACCGGGCTGTCGTCCAGGCTGGACGTGCCGGTCAGGATGGTGCCGTCGGCTGGAACGCGTCCGCCAGGGCGCACCTGCACGGTCTGCCCGATCTGTAGCGAGTCAGCCGGCACCTCGCAGGTGCCGCTGCCTTCCACCAGCAGCGCTGTCTTGGGGGCCAGCGCCGCCAGCGCCTGAATGCCCGCCCGCGCCCGGCCTGCCGCCACGCCCTCGAGCAGTTCCCCGATGGCGAAGAAGAACACCACCACCGCGCCCTCGGCCGCCTGCCCGATCAGCACGGCGCCCACGGCGGCCAGCGAGACCAGCATGTTGATCGAGAAGGGATCGCCCAGCCGCGCGCTGGCGTACGCCTGCCGCGCCAGCGGCCACACGCCCAGCACCGTGGCCGCGACGTAGCCGTACACCGCGAACTGGGGCGCGACGAAGCTCAGGGCCCACGCCAGCGCCAGCAGCACCCCCGAGAAGATCACCAGTTTGCCCTGCCGCCCCCGGTACCACGGCGTTCCAGCGGGCAGCACCTCGTGGACGTGCCCGGCATGGTGATGTCCTTCCGCGCCGTGACTGCCGCCGTGATCGTGGTGACCGGCTGCCGCGCTTGCGTGCGCCGACTGCGCCGTTTCCTGCAGCGCCGGCGTGTACCCTAGCGCCAGCAGATTCTTCTCCAGCGTGGCGCGTGGGGTCTGCGCCTCGTCCAGTTCCAGTCGCAGCGTCTGCCGGGTGAAACTGGTCCTGACCCCGGCGGTGCCGGGCAGGCGGCCCACCATCTGCTCAACCTTCTGCACGCAACTCGCGCAGTCCATGCCGTCCACGAAATACAGCAGGGGCGCGGCACCGGACGTGGGGGGGGTGGAATCCATGGACATCAGTATATATGAACAGTTGCTCAGATATCATGGCAGTGCCGGTTCGGTGAGAGGCTCTGGGCCATGCCCGACGCCAATTACCTCCGGTCCATCGGCGTGATTCCCGTCGCGCCGGGAGCGGGCCTTCGCCTTTTCCGTTGGAACCCACATCACCCTGGCCCTGGGCGTGGACGGCCTGTGGACGGACCTGACCAGCGGACGCATTTATCTGTCGCGCGGTGGTACGTGTCAGGCGTTCTACCGCACCAACAAGTACGCCCTGCTGGTGCTGGCCCTCGCGGCGGTGCTGCTGATCACGCCTACACCCCAGTGGCCAAGGTCTCCGATCTCTCGGGCCGCGTGCCCTCGGCGGTGCTGTTCAACGTCGTCCTGCTGGGTTCTCAGTTCCAGTTCTTCCTGCGGCGCCGCCCGGTCATCGAGTGGAAAGAACCGTAGGCCCGCGCCGCAGCCGCCTGAACAGACACTTAGACCTGTGGCCCCCGGCTGCCTGCTCAGGCGCGATACTGCCCGCATGCCCCGCGTGTGGAAATTTGGCGACAGCGTGAACACCGATGACATCCTGCCCGGCAAGTTCGCGCCGTTCATGGCCGGCGAGGACGTATTTCAGAGTTTCGCCTTCCACTACACCCGTCCGGAATTCGCGGCGCAGGTCCGGCCCGGCGACGTGCTGATCGGCGGGCGCAACTGGGGCCTGGGCAGCAGCCGCGAATACGCCCCGCAGGCCCTCAAGAAGCTGCAGATCGGGGCCATCGTCGCCCCCAGTTTTGCGCGCATCCACTACCGCAACCTGCTGAACCTGGGTATTTCGGCCTTCGAGGCAGACCTGACCGGTGTGCTGGAGGACGGCGAGACGGTCACGCTGAACGTCGAGACCGGCGTGTTGACCCACCCGCGCGGCACCGTGCAGCTTCCGCCCCCACCCGAGTTTCTGCGCGAGGCCCTGGCAGAGGGCAGCATCCTGGCCTTCTTCAAGAAACATGGCCGTTTCCCCGGTGAACGCCCAGACCCCGTAGACTGAAAATCATGGCAACGCTGGAAATTGAATGCCCCATTTGCGCCGAGGTGCTGGAACTGAGCGATCAGGACCGCGCCGAATTGCAGCCGGGCGACGTGATCGTGTGCGACTCGTGTAACGCGGAGATGGAAGTGACCCGCAGCGGCGGCGGCGACGATTTTGAGCTGGAGCTGCTGGGCATCCTGACCACCTGCCCCAGTTGCGGCGAGGAGTTTGAGGTCACCGAGGAACTGCTGGCCACTGCGCCCACCGTGGAGGCCGCTGACGGCAGTGAGGTGAGTGTGGTGCCCTGCCCGCACTGCCATGCCCGCATTGAGCTGGAGTTCGAGGAAGAGTCGGATGGCGCCGATCTGTCTAGACAATATCAATCGAATAGTTAGAATCCAATTAACCTATCAATCGAGAGGAGAAAATATGACTACCATTCAATTTGAAAATCCTGATACCGGTGCAGCCATTGAGTTGAGCAACCCTGAACTCGGTGAACTGGTGATCGACGACGAAACCGGCGTGGAGTACGAGGTGGTCTCGGTGGACCCCCCGCGTCTGGCCGCCGCCCCGCAGGAAGCGGAGGACTGGGGAGAGTAAGCCTCCTGCGGCGTCGGGTGGCCAGTGCGACACCGCACTGGCCGCCCGACGCCGAGGGCTTTTCCCTGTTTCTGCCATGGCCGAGCTTGCCGTTCTGTATGACCGTATCCGTCCCGACGAGAAGATGCTGTTCGAGGCGCTGGACGCCCTGGGCACGCCCTACGACAAGGTGTACGTTCCGCACCTAAAACTGACCTTCGACGAGGCAGGGGCGGCGGCCGTGCCGTGGAAGGTGGCCATCGAACGCTGCGTCAGCCAGACGCGTGGGCACGCCGTGACCCGTGCGCTGGAGGGTTTTGGCGTGCAGGTGATCAACCCCGGCCACGTCATCGAGCTGTGCGGCGACAAACTGGCCACCAATGCCCGCCTGTACGCCGCCGGGTTGCCCACCCCGCGCACCGGCGTCTCGTTTGACGGTGACGCCGCGCTGCAGCAGATCGAGGCCCTGGGCTACCCGCTGGTCCTCAAGCCCACTGTGGGCTCGTGGGGGCGCATGGTCAGCCGACTCAATGACCGCGACGCCGCGGAGGCCGTGATCGAGCACAAGGCGGTTCTAGGCGGTCCACAGCACGGCATTTTCTACGTGCAGGAGCTGATCCGCAAGCCGGAGCGCGATATCCGCGCCTTTGTCATCGGCGGCGAGTGCATCGGCGCGATCTACCGCACCTCGGACCACTGGATCACCAACACGGCGCGCGGCGCAAAGGCCAGCAACTGCGAGGTCACCCCCGAACTCCGTGATCTGGCGGTGCGGGCCGCCGCCGCCGTGGACGGCCGGATCGTGGCCATTGATCTGGTGGAAGACCCGCAGTCCCGGAACGAGTGGGGCGGCCTGCTGGTCATCGAGATCAACCACACCATGGAGTTCAAGAACAGCGTGTCGACCACCGGCGTGGACATCCCGCGCAGAATGGCGGAGTACGCCATTGGGCTGCTGGCCCAGCCGACTGGGGCGCCGTCGGCCTGAGCTTCTCAGGGCCCGGCCCCGCCTTTCTGCTGACTTTCCGGTCCCGAATGCTCTAGCCTCGGGGTCATGACCACAGTTCATTCCGCCGGACCGCCCCGCAGCCTTCCCACCCGCGCCGACGTGCCCCGGGAGCAGACCTGGGACATTGAGGCGCTGTTTGCTACCCCTGAAGCCTGGGAGGCCGAGGCCGAGGCGCTGCCGGGGGCCATCGACGCGCTGGCCGCCTACGCCGGAGGCCTGACCAGCCCCGAGGCCCTGCTGGCCTATCTGCAGGCAGCCGACAACGTGGAACTGCGTCTGGCCCGCTTCTTCTCCTACGCCAGCATGAGCGCGAGCGTGGATGGTCACGACGCGGTGGCCGCCGCCCGCCGTGACCGCGCGAGCAGCATCGCCGCGCGGTACGGCAGCGTGTCGGCGTTCTTCCGCCCGGAACTGCTGGCGCAGGACGAGGGCACGGTCAACGAATGGCTGCAGCGTCCGGATTTCGCCGATCAGCGCGTGCGGCTGCAGCGCATTCTCCGCAACCGCCCCCACGTCCGCAGCGCCGAGGTCGAGGAACTGCTGGGCGCGGTGGCCTCGCCCTTCGCCTCGGAGCGCGGCATTCACCCGGCGCTGGCCAACATGGACCTGCGCTTCGGCACGGCCGGGGGTGTCAAGGTCACGCAGGGCAACGTGGACAGCCTGGTCAGCGGCCCGGACCGCGAGGTGCGGCGCGAGGCCTGGGAGAACTACGTCGACGCCCACCTGGCGGCCCGCCACTCACAGGCCGCCATGTACGTCACCAACGTGCGCCAGAGCGTCTTTCTGGCCCGCGCCCGCCATTACCCCGATGCCATCACCGCCTCGCTGGCCCCGGACCGCATTCCCACCGAGGTGGTGACCACGCTGCTCTCGACCTACCGCGCCAACACCCCCATCTGGCACCGCTACTGGCGCGTGCGCCGCGACTGGCTGGGCCTGAAGGAACTGCGCGAGTACGACGTCAAGGCGTCGCTGGTGCCGCCCCGCAAGGTGGAGTACGCGCAGGCGGTGGACTGGATCGCCGCCGGCATGGCCCCGCTGGGCGAGGAGTACGTCCGGGACCTGCGCTTCGGCCTGACTGAGGACCGCTGGACCGACTACGCCGAGAACGACGGCAAACGCCAGGGCGCGTACAGCAACGGTGGCGGGCGGGTCAAGCCATTCATCTTCATGACCTGGAACGGCACGCTGGGCAGCTACAGCACCCTGGCCCACGAGATCGGCCACTCGATGCACTCCCTGCTCTCCATGCGCGAACACCCGTATTCGGTGCCGCGCTACACGCTGTTTCACGCCGAAGTCGCCAGCAATTTCAATCAGGCCATGGTCCGCAAGCACCTGCTGGAACAGGCCCGCGCCGCCGGGGACACGCAGCTGGAGGTCGCCATCATCGAGGAGGCGCTGGGCAACTTCCACCGCTACTTCTTCATCATGCCCACGCTGGCCGCCTTCGAGCTGGAGTGCTACCGCCGCATTGAGGCGGGCGGCACCCTGAGCGCCCCGGACCTGAACGAGCTGACGGCCGATCTGCTCTCGCAGGGCTACGGCGACGGCGTGACCATGGACCGCGAGCGCAGCGGCATCCTGTGGGCGCAGTTTTCCACCCACCTGTACGCCAATTTCTACGCCTACCAGTACGCCACCGGCATCAGCGCGGCGCACCAGCTGCTGGAGCAGTTCGGCCAGGACGAGGCCGCCGCCCGCGAGAATTACCTGCGCTTCCTGAAATCCGGTGGCAGCCTCGATCCAATCGACGCGCTGAAGCAAGCGGGCGTGGACATGCTCAGCCCGGAGCCGGTGGAGGCGACATTCCGTACCCTGGCAGGCTATGTGGACCGGCTGGAGGAGCTGCTTGGCAAGGTCTGACCCTGGCGGCCGCGCCCTGACACACAGGCGTGACGGAGGGGGACCCATAGTCACCGGGTCCCCCTCCTGTCGTCACGGCAGCACGTAGGGCGCTGGCAACCTGAGAAGGTGCAGCGACACCTCTGCCGTGTCTGGAATGTCGCCGGCCGTCAGGCGAGCCAGCAGCTCCGCGATGATCTGCGCGCTGTCCTGCACGGCCTGGTTCATGCTGGCCTCGCTGAGGTAGGGGTACGGACGATCCAGGGTGAGGTCTCCGGGCTGCCCGTAAAAGACCCGCAGGTCGTCCAGCCGGTCGGCCAGCGCCTCTGTGGGCAGGAAGGTGAGGGGAGAGGAGGGATTCGCTGCGCCCATCACCACCTGTGAGAACACGTTGTCCGGCACATCGCGCAGGTATTTGTGGTCCAGGCCGTACCAGTCGTCCTTCACGCGGTTCCAGGTGGCGGCGCGGTTCGCGCTGAACTCCGCCGCAAACATGTCTTCGCAGGGCTGGCCGATCAGATGCATCCACAGGTTGTCAGAGACCAGATGCGTGAAATAGCCCACCACAAAGCTGGCGGCCTGCCGGTCCTCCAGCAGAGTCGGGCGCACGAAGTCGCGGTAAAATTGCAGGTCCCGGATGCGGCCCTCGTCCTCTCCTGGCCGGAGGAAATGAGTCTCGGTCTTGGGCGGGTCAAACGCCGTCCAGTCCGCATTTGGACGCCCGGAGTCGGGTGCGACGTTGCCCAGGATGAATGCCTCGGCGTCGAGGTCGGGAAGGTGCTCGAGCAGGCGCTCGGCAATACGGAAATGGCTGATCCAGGTGCCCATGACCGGAGTGTAGGACGAGCCACAACGCGAAAACGCCCCCATTCCGTTGCCGGGTGGGGGAGTTTGGGTGTCTGCGATCTACTTCAACGCGTCGTTCATGCCGATCACGTCCGGCACCTTCAGGCTCGCGCCACCCACCAGCGCGCCGTTCACGTTGGGCTTGCCGCAGATGCTGGCAATGTTGTCCGGCTTGACGCTGCCGCCGTACAGGATGCGAATGCCGTCGGCGTCACCACCGAACCTCTCGGTCAGTGCGTCCCGGATGGCGGCGGCCAGTTCCTCGGCGTCGTCGGCCGTGGCGGTCCTGCCCGTGCCGATGGCCCACACCGGCTCGTAGGCCACCACCACGTCCGGCCCGACGCCCGACAGGCTGCCCTCCAGTTGCCCCAGCGTGTAGGCCACCTGCTCGCCCTTCTCGCGCACGTCCAGGCCCTCGCCCACGCAGACAATCGGAATCAGCCCGTTGGCCTGCGCCTGCCGGGCTTTTGCGGCCACATCGGCGTCGGATTCGTGGTGGTACTCGCGGCGCTCGCTGTGGCCCACCACCACGTACTTCGCGCCCACGTCCACCAGCATGGCGGCGCTGATCTCGCCGGTGTACGCGCCGGACTCGTGGGCCGAGACGTCCTGCGCCCCCAGCGCCACGCCGGGCGGCAGGTGCGCGGCCAGTGACGGCAGCGCAATGGACGGGGCCATGACCGCCAGCTCGGCCTCGCCGGGCTCCAGTCGCTCACGCAGTTCCTCGGCCCAGCCCCTGGCCTCGGCGGGGGTCTTGTTCATCTTCCAGTTCAGGGCCAGCAGGTTCTGAGTGCTCATGCCATCGCCTCCACGCCCGGCAACGCCTGGCCTTCCAGCAGTTCCAGGCTCGCGCCGCCGCCGGTGCTGATGTGCGAGACCTTGTCGGCCTGCCCGCTCCTGTTAATGGCACTCACGCTGTCGCCGCCGCCGATGACGGTGTAGGCGTCACCCAGGTTGCCCACGGTGGCGGCAATCGCGTTCGTGCCGCCCGCGAAGGCCTCGAACTCGAAGACGCCCAGCGGCCCGTTCCAGAACACGGTCTTTGCGCCCTGCAGCGCCTCCGTGTAGGCCTTCACCGTGTCCGGTCCGGCATCCAGCCCCTGCCAGCCGTCGGGAATCTGGTCACTTGGCAAGACTTTGGTGTTCGCGTCCGCGCTGAAGGCGTCAGCGGCAATCACGTCGCTGGGCAGCATCAGCTTGTCGCCGAATTCGGCCAGCAGGCGGGCGGCCAGACCCAGCTGGTCATCCTCGTGAATGCTGGCCCCAATCTGGCCGCCCCGCGACTTGATGAAGGTGTAGGCCATGCCGCCGCCGATCAACATGCGGTCCACGCGGGGCAGCAGATTCTCGATGACCTTGATCTTGTCGCTGACCTTTGCCCCACCGATGATCACCACGTAGGGCCGCGCCGGATCGTGCAGCAACTGGCCCAGCGCGTCCACCTCGCGCTGAAGCAGCAGGCCCGCCGCGTGCGGCAACTCGGCCGCCACGCCGCTGACCGACGAGTGCGCCCGGTGGGCGCTGCCGAAGGCGTCCAGCACGAAGGCGTCGCCCAGTCGGGCCAGCCGGGCATTCAGCGAGGTATCGTTTTTCTCCTCGCCGGCCTCAAAGCGCACGTTTTCCAGCAGGGCCACGCCTCCCGCGCCCAGATTCCGCACCGCCACCAGCGTCTCGTCGCTGGACGGCAGGCTGTCGATAAAGGTCACGTCCTGCCCAAGTGTTCTAGACAGTACGTCCGCCACGGGTTTCAGGCTGTATTTCGCCTCCGGCCCGTTCTTGGGCCGCCCGAAATGGCTCATCAGTACCACTGAGGCCGCGCCCATCTCCAGCAGCTTATTAATGGTGGGCAGGCTGGCGGTCACGCGGGTGTCGTCCTGCACCACGCCGTCCTTGACCGGCACGTTGTAATCCACGCGAACCAGCACGCGCTTGCCGCTCACGTCGAGTTGATCGAGGTTTTTCATCGTTTCTCCTGTCGGTAAAAAAGATGGCAGAAGGCGTGTGCCCTCCGCCATCTTCCGTCAATGTTTAGACGCCTTTTTCCTGAACCAGTTCCACCAGATCGGCGATGCGGTTGCTGTAACCCCACTCGTTGTCGTACCACGAGAAGAACTTGACGAGGTTGCCCATCGCCATGGTCAGGCCGCCGTCGATGATCGCGCTGTGCGGGTCGCCCACAATGTCCTGAAGCACAATCGGGTCCTCGGTGTAGCTGATGATGCCCTTGTGGGTGGTCTCGGCGGCCTTGCGGAACACGTCGTTGACCTCGTCCACGGTCACGTCGCGGCCTAGGATGACCACCACGTCGCTGATTGAGCCGACGGGGGTGGGCACGCGCAGCGAGGTGCCGTCGAACTTGCCCTTCAGCTTGGGGTACACCTGCGAGACGGCCTTGGCCGCGCCCGTGGACGTGGGGATGATGTTGATGGCGGCGGCGCGGGCGCGGCGCAGATCGCTGTGCGGCAGATCCAGGATGCGCTGGTCGTTAGTGTAGCTGTGGACGGTGGTCATGATGGCCTTCTCGATGCCGAAGGCCTCGTCCAGCAGTTTCATTGGCGCGCCCAGGCTGTTGGTGGTGCAGCTCGCGTTGCTGATGATGTGGTGGTTCTTGGGGTCATAGTCCTGCTCGTTGACGCCCAGCACGATGGAGAAGTCCTCGTTCTTGGCCGGCGCGGTGATCAGGACCTTCTTGGCGCCGCCCTCCATGTGCTTGCTCGCGCCCTCGCGGCTCGTGAAGATGCCGGTGGACTCAATCACGATCTCGGCGCCCATCTCGCCCCACTTGATGTTGGCGGGATCGCGTTCGGCCAGCGTGTGAATCTTCTGTCCGTTCACCGTCATGCTGTCGTCGTCGTACTCTACCGTGCCATCGAAACGTCCGGCGGTGGAGTCGTACTTCAGCAGGGTGGCCAGCGTCTTGTTGTCGGTCAGATCGTTAATGGCCACCACGTCCACGCCGCGTTCCACCAGAATGCGGAACACCAGACGCCCGATGCGGCCAAACCCGTTGATGCCCACTTTCATCTTGCCCGTGTTGTTTCCTGTCATGTTGCCTCCAGTCCTGAGGGCCGCCGTCCACGCTGGGCGGCGACTGACCTCTCATGGTTCAGTCTAACGGCTCAAATCCGTTCCGGCTTGGTGTCTTATCTACACCAAAGCGTAAGGCTGGTCACACAGCGGCGCAAACCTCCAGGCCGGATGGTCAGGGGGGCGGCAGCCAGCATAAGGCAGGCCAGGAGTCCGTCCCGCAGGGAGAGCGCACGCCGGGGGCAGTGTATTGAACCGAGACAGGGTGGTGGACCCGGCCCGCATCCAAGGTGGCCCTGATTGGGGAGTCGAGGGGTGGCAGCCGACTCTTAGAGGGTTGGTGTGCTTCTTGGGTGGCCGCCGAGCAGGCCGATGCCTTTCCTCAGCCCCAGGAGCGGAACGGTGAACCGCGCCGTGCTGGTGTCGTGGATCGGCGGCCTAGTGCTGCTGGCAGCTGAGCTGGCAGCGCTGTCCCGCCTGTCTGCCCTGGGGGCCGGCGGCGTCCTGCTGTGGGGGCTGGCCGGAATTGGTCACGGGGCCTCGCACGGACAGGCCGTTCACGTATTGCACGCGCTACACGCCGGGGCCATGTGCATGTGGGTGGGTGGCGTGTTTGCCCTGCTGACCCGGGCGGGGGCCAGCGCCGCCCTGGCCCGCCGGTTCACCCCCTACGCCCTGGGCGCGGTGTTGACCCTGGGCGTAAGTGGCGTGTGTATGTCCCTGGAACACGCGGGTAACCCTCTGGGGCTGTCCACCTCGGCCTACGGGCGCACGCTGCTGTTCAAGGTGGCGGTGGTGGGGCTGGCACTGCTGGCCGCCATTCTTGTGCGCCACGCCTTTGCCACCGGCCAGGGCGTGCGCCGCCGCCTGGCCGCCGAGGCGCTGACCCTGCTGGCGGTGCTGGGGGTCACGGCCTCGCTCTCAGGTCAGCCTCCGCCGATGCACGCCACGGGGACGGACCATTCGGGACACTGAGGCTGAATTCGGTGGGAGCGTCGCGGTGGGCCTCAATTCTTTTTTCATGTGCTGACCAGACTTCCCCCTCCTCCCCCCCCAGCGTCGCCCCATACTGGGTCCCATGAGCGACACCCTTCTCGTGATGAAATTCGGCGGCACCAACATGCAGGACTCGGCAGCCATTCGCCACAGCGCCTCGCTGGCGGGCCGCAGCGTCTCGCTGGGCGTGAAAGTCGTGGTGGTGGTGTCCGCGATGGCGGGCGTGACCAACGGACTGCTGGCCCTGGCCGACGCCGCCGAATCCGGTGACATCGCCGCCGCCAACGACGAGATCGCTGCGCTGCGGACGCGCCACTTCACGGCGGCCCAGGAGCTCGGCGCGGCGCCCGACAGCGCCACGGTGCGCGACATCCGCGAGATGCACGAGACGCTGCGTCAGGCGGTGTACGGCGTGTACCTGCTGCGCGAGCTGACCCCGCGCAGCCGTGACCTGATCGTGGCCTTCGGCGAGCGGCTCTCGGCCCCGCTGATGGCGCTGGCGCTGGAGGGCCAGGGTTTCCGGTCCCACCACCTGACCGGCGGTGAGGCAGGCATCCTGACCGATCAGCACTTTGGCAATGCCAAGCCGCTGCCCACCACCTACGAACGCGTCAGGGACCGGCTGAGCGGGCTGCTGGCCGCCGGGGTCACGCCGGTGGTGTCGGGCTTCATGGGGGAGACCGAACGCGGCGCGATCACCACCCTGGGGCGCGGCGGCACCGACTTTTCAGCCACAATCATCGGCAAGGCGCTGGGCGCCGACGAGGTCTGGGCCTGGAAGGACGTGGACGGCGTGATGAGCGCCGACCCACGCGTGGTCAAGGATGCCCGCAACATTACCGTCCTGAGCTACGGCGAGGTGATGGAACTGGCCTATTTCGGCGCAAAGGTGCTGCACCCGCTGGCAGTGACGCCCTTGCAGGAAAGCGGCATCCCCCTGCGGGTCAAGAGCGCCGCCGATCCCGACTTTCCCGGCACGCTGGTGCAGGCCCAGGCCCAGGACGAGGCCGGGCACCCGGTCAAGGCCGTGACTGCCATCCGCAACGTGTCGATCATCAATATCAGCGGCGCGGGTGTGCTGGGCATCCCGGAGGTGATTGCCAGCGTCTTTGACGCCATTGCCCGTGAGAACATCACCCTGCTGATGGTCTCCCAGAGCAGCTCCATGAGCAACGTCTCGCTGGCGGTCCAGAGCGGTGACGCCGAGCGCACCCTGTCCGCCCTGCGGGCCGGGGTCAGCCGTGAACTGAAGGTGGACCGGCAGTCTGACGTGGCGGTCCTCGCTATCGTGGGCAGCGGCATGCGCGGCCAGCGGGGCGTCTCAGCGCGACTGTTCACGGCTCTGGCCTCGCAGGACATCAACATCTTGATGATTTCCCAGGGCAGCAGCGAGCTGAACATCAGCGTCGCCATCGAGGGCGATCAGGTGGACGAGGCCACGCGCGCCGTCCACGCCGCCTTCGGGCTGGGTCAGCCTGTGGCGGTGGGCAACTGACGAGGCCAGGAAAACATTATTTAAGTAGGGAACAAGAATTTCACGAGCACAAAATATCGTGAATTAAATCACTAGAAGAGAACGACCAATGGGCCAGAATCCGAGAAGTGGAGTCAGGCCGCCCACACGGACGGTCTGATCCGCTGGACCCACCCAGGGCAGGCGGACCCTGGCCGACTCGTCCCCAACTTGGAAGGCATACGCTCCGGGTACTACGCTGCCGGGGCGGTGCCGTTCAAAATGGGCGACACGGTGCTGGGTGAGACACCCGCTTCCCGCGCCACCTGCATCAGCGTGACGGTCCCAGATACAGGACAGCGCCTGACTGGCCCAGTGGGTCACCTGATAGAAAGATCGTAATTTGTTGAACGATCCGAGTTTGGTTGCTTTCGAAAGTGCTGTTGAGGCGTTGCCGGCTGGAGATTTCAGGAGCATCTCTGCCAGATGAAACCCTTACCGCGTGTGGTCCCGCTCCCGTTCCCTCTGCGGCAGGGCATGGTCGGCGGGTGACCGGGTATCGCCAAGTCCGCCCGGAGAGTTCCGCAGGGCCGGCCAGCGCCGAGCCATCAGCAGGTACAGGCCATACGCCCAGGCCGCAGCGCTCAGAAAGCCCACGATCACATCGGTGGGGTAGTGCACGCCCAGGTAATTGCGGCTGGCCGCCACCAGAACGCCCCAACACACGCCCAGCACCGCCACGGGCCAGCCCACGCGCGACCGCCAGAAGACCAGGCCCAGCGCGATGCCGAACGCCGCGTTGGACATCGCGTGCCCGCTGGGAAAGCTGAAGCCTGCCTCCACCAGCACGGCGCCCAGCTCATCCGGGCGGGGGCGCTGGAAGATCACCTTGGCCAGCACATTGAGCAGCGCGGCCCCCGACAGGGCAAAGGCCAGATACCACGCATGGACGCGCCCACCTGCCCGCGCCAGCAGCAGCGCGATGCCCAGCGCGATGAGCGGCAGCACCTTCACCCCACCGATCACCCCCAGCGCAACGGCCAGTCCTGTCAGCGTCGGCGTGCGGTGCGCCCGGTACCACTCCAGGATGGCCCCGTCCCAGGCGAACCCACCGTCGCGGAAGAGATCCTCAGTCAGCTCGGCGATTAGCACCAGCGGCAGCAGGACGCCCAGCAGGAGCATCAACAGGCTACGCCAGTGGGCCCTGACGAAGGCAACGATCTCCCGGGGCAGCTGCGACAACACGCCGTTATTACACTCCGCCCGGCGTGTCTATGCGCTTGGCGGATGCTTAACGCTCCGCGCCTGTTCTTGTCCACCGCCCGCTGTGGACCCGGCCCGCAGGTGGTCCAGTCATCTGCGCCGCTAGGCCAATTTGCCCAGCCGTGATCAGCCACCCGTCCGATGTGCTCAGGGGGCCGCGCGGCGCACCATAGGTTCATCCGCGCTGGACCCCAGGATGCCGCAGTGGCAACCAGCGCCCACAGGGAACACACCATGCATTTTGACCTTCAGTACGGCCAGCAACGCGCCCAGGATTTCCAGCAGGAAGCCGCCCAGGCCAGCCGCGCGAGACAGGCCCGCCCCGCCCGCGAGGACCGCCCCCGCCTCAGCCTGCGCGCCCTGTTCCAGCGGCTCCGGCCCGCGTGACCGCGCAGGACCACCCCACCAGACACCGCCCCCTTCGAAGTTGAAGAGGGCGGTCTTCCTTGATCCTGTGAAGATTTCTGCCGTTGTGCTGAACGTTGGGGACAGAACTGTGCTCCATGCTTTCTGAAGAAGAAAAGGGCAGCGCAGACCGCGCTCAGTACAGCGTGCCACCCGTGCTGGCATACACGTTGCCGGTCATATAGCTCGACTCTTGCGAGGCCAGCAGCACGTACAGCGGCGCAATCTCGGCCGGCTGGCCGGGGCGGCCCAGCGGCACCTTCTCGCCAAACTTCATCACGCTTTCCTGCGGCTGTCCACCGCTGGGCTGCAGGGCCGTCCAGTACGGACCAGGGGCCACAGCATTGACCCGGATGCCCTTTGCCGCCACCTGCTTGGCCAGGCCACCGGTGAAGTTCGCCATCGCTGCCTTGGTCATCGCGTAGTCCAGCAGGTTCTGGGACGGCTGACTGGCCTGGATCGAGGTGGTGTTGATGATCGTCGATCCCGCCTGCATGTGCGGCAGCGCGGCCTTGGTGATCCAGAACATGGCGTAGATGTTGGTCTTCATGGTGTCGTCGAACTGCTCGGTGGTGATGTCGGCGATGTCGTCCACTGCCGTCTGCTTGCCCGCGTTGTTGACCAGAATATCCAGCCCTCCCAGGCCGTCCACCGCCCGTTCCACCAGTTCCTGGCAGAACGCCTCGTTCTTCAGGTCACCGGGAATCACCACCGCCTTCTGTCCTGCCGCCTCAATCAGCCGGACCACTTCCTCGGCGTCGCTTTCCTCGACGGCCAGGTAGTTGAGGGCCACGTCCGCGCCTTCACGCGCAAAGGCAATGGCCACCGCCCGCCCGATGCCCGAGTCGGCCCCGGTGATCAGCGCCCGCCGGCCCTTCAGGCGGCCAAAGCCGACATAGCTGTCCTCACCGTGGTCCGG
This sequence comes from Deinococcus aerolatus, assembly GCF_014647055.1. Taxonomy (NCBI): domain Bacteria; kingdom Thermotogati; phylum Deinococcota; class Deinococci; order Deinococcales; family Deinococcaceae; genus Deinococcus; species Deinococcus aerolatus. The sequence goes on along the minus strand of NZ_BMOL01000002.1, from coordinate 227,142 downwards.
CTTCGGATCCATCCTGCTGGCGAGCCCCGGCGCAGGCTGCGGCTGCTTCGGGAACGGCGGGCGCGGGTACTGGCTAAGCGGGTCGCGCATCTCGTACTGGTTGGTCACGGGGTCGTTGGTCATGTCCGGCAGTGTTGCCGCCGGGGCCGGGCAGGAATCCACACCCCCACACACTTGAAAGGTTGTGACAAGGCGCGGTGTGCAGACGCTGAACCGTTAGCCCAGCGGCACCCGATTGGCCTCACGCTGGCTCAGAAATTCCTTGACGCTCTGCGCGGCCCGCGCGTTCATGCCCGGCACGGCGGCGATCTGCTCGACCGGGGCGGCGGCCAGATCCTCCAGGCTGGAGAACTCCTCCAGCAGCGCGTCGCGCCGTTTCTGCCCAATGCCCGGCAGATCGTCGAAGACGCTGCGCAGCATGTCCTGACCGCGCAATTTGCGGTGGTAGGTGATGGCGTACTGGTGAACCTCGTCACGCACGGCGATCAGAATGCGCAGGGCCGGATGGGTTTGCAGCAGCAGCATCTCGCGGTTCACGCCGACCTCGGTGCCCGTATCCAGCCACCACTGCGCTCCGTAGCGTCCCGGCAGGATGATGGTTTCCTCGCGCTTGGCCAGCCCCACCACCGGCACCCGGATGTTCGCCTCTTTCAGCGCGTCCAGTGCCGCGTTCACCTGCCCGCGCCCGCCATCGATCACGATCAGGTCCGGCAGCGGCAGCTTGTCGGCCAGACTGCCCGTGAATCTGCGGGACACGGTCTGCTTCATGGAGGTGTAGTCGTCGGGGTGATCGAGGCCCTTGACCTTGAACCGGCGGTGCTCGCCGCGCCGCGCCCGTCCACCCTCGAAGACCACCATGCCGGAGACGATGTTGGTGCCGAACAGGTTCGAGTTGTCATAACCCTCGATGCGCCACGGGCGGTCCGGAAGCGCCAGTACCTCGCGCAGCGCGTCCAGCCCCGGATGGTCGCCCCGGCGTTCCAGAAGTGCCAGTTCCGAGTCCAGCCCGTTGACCGCGTTGCGCTGCGCCATCTCCACGAGGTCCACCTTGTCGCCGCGCTTGGGCGTCCGCATGGCGGTCTTGCGCCCGGCCTTCTCGCTCAGAAACACGCTCCACAGCGGCGCGTCCTCGAATTCGGCGGGCAGCAGAATCAGCGGAGGCACGTGCGTCGCCTGGGTGTAGTAATCCTGCACGAAGGCCCCCACGATCTCGCCGGGCGTGCCTTCCTCGGCGCTGGTCAGGAAACGCTTGTCGCGCCCGACCACCCGCCCGCCGCGCATACGGAACAGCTGCACCATCGCGTATTCCCCGGCCTGCGCCACGCCCAGGAAGTCCAGGTCCGTCTCGTCACTGACAAAGGCGTGCTGTTCGGTGCCGAACAGTTTTTGAACCGCCTGCACGCGGTCACGCACGCGGGCGGCCTGCTCAAAGTCCTGCCCCCGCGCGGCCACCTGCATGTCTTCTTTGAGGCGGGTAATCACCGGCGCGGCGCGGCCCTCCAGCAGTGATTTCACGTCATCCACGACGCGGGCGTACTGTGCCGGATCGGCCTTGTCCACGCACGGCCCCAGGCAGCGCCCCATATGAAAGTTCAGGCAGGGGCGCGGCTTCTTCTGCATCGGCAGGCCGCTGTTCTTGCGCAGCGGAAACATGGTGTCGATCAGGTGCTTGACCCGCCGCACCGCCGAGGAATCCGGGTACGGGCCGTAATAGCTGCCGCCGTCCTTGAGCACCCGCCGCGTGACCACCAGCATCGGGAACGGCTCGTTGGTCAGCTTCAGAAAGGGATAGTGTTTGTCGTCCTTCAGTGTGACGTTGTAGTGCGGGCGGTGCTGCTTGATCAGGTTGGCTTCCAGGACCAGGGCCTCAACCTCATTGCGGGCGGTGATGAATTCCAGCGACTCGGCCAGCGCGGTGAACTTGCCGCTCTTGCCGCCCGCCTTGAAGTGCTGTCCCACCCGGCTGCGAATGTTGTTGGCCTTGCCGATGTAGATCGGCACACCCCCCTTGCGGAAGATGTACACACCAGGGGTGGTGGGAAGCACAGGCAGGTCGTCGAAATGCACCTGCCCAGCATAGGGGAGAGGCGGGGAAAAGACCGTGATCCAGGCAAACCCGGCATTCATGGTGAGTCGTCCATTTTAAGAAAAACTAATTGACATTCTGTGTATGACGTACTAGTGTCGTGAGTGTGACAATCCGGCGCGGCAGCATCCGCAGCCGAAAGGAGTTTCTGATGAGCATCCCTGGTTCAGCGCATCCTCCCATTGTCGACCGGGCCAGCTGGCAGCGGCGGCGGGACGCCATTCTTAACCTTGAAAAGGCCGCCACCCGCCTCTCTGATTCCATTGCCACCCAGCGCCGTTTTCTTCCCATGACCGAGGTCGAGAACTATGTGTTCATGGGTGAGGACGGCCCCATCACCCTCACCGACCTGTTTGGGGGGCGCCCGCAACTGATCGTGCACCACTTCATGTTTCAGCCCGAGTGGGAGCGGGGCTGCCCGGCCTGCACCTATGGGGCCGACAACAGCAAACTGCACCTTCCCACCCTCCACGCTGCCGACATCTCATTCGTCCGAATCTCCCGTGCGCCCATTGAGAAGCTGCAGGCGTACGGTCAGGAGAAGGGCTGGGACGTCCCATGGTACTCGTCATTCTCCAACACTTTCAACCGGGACTGGGGCTGGACCGGCGAGGACGGAGGCGAACGCCCCGGCTACAGCGCCTTTCTGATGGTGGACGGCCGACCGTACCTCACCTACTCCACCTCCGGGCGCGGTGTCGAGAACCTGATCGGCATCTACGGCTACCTGGACATCGTGCCGTACGGACGGCAGGAGGCGTGGCAGGACGTGCCGGAAGGCTGGCCGCAGAGCTAGCCGCCCGCGACGCAGCCCATCCTGGCGGGGGAAAAGTAGGTCAGGCCAAATTCTGCGTCCAGCCCCCGTCTAGACTGACGCGGATGCCTGCGCCGCTGTCCGTTCCCACCCCTGGCGAGCAAGTCGTGACCCTGACGGTCAACCGTTACGCGCCTGCTGACCGGCGTGCGGGGATGCGGCGCATGGCCACCGATCACGCGCATCTGCGCGGGCTGCCGGGCCTGACCTTCTACCGCCTGCTGGGCACCGGGCGCGGCTCCACCCTCTCGCTCAGTGTGGATCTGGGCCGCTGGGCGCGTTTCGCCGTGTGGCAGTCGCGGACCGCCTTTGACCTGTTCGAGGACAGTCCCTGGCGCTGTCAGGAGCGGGAACAGGTCGCCGACACCACCACCCTGCTGCTGTCTCCCCTGCGCTGGCACGGGCGCTGGGCCGGCCAGGAGCCGCTTGGCCCGCCTGTCGTGAATGCTGCGGCTGATCACCAGCCCATCGCCGTCCTGACCCGCGCGGTGATCCGGCCCTCCCGGCTGGCGGCCTTCTGGCGGGCGGTGCCAGGCACCCAGGTGTTCCTTCCGGACCAGCCCGGCCTGGTTTCAGCGATGGGCCTGGGCGAGTGGCCGGTGCTTCAGCAGGCCACCTTCAGCGTGTGGCAGGATCAGTCCAGCATGCGCGCCTATGCGTACCACGGGCAGGCGCACCGCCATGCCATTGCCCGCACCCGTCAGGAACACTGGTATAGCGAGGAACTGTTCGCCCGCTTCACGGTGCAGGAGGTCCGGGGCGTGTGGGAAGGGCTGACGTCCGTGGGTCCCGGAATGGCTACACTCGGGCTGTGACCTGTTCCGCACCCGCTTCCCGCCTGTTCCTGGCCCGCCACGGGCAGACTGCCGGCAACGTCGAGGGGGTCCTGCGCGGCCCGGACAGCCGGCATGACGGCCTGACAGCCCAGGGCTACGCCCAGGCCCACGCGCTGGCCCGCAGGATTGCCGCACTCAATCCCGATTCACCGCGCATTTTCGCCAGCACCTACGCCCGCGCCCAGCAGACCGCCGCGCCCGTTGCGGACCTGCTGGGCGTCACTGTTACGGTGCTGGACGGTCTTCAGGAGATTGATCCTGGCGCGTGGCGGGGGCGGCCCTACAGCGATCTGGACGGGCGGTTCGACGAACTTGTCGGTCCGGGTGACCGCGTCGCGTTTCCGGGCGGCGAGAGCCAGCAGGACGTGGCAGATCGTTTTGAGGCGGCGCTGAAACCTGTGCTGGAAGGGGGCGGGACACCCATTGTCGTGTCGCACGGCGGCGTGCTGATCTCGGTGCTGATTCGGCTGCTGGGTGACCCGGTGGTCCAGACGTGGCGCTCTGGCCGTTTCACCCACACCAACGCGGCCCTGACCCAGTTAAGGCAACTGGAGGGGCGCTGGAACGTCGAGACCTTGGCTGAAGATATCCAGTGAACTAAAATTTCACGAGTATGGTCTATCGTGAATCTTTTCACTTGTATGGAGAAGCTGAAGTGAATGAGATGGAACTCGTCCATCCTCAACCTCTTAACCGGCCCGGATCACCCGCTCGTAAGCCTCCAGATACTGCGGCACGATCAGGGCAGGGGAGAAGCGCGTGGTGGCCGCATGCCGCGCCGCCGCCCCCATGCCCAGGTACAGCTGACGGTCCCGCAGCACCCTCAGCGCCGCGTCGGCCATGCCGTCCACGTCGCCCACCGGGTGCAGGAAGCCGGTTACGCCGTCCTCCACGACCTCGGGAATGCCTCCGGCGCGGGCGGCCACCACCGGCACCTCGCAGCTCATGGCTTCCAGGGCGGCCAGACCAAAACTCTCGTTGCTGCTGGGCAGCAGGAACAGGTCGCTGATGCCCAGCACCGTCTCCACGTCGGGAAACGAGCCCAGGAAATGCGTCCGGCCGATCACGCCGAGCTGCTGGGCCAGTTCAAAGGCGCGCGGGCGCTCCGGGCCGTCGCCGATCATCAGCAGCCGGGCCGGCATCTCGGAGGCCACGCGGGCAAACACCTGCACCACGTCTTCCACCCGCTTGACCGGGCGGAAATTGCTGACATGCACCAGCAGCGCCTCTTCTGGATGGGCGAAGCGCAGCCGCACCTCGGGATCGGTGATGCGCCGGAAGCGCTCGGCGTCCACGAAGTTGTGAATGACCTCTATCTCGCGGTCAGTACCGAAGACCTCGCGTGTCTGGTCCGCCAGGAACTGCGAGACGGCGGTGACGTGGTCGCTGCGTTCAATGGCGTGACGGGTGGTGTGGCGGAAGGCCGGTTCGGCGCCCACCAGCGTGACGTCAGTGCCGTGCAGGGTGGTCAGCACCCGCCCGGAGCCCACGATGGCCCGCGCGTGAATGGCCGCCGTCGCATGCGGAATGGCGTAGTGCGCGTGCGCCAGCTGCACGCCGTATTCCAGCATCACCTCGGTCAGGGTGTTGGCGGCGGCCAGTTCCGGGTAAGGCTGCTCGAACAATGCGTAGGCAAAGCCGCTGACCTGATGAAAGTACGGCCCGTGCATGCCGCCCTGGCCCGAGAGCCGGAACGGCTGCGCCGAACCCACGAAATGCACCTCATGGCCGGCTCGCGCAACCTTCAGGCCCAGCTCGGTGGCCACGACACCCGAGCCGCCCGCGCTGGCATGGCAAAGCACCGCGATTTTCAAGGGCGGCGTCCGTGCGGTGGGCTGGGAAAGGCAGGCGTAGGCATGGCTGCGAAGTATAGCGGCCCCATACAATTTCCCTGTAAACCTTAAGATTGCTGCTCAAGATCCACCGCTGGCACCCCCCCCCACCACCCCCAAAGTACTGACAAGGACGAGAAAAACAACACAGACGCCCAGATGAGCTGGGCCTGAGAATTGATGAATGATCGCTGTGCTGACCGACTCGACCTGTGACCTCCCCATGGAGGAAGCCCTCAAGCTTGGCGTCCACATCATTCCCCTGACGGTGCACATGCAGGAACGCGACCTGCTTGACTGGCAGGACATCGATCCTGACGCGGTCTACATCCACATGAAATCGGGCGGAACCGCCACCACAACGCCGGTGGCCGTTACGGCCTTTGCCGCACGCTACCGCGAGTTGCTGGACACCCACGATGAGGTGATCAGCATTCACCTGTCGGGCAAGCTCTCGCAAACCGTGGAACATGCCCGGCGGGCCGCCGCGCTGCTCAAGATGGAGCGGCGGATCCACGTGCTGGACAGCGGACTGGCCAGCACACCACTGGCCGAGGCGGTGCTGGCCGCCCGCATGGCTGTCTTGAATGGGGGCGACGCGGTCAGCGCGGTCCAGGCCGCCGAGGCCGTGTGTGCCCAGATTCACGCCGAGTTCAGCGTGCCAACCCTGGAGTACCTGCGCCGGGGAGGCCGGATTGGCCGTGCCCAGGCTTTCTTCGGCAACATGCTGGGCGTGCGTCCGATCCTGGGTTTTGAGGGCGGTGAACTGAAACCCCTGCGGCGCTGCAAGTCGGACCGCGCCATTCAGGACATGCTGGACGGTGTGCGGACCCGCTTCGGGGATCAGCCGCTGTGCATCTCGGTCATTCACGCCGGGCGGGACAGCGGCCGCATGCAGACGCTGCGCCACGCCGTCACCACCAGCGGTCTGAATGTCAAGCAGGCCCGCATGCACATGCTGGGCCCGGTGGTCGGCGCACACGTGGGCCCCGGCACCTTCGGCTTCATGGCCCGCCCGGCCTGAGCGGCCCACGTCCAGCAGTAGGCTGAACCAGAAGAGAAGAGCGGGGACGCGGCAGAAACCAAGCCGCGTCCCCGCTCTTCTCAAATTCAGGCCGTCAGTCCGTCTGCCTCCAGCCGCTCCAGGTACGCCGCGCCGCCTTCCACCTCGGCCCGGAAGCCGGACGCCTCACCGAAAACCAGCGTCTCGGCCAGCGTCTCGGACACCAGGTACTCCTGCCACGCCTCGGCGGCGGCCCTGGCGTCGCCCTCCAGCGCCAGGTGCAGGGTGATGCGGTCCTGAACCTCAAAGCCCGCCTTCTTGCGCCCGTCCTGAATGCCGCGCACCAGGTCGCGGGCCAGCCCCTCCAGCGTCAGCTCGCGCGTCAGCGTGGTGTCGAAGGCCACCAGATACCCGGCCTCCTCCTGAGCGGCGTAGCCTTCAGGAGACTGGGCGTCCACCAGCACCTCGTCTGGCCCCAGCTCGAAGCGTTCGCCGGTGGGGGCCACCACTTCAAACTGCTTGCCGTCCCGCACCGCCCGCGCGATCTCGGAGGCGTCCGCCGCGTTCAGGGCCGCGCGCACCTGCGGCACCGCCTTGCCGAACTTCTTGCCCAGCAGCGGCAGGTTGGGGCGCAGCGCGTAGCTGACCAGCTCGGCATACTGGTCCAGCAACTCCACCTCCTTGACGTTCAGCTCCTCGCGGATCTGCTCGCCGAAGCGGCCCAGCGCCGCCGTCATCTGGGGCGTGCGGGCACGCAGCATCACGCGGGGCAGCGGCTGCCGCTGGCGCATGCCGCTCCCGGCACGCACCGCCCGGCCCAGGCTGACCACCCGCAGCACGGCGTCCATCTCGCCCACCAGCGCCGGGGCCGAGAGCGACTCGTCCACCACCGGCCAGCTCGACAGATGCACGCTTTCCGGCGCGGTGTCATCCACGCTGCGCACCAGATTCTGGTACAGCGTCTCGGCCAGGAAGGGCGTGAACGGCGCGGTCAGTTGTGTCACTGTGACCAGCGCGTAGTGCAGCGTGGCGTACGCGCTCAGGTCCACCGTGCCGTCCCCGCTCCAGAAGCGCCTGCGGTTGCGCCGCACGTACCAGTTGCTCAGGTCCTCGGTCACGAAGTCCTGGAGGGCGCGGCTCGATCCGGTGGGATCGTAGTGTTCCAGCCGCTCGGTGACCGTGGCGATCAGGGCCTGAACTTTTGCCAGCAGCCAGCGGTCCACCTCCGGGCGTTCCTCCAGCGGCGGGGCGGCCCGCAGGTCCGGTTTGTCCAGATTGGCGTACAGCACGAAGAAGCTGTAGGTGTTCCACAGCGTCAGGAAGTAGCTGCGGAACGCCTCGCCCACCAGATTCATGCCGAAGCGCCGGGACAGCTCTGGCGGCGCCGAGACATACATGTACCAGCGGGCGGCATCGGCCCCGTACTGCCCGAACACCTCCCAGGGGTCCACGATGTTGCCCTTGCTCTTGGACATCTTGAAGCCCTTCTCGTCCAGGATGTGCCCGGAGCAGATCACCGACTTGTACGCCACCGAATCGAAGACCATCGTGCCGATCTGGTGCAGGCTGTTGAACCACCCGCGCGTCTGGTCAATCGCCTCGGCGATAAAGTCGGCGGGAAAGCCGCCCGCCTCGAATTTCGCCCTGTTCTCGAACGGGTAATGGTGCTGCGCAAACGGCATCGAACCGCTGTCGTACCACACGTCCATCACGTAGGGGACGCGCTTGTACGTCTCGCCGTCCAGTTCGAAGGTGATGTCGTCGACGAACGGGCGGTGAGGATCGAAGTCCGGCCCGGTCAGCTCGGGCCGCCCGCTGAGTTCCGCCAGTTCGGCGTAGCTGCCAACGACTTTGTACTTGCCGCCGTCCGCCGTCTCCCAGATCGGCAGCGGCGTGCCCCAGTAGCGGCTCCGCGAGAGATTCCAGTCGATCAGGTTTTCCAGCCAGCCGCCGTAGCGCCCGTTTTTGATGTGCGGCGGGTGCCAGTCGATGGTCTGGTTCAGCTCGATCAGCCGCTGTTTCAGGGAGGTGTTGTTCAGGTACCAGCTCTCGGTGGCGTAGTACATCAGCGGTGTGCCGCAGCGCCAGCAGTGCGGGTAGGAGTGCATGAAGTTCTTGTCGCGCCACATAACGCCGCGCCCCTTGAGGTCACGACTGATGTCCGTGTTGGCGTCGCGGAAGAAGACGCCCTTCCACGGGCCATAGCGGTGCTTGCCCTCCGGGTCCACGCCCACGATCACCGGGAAGCCGTAGTTTCTCGCCAGCCGCATGTCGTCCTCGCCAAAGGCCGGGGCGGTGTGGACGATGCCGGTGCCGTCGCTGTCGGAGACGTAGGTGTCCAGGCCGCTCATCCAGACGGGTGCGCCGTCACCCTCCGCGTCATACGCCTCGGTGTAGAGGGGGGTGTAGCTCAGGCGGTCCAGCTCCGTGCCCCGGAACGACTTCACGACCTCCGCGCCCTCGCCCAGCACCTCATCCAGCAGCGTGCGGGCCAGGATCAGCACCTTGCCGTCCTTGTCCTTCGCGGCCACGTACTCGAAGTCCGGGTGGAGGGCGACGCCCACGTTGTACGGCAGCGTCCACGGCGTCGTTGTCCAGACCAGAAAGGCCGCGCCTGCCTCCAGCCCCAGCCTTTCCGGCTCCAACAGGTCAAGCGTGACGTAGATGCTGGGATCCTGGATATCCTTGTAACCCTCGCTGACCTCGGCGTTGGACAGGGTGGTGCCGTCTTTCGGGCAGTACGGCGCGACGCGGAAGCCCCGGTACAGCAGCCCCTTTTTCTCCAGCTCGGCCACGCTCCACCACACCGATTCGATGTAGTCCTTGTGCAGCGTCATGTAGGCGTCGTCCAGATCCACCCAGTAGCCCATGCGCTGGGTGAAGCGCCGCCACTCGGCCTCGTACACGAAGACGCTCTGGCGGCACTCGGCGTTGAATTTGTCGATGCCGTAGGCCTCCACCTCACGCTTTGAATTCAGGCCCAGCCGCTTCTCGACGCCGATTTCCACCGGCAGGCCGTGCGTGTCCCAGCCCGCCTTGCGCGGCACATGGAAGCCCTGCATCGTCTTGAAACGCGGAAACAGGTCCTTGAAGCTGCGGGCCTGAACGTGGTGGATGCCCGGCTGTCCGTTGGCGGTGGGCGGCCCCTCGTAGAAGGTGTACACCGGGCCGTCGGCGGTGCCTTCCAGGCTGCGTTCGAAGATCTTCTTTTCATTCCACCACTGCAGGGTGGCCTCTTCCAGCGCGGGGAATTTGGGGTTGGCTTCGACGGGATTGAACATGGACATGGGGAGACCTCGGTGGGGGAGACTTGGAGATACAGGGCTAGTCGACGATAAACAGGCTGGCTCCATCTGCTGTGCTGGAGCGGTGCGCTTCGGCCTGATCGGCCACCTGATAGCTCTGGCCGGGCGTGAGGGTGAAGGTGCGGCCGTCTTCCAGTTCAGTGTTCAGCTGACCGTCCAGCACCAGCAGGATGTGGCCCTTGCGGCACCAGTGGTCCGCCAGATAGCCGGGGGAATACTCCACCATGCGGACGCGGATGCCGCCGAACGTCTGCGTGCGCCAGTGGGCCACGCCACTCACGCCCGGATGCGTGGTGGCCGGCACCGCAGACCAGTCGGTGACGCCAAACGGAATGTCCTGCATCTGCATGGCTTTTCCTCCCATCATGAAAAAAGACGACGCGCCTCAGCTTCAATGCTGGGACGCGCCGCCCGTGAAGGTCATGTGCGTGGTACCACCCAACTTTGCCGCTAGATGCTCGCGGTCTCGTTGCAAGGCCCTCTGCCGGGGGGCGTCCGGACGGGTCTAGTCGGCCTGTGCGGGCCTTTCTTCCGTCTGCGCGGGAGGTGATGTTCGGCGTGGCGGCTGGTTTGTCAGGCTCCCACCGTCCCTGACTCGCTCCCGACTGCCCTGCGCTGGCCTACTGTCCTCGCGTTCGCATCTGCGTGCTCACCCCGTTTTCAGGAGTGACCCTCATGGTAGGGCGGCGGGACCGTGCGGGTCAATGCGCCGGTCAGTGCCGCGTCAAAGGCTGCGCCATACCCGCAGCGCAGGACGTCAGGGCGCGCTGGGGGTATGCTGGGTGTCGTCTCCGCCTGCCTCCCCCTCTGCCTCCGCGTGCCCTCACGGTGTATTCGGCGGCGGGCGCGTACAATCCTTGTCAGGGAGTATCCAATGAAGTTGCCTTGTCATTCTCAACCGAGCCGTTACCACATCAATATCCAGCCCACCCCAGCCCGGGACGGGTGTCCGCAGTGACCGATTTCAGCGGAGCCTCGCCCTTTACGGCTGCCCTGCCGTATCAGGAACTGCAGCAGAAGATCCTGCCCGAGCTGCACCTGATCGCCGCCGGGTACGGCATCGACAACTACCGCAAGCTGAAGAAGGACGCGCTGGCGCTGGCGATCATGGAGCACCAGGCCGACGCTGAGGGGCAGCTGCTGGCACGCGGTTACCTGGAAATCAGCGCCGACGGCTACGGCTTCCTGCAGTCGGACCTGCTGGACCCCAACAGCCGCACGGTGCTGGTCACGGCCGGGCTGATCAAGGCCAACCATCTGCGAACCGGCGACGACGTGATCGGCCGCGCTCGCCGCCCGCGCGAGAACGAACGCTTCGGCTCCCTGGTGCAGGTGGAGGCGGTCAACGGTCTGGACCCTGAGTCGGCCCGCCGCCGCCCGCGTTTCGATGACCTGACCCCCACCTTTCCCGAAGCGCAGCTGGTGCTGGAAGACCCCGGCAACCCCGACGGCCTGAGCCTGCGCGTTGTGGATCTGCTGGTGCCCATCGGGCGCGGACAGCGGGCACTCATCGTCGCGCCGCCCAAGGCCGGCAAGACGACTCTGCTGAAGCAGATCGCCAACTCCATTGTCAAGAACTACCCCGACGTGACCGTGATGGTGCTGCTGGTCGACGAGCGTCCGGAAGAGGTCACCGATTTCCGCGAGAGCGTGCAGGGCGCGCAGGTGGTGGCCTCCACCTTCGACGAGCCGCCACAGCACCACGTCCGGGTGGCTGAATTTGTCCACGAACGCGCCCGGCGCATCGTGGAGGACGGCGGGCATGTGGTGATTCTGCTGGACAGCATCACCCGTCTGGCCCGCGCCAACAACCTGGTCACGCCGCCCACCGGCCGCACGCTGTCGGGCGGTCTGGACAGCAACGCGCTGCACTGGCCCAAGAGATTCCTGGGCGCGGCCCGCAACATTCGCGAGGGCGGCAGCCTGACCATCCTGGCCACCGCGCTGGTGGAAACCGGCAGCCGCATGGACGACGTGATCTTCGAGGAATTCAAGGGCACCGGCAACGCCGAACTCGTCCTGTCGCGCCGGCTGGAAGAGCGCCGCATCTTCCCTGCGCTGGACATTCTCAAGTCTGGCACCCGTCGCGAGGAGCTGCTGCTGCAGCCGGAGGTCCTGAAGAAGATGTGGCTGCTGCGCAAGGTCATCAGCGACATGGACCCGGCCGACGCGATGGAAATGCTGCTCTCGCGCATGGGCAAGACCCGCAACAATGTGGAGTTCCTGCAAAATCTGGCGGGCGGCTGACGCCCACCACCTGACCTGAATCCGGAGTATCTGACGCTTGACTGTCCTTTCACCTGCCCCCCTGTCTCCTGTCCGTCGTTATGCCCGCGTCCTGCTTGGGGCTGCCCTGCTCCTGGCAGCCTCACCCGTGGCCCACGCTTCCGCCGCGCTGCCTGAACGGCTGGCCGCGCTTTTCCCCACGCCTGTCGCTCTGTTCGAGGCCGAACCCGATGTGGTGCTGCAAAGGGCACCGGGCGGGCTGTCGGTCCAGATCATCACGGCGGGCCAGATCACACCCAAGGTGCTGGCCCGGCGTTACGGCGTGACGACAGGAGCGGTGCGGACGCTGAAATCGGCGTCCGACTGGCGGCTCAGCGAGATCCGGCTGCCGGGCCGCGCAGCGGTGCGTGCCCCGGCCCGGCCCTCCTCGGTCCACAGCTACGCGGCCCGGCCCGGCGACACGCTGAGCGCGGTGGCGACGCGCCACGGCCTGAGCATGGTGGACCTGCTGGGGGTTAATCTGGACCGCCAGAGTCTGGACACCCTGCGGGCCGGCGAAACGCTCAACATCCCCACCCGCGAGCGTGGCCTGCTGGTCCGCATCAAGCCCGGCCAGTCGGCCCTGTCGCTGATCGCCGGGTATGGCGCGGATCTGGTGGCCACCGCCCACGCCAATGACGTGCTGCCCACCGAACTGCAGGTGGGCGACGAACTGTTGCTGCCGGGCGTACGCGCCGAGGGCTTCCGCCTGCAGCTGCTGGCCGCCCGCGAGGCCGAGCGGCAGGCGCAGCTGGCCTACGAAAAGCAGCAGCGGTACGAGGCGTATCTGACCTGGAAGAAGGACCGCGATCGCCAGCGCTTGCAGGAAAAGTACGCCCGTCAGCAAAAGTACGAGGCCTACCTGGCCTGGAAGGACAGTCCGGAGCGCCGCAGGCAGCAGGCGGCCTACGAGCGTCAGGCCCAGTACGAGGCCGCTCAGGCCGCAGCGCGGCAGCGGGCCGCCACTGCCGCAGTGAGGCCGCAGGCCAACCTTCCCGCCACCGTGCAGACGGCCAGCACCGGGCGGGTGGGCGGTCTGGCGTGGCCGCTGCGCTCCTTTACCCTGACCAGCCGCTTTGGTGAGCGCGACATTGCGTTTCACCGGGAGGTGTTTCACGGCGGCATCGATCTGGCCGCGCCCTTCGGCACACCGATCTACGCGGCCAGCGGGGGCACGGTCTCGGCCAGCGGTTATGGGGCCTTTGGCCTGAACGTCTTGACCGTCAGCGGCAACAGCACCGTGATCTACGGCCATATGAGCCGCACGGCGGTGGTGGCCGGGCAGACCGTGCAGCCGGGCCAGCTCCTGGGCTACATCGGCTGCACCGGCATCTGCACCGGGCCGCACCTGCATTTCGAGGTCCGGCTGGGCGGACAGGCCATCGACCCGTTTGCCATGCTGCCGTGACGGCGTACCCATGACGGGCGGGCCACAGCTGACCACCCCGGAGGGGACGCGGCGGCCCCTGCAACTGCTGGTGGTGGACGACGAGACCCAGATTCTGGAACTGCTGGACCTGACCCTGCAGATGCGGGGGTACGCTGTGAGTCTGGCCGCCAGCGGCCCGCAGGCGCTGGAAATCTGCCGTCAGCGCGACATCGACGTGATTGTCATGGACGTGCTGATGGCCCCCTGGGACGGCTTTGAGACGGTGCGGCGGTTGCAGGCCCAGTATCAGGCCCACGGCGGCCAGCCTTCCCGCCAGATGCCCCCGGTGGTCTACCTCTCGGGGCTCAATCCCCCGGCAGCTTCCAGCTCCCGCGGCGGCGTGGTGCAGGCGTACCTGGTCAAGCCTTTCCGTCCCGCCGAACTGGCGCTGACCATTGAGCGCATCTGGGAAGAGTGGCATCGTACATTGAAGACTGACCCCACCTAAACTGCTTTTCTGGCCCTATGAATGGGGGCAGTTGCGGCCTATGCTGCGGCCATGAGTGACTCCACCCCCCAGGACCAGCAGAACCAGCTTAACTTCGGATTCGCCGAAATGTTCAAGGGCGGCGTGATCATGGACGTGGTCACGGCTGACCAGGCCCGCATTGCCGAGGCGGCCGGGGCCACCGCCGTGATGGCCCTGGAGCGCGTTCCAGCCGACATCCGCGTGGACGGCGGTGTGGCCCGCATGAGTGATCCCAAGATGATCAAGGAGATCATTGCCGCGGTGACCATTCCGGTGATGGCCAAGGTCCGCATCGGCCATATCGTCGAGGCGCAGATCCTGCAGGCGCTGGGCGTGGATTTCATCGACGAGTCCGAGGTCCTGACCCCCGCCGACGAGCAGTTTCACATCCTCAAGACCGACTTCAAGGTGCCGTTCGTATGTGGAGCCAAGAACCTGGGCGAGGCGCTGCGCCGCGTGGGCGAGGGTGCAAGCATGATTCGCACCAAGGGCGAGGCCGGGACCGGCAACGTTGTGGAAGCCGTGCGCCACGCCCGCACCGTGCTGGGCGAGATCCGGGCGATCCAGGCCCGCCCCACCGAAGAACTGATGACGGTGGCCCGTGACCTGCAGGCCCCCTACGAACTGGTCAGGTACGTTCACCAGCACGGCAAACTGCCGGTGGTGAACTTTGCCGCTGGCGGCGTCGCTACGCCTGCCGACGCGGCCCTGATGATGGTACTGGGGCTTGACGGTGTGTTCGTGGGCAGCGGCATCTTCAAGAGCGACAATCCCGAGCGCCGTGCTCAGGCCATTGTCAAGGCCGTGACCCACTTCCAGAACGCGGACGTGCTGGCCGAGATCAGTGAGGACCTGGGTGCACCGATGACCGGCATTAACATCGACGACCTGATTCCCGCCGAGCGCCTCGCCTCGCGTGGCTGGTAAATCGTCCCGGATTGGCGTCCTGGCCCTTCAGGGCGCCTTTCGTGAACACCGCCGCATTCTGGAGTCGCTGGGAGCGGCGGTGACAGAGGTCCGGTTGCCTGCCGATCTGGCGGAACTGGACGGATTGGTGCTGCCGGGAGGGGAGAGTACGACGATGGCCCGCCTCCTCACGGTATATGCCCTGTGGCAGCCGATTCGCGCTTTTCACGCTGCGGGTGGGGCCATATGGGGCACATGCGCCGGAGCGATCCTGCTGGCCCGCGAGGTCCGGGGAGCGCCGCCGCAGTTTGGTGGCAAGCAGGAAAGCCTGGGATTACTGGACGCCGTGGTGCAGCGCAATGCCTTCGGCCGACAGATCAACTCGTTCGCGGCTGCCCTGCCGGTCGCGGGCCTGGACGCGGCCTTTCCCGCCGTCTTCATCCGCGCTCCGGCGTTCACCGCCCCAGGCCCTCAGGTCAACACGCTGGCCACCTGGGAGGGTCAGGCCGTGATGCTCAGTCAGGGCCATGTGCTGGCAACGGCTTTTCATCCAGAACTCAGCAGCGATCCCCGCGTCCACGCGTTGTTTCTGAAGATGGCTGTCGAAACGAAGAGTGAAATAGCCTAGCAAATATCAATTTCACGATCTAGGTTTATCGTGAAACAATTCACTTAGTCTGGAGAGATCAGCGATGCAGGTTCGCTGATCTCTCCAGACTATTTCCCGGACTTCTCCAGCCCCACCTCTTCCAGTTGAGCTGCGGAAACAGGGGAGGGGGCCAGGGCCATCAAATCGGCGCCCCGATTGTTCTTGGGAAAGGCAATAACTTCCCGGATGCTGCTGGCGCCCGACATGACCATGACCAGGCGGTCAAAGCCCCAGGCAATGCCGCCGTGCGGGGGGGTTCCGGACTCCAGCGCGTCCAGGAAGAAGCCAAACTGTTTCCGCGCTTCCTCCGGCGAGAAGCCGATGGCCGTGAACATCTGCTGCTGCACCGCCGGGTCGTGAATACGGATGCTGCCGCCGCCGATCTCGAAGCCGTTGAGCACCAGATCGTAGGCCTGGGCGCGAATCTCACCCTGCCGGGCGGTGCCGAACAACGCCACGTCGTCAGGGTGCGGGGCGGTGAAGGGGTGGTGCATGTAGGTCCAGGTGGCACTTTCCTCGTCGTATTCCAGCTGGGGGAAATCAGTGACCCATGAAACGTGGAACTGCGGACCCGCCGCCGCCAGGGAAAACAGATCGCGCAGGCCCAGGCGTACCGCACCCAGCGCCGTGACGGCCCGCTTCCACTCGCCCGCCGCGAACAGCAGGATCCCGCCCTCCGGCAGGGCAGTCCGTTCGAGCAGCGCCGCCGTCTGCGCCGTCAGGAACTTGCTGATGCCGCCAGTGAAGCCCTCGCCACTGCGTCTGGCCCAGGCCAGGCCCTTCGCGCCGTTCTGCTTGGCCACCCGCTCTAACTCGTCGATCTGTTTGCGGGTCAGGTCCGGGGCGGCCAGTACCTTGACCGCCCCGGCATCCGCGAAAGCGGCGAAGTCCCCGCCCGCGAACAGGTCGGTCACGTCCCCAAACGCCATGCCGAAGCGCAGGTCCGGCTTGTCGGAACCGTAACGGTCCATCGCGTCCTGATAGCTCAGGCGGGGAAAGGGAAGCGGCAACTCCACGTCCAGCACCGTCTTGAACACATGTGACAGTAATCGCTCCTGCAACTCCAGCACGTCCTCCTGCTCCACAAAGGACATCTCCATGTCGAGCTGCGTGAAGTCCGGCTGACGGTCCGCCCGCAGGTCCTCGTCGCGGAAGCAGCGGGCCAGCTGGTAGTAGCGGTCAAGGCCCGCGATCATCAGCAGCTGCTTGAACAGCTGCGGACTCTGCGGCAGCGCGTAGAACTCGCCGGGGTTCAGGCGGCTGGGAACCAGGAAATCTCGCGCGCCCTCCGGGGTGGATTTGGTGAGCATAGGGGTCTCGACGGCCACGAAACCCTCGGCGTCCAGGAAAGCGGTGACGGCCGCCGTCGCCCGGCTGCGCAACATCAGCGCCCGCTGCATCTCCGGCCGGCGCAGGTCCAGGTAGCGGTACTTCAGCCGGATGTCCTCGGCCACCTCTGCGCCCTTTTCCAGCTCAAAGGGCGGGGTTCTGGCGGTGTTCAGCACCTTGACGCGCGAGGCAATCACCTCGTAATCCGCCGCATTTCCCTTGCGCTGGCCCTCGGGACGCAGCTGGTACGTGCCCTCAATCTCGGCCACGTACTCGGCGCGCAGGCGGTCCGCCTGGGCAAACGCCGGAGAATCCGGCTCCACCTGCACCTGAATCAGGCCGCTGCGGTCGCGCAGCTCCAGGAAGATCAGGCCCCCCAGGTCACGGCGGCGGCCCACCCAGCCCTGCAAGGTCACGGGTTGCCCGGCGTGGGTGGGGGAGAGCTGGCCGATCATGGCGGTGCGTTTCATGGAGACTCCTTCGGAGGCATGGGGGGAAGAGGGAATAGGTGAGGCATCAGTTCGCGGCCTCGAGGAACGCCGACAGCTCCGAGACATGGACCACGCGCTGCTCACCGCTGCTCAGGTTCTTGAGGCTCAGGGTGCCGTTCCCGACTTCCTGCGAGCCCAGCAGGGCAATCCAGCGTGCGCCCCGGCGCTCGGCGTCCTTGAAGGCATTCCCGGGCTTCATGGCACGGTAGGCGAACTCGGTGCGGGCCACGGCGCGGGCTTCCAGCGCCAGTTTTGCCGCGTGCGGCACGTTCGCCTCGTCCAGCGCGACGATATAGAGGAGCGGCCCCCCGGTTGCAGGAAGGTCCACGCCCTCGGCTTCCAGCGCCAGCAGCAGCCGCTCGACGCCGAAGGCCCAGCCGATGCCCGGTGTGTGCGCGCCGCCCAGAACCTCCGCCAGCCCGTCGTAGCGCCCGCCGCCGCCCAGCGCCGACTTTGCGCCCACGCCCTCATGATGCAGTTCCCAGGCGGTGCGTCGGTAGTAGTCCAGCCCGCGCACAATGCTGGGGTCCAGGGTGTACGGCACGCCCCAGTCCTGCAGGTGGCCCTGAACGGCCCCGAAGTGCGCCCGCGCGTCGTCGCCCAGGAAATCGAGCATGGGTTTGACGCTCAACTCGGCAATCAAAGTCTGATCACCCTCGCTCTTGCTGTCCAGAATCCGCATCGGGTTGCGGGTCAGGCGGTCTTTGGAGTCGTCGGACAGACGCTCAACGTGAGCTGTAAACAGCTCGCGAAGGTAGGAGTTGTACGCCTCTCTGTCCTCGGGATCGCCGATGCTGCCCAGCTTGACGCGCACGTCGCGCAGGCCCAGTTCACGCACCACGTCCACCATCAGAGCAATGGCCTCGGCATCCACGAGGGGATCGGCGCTGCCCAGCGCCTCGTAATCCACCTGATGAAACTGGCGGTACCGGCCCTTCTGCACGTTCTCGGCACGGAAGTTCGGCCCCGAGGTCCAGAGCTTGAGCGGCGTGGGCAGCTGCTTGAGCCCGTTTTGCAGGTAGGCGCGCACGATGCCGGCTGTGCCCTCCGGCCGCAGGATGAATCCGCCGTGGTCCCCGAAGTAGTGGACTGTAAACATCTCCTTGCGGACGATGTCGGTGCTGTCGCCCACGCCACGTTTGACCAGATCGGCTTCCTCGAAGACGGGCGTCTCGATGCGCTGCGCTCCGGCCCGCTCCAGCACGCGCCGCGCCGTCCCGGTCAGCCAGGTGTGCGCGGCGGCGCTGGTCACGGGTGAGAGTTTGGGACTGCCGGGTGGCAGCAGATCATTGGTCCCCTTGGGGCGGGTAATCGCCATAACCTGTGGAGTCTACGGGTCCGGGGGTCCAGCGGTCAAAGACGGCATCAGGAGAACAGGAAAGAGGCCGCCCGCCCGCAGTGGGGGAGGCGGCCTCACGGCAAGAGGGTTTACTGCCGGACGCTGTAGGGCAGGCCGGTGGACTGCTTGCCCGCCACTTCCACGAACAGCCAGCTGCCGCCGATGGGCGCGTCGGCAGGCAGGGTCAGGACGATCTCGCTGTCGGTCCAGGATTGAACGGCGGTGGCCGGGAAGAGGTAGCCGCCCTTGCCGGACTCGTCGGCGCCCAGACGCACTCGTCCGTTGGTTGGTCCGCCCAGGTAACGTCCCTGGATGGTGAGTGAGCCGCCGCGGGGGGCCGCCTCGGAGACCTTGATCAGAACCGGGGTCACGGTCACGAAGCGGTCAGCAGATTGAGAGGGCGCACAGGACGCCAGGGTCCCCACCATGAGTAAAGAAGCAACCAAGTAACGCAGCATAGCAACAGCCTCCGAATTCGCAGTCTAATGAAAGGTCAGATGACAGGTCAAACCTCCCCCCCCGTCCCCCCCGAACAGCCCACCTTCCAGCGCGTGCTGGTGGTCTTCAACCCCAAGAGCGGCAAGGGCGACAGCGACCTGCCGGAATTCGTGCGCCTGCTGCGCGAGAGCGGCGCCGAGGTGGAGGAGCGTGAGCTGAACCGCGACACCCCGCTGACCGAGCAGGTCCGTGACCTCGCGGACTTTGATGCCCTGGTGGCGGCGGGGGGCGACGGCACGGTCAGCAGCCTGGCCTACGCCACCCGCGACTCCGGCGTGCCGCTGCTGGCCTTTCCTGCCGGCACCGCCAACCTGATCGCGCAGAACCTGGACCTGCCCACCACGGCGGAGGAACTGGCCACCCTGTTCCAGGCCGGGCACAGCATCACCGTTGACCTCGGCGAGATCGAGGTGCGCGGCGAGAAGAGCGGGTTTGCCATGCTGGCCGGCGCGGGTGCCGACGCCGCCATGATCAAGGGCAGCGAGGATCTCAAGGATCAGTTCGGCGTGATGGCCTACGTCCTGAGTGCCATGAAGCAGCTCAATCCCAAGAAGACCACCTTCACCCTGACCCTGGACGGAGAGAAACGCGAGTTCGTGGGCATCGGCGTGATGGTGGCCAACTTTGGGATGGCGAACTACCGCATGCCCATCACCACCGACATCGATCCTGCCGACGGCCAGTTCACGGTGGTGCTGCTCAAGGCGGGCAACCTGCTGCGGCTGATTCCCAACCTGATCGACTCGGTGCGGGCCAAGCTGCATCTGGGCGATCCGCTGTTCAGCGACAACCTGGAAACAGTACATGCCCGCGAGATCACGGTGGATGCGGCCGACGCCTTTCCCCTGCAGTACGACGGCGAGTTGATGGTGGAAACCACCCCGTTCACAGCGCGCATCCTGCCCAGGGCGGTGCGCTTCATCACGGCGGCCACCGAGGAAGATGTAGAGACCTGAAGACGGAGAGACAAAGGACTACTGGAAAGCTTCCACCACGGCTTCCAGGTCATCCTCAGGCAGCTCAACATAGCGGCGGGTGGTGTCTACCTGCTCGTGGCCCAGAAAGCTGGCAACGCGGGTGAAGTCCTTGACCGCCGCGTAGAGCTGTGTTCCGGCATATTTGCGCCCTGCGTGAAAGCCCCTGAATTCATGCTCCCGCCCGCATTTCAGGGCCAGACGTTGCAAGCGCTCGTAGGCACTTGAATACGCCTTGATCGAGAACAGCCGCCCGGTGCCCGCAGTTTCGGCGCGCAGCGCAGCCAAGGCTTCACGCAGACGGGCGCTGAGCGGCACCACTCGGGCCTTGTCACCCTTGCCGTGGGCCACCAGCAGCCTCTTTCTGGTCAGGTCAACATGGGACCATTCCACCGCCAATGCTTCGGCAATTCGCAGCCCTGCGTGCGTGAGCAGCAGCAGCAGCACCTGCTCCTGAACGTCGGCCTCGGCCAACATCGCCTGTACAAAATCGGCCCGGTACGGCGGGTTCTTGACCACCCCGCGTGTGGCGTCTCTGGGACGCTTGACATCCGCAAACGGGTCCGAATCCGTTGCGCCTGCCCAGCGCAAGGCGCGGTACAGGGCACTGGCCGCCGCAATTCGGGCCTGCACGGTGGCCGGCTTGAGCCCCAACGCCATCAGGGACCCCACGTACAACCCTGGTTGACGCCGTCCGGGATGCAGCAAGTTCCAGGCATTGCTCATGGCGTGATCGATCAGCACCTCGACACCTTTTTTGTACGCACGCAGCGTGTGGGGGCTGAGGCGTACGCCTGCGCTGGTCTCGCTGCTGAGGCAGGCCAGCGTCAGGTCCCACAGCAGCGCCGCATCCTTGTCGCGTGCCGCCGTCACCGCTTTAACACGCAGGCTGTCATCACTAAGCCCGGCCAGTGCGCGGGCCTGAGTTAAACGATCACCCGTGTAGCGTTCCATTGATTCGGACATGTGCGCCGATGATAACATTCATTATCAACGTCGCACGTTTTGCCTCACCCCCATGCCTTGGCGAGACTGGCTAGCTACGCTCCCGCCGGTCCACCCGCACCCCGTATCCGATCATCAGAATTGACAGCAGCAGCGCGGGCCAGTCGCCCACCCGGTTGAACAGCGTGCGGCCCGTCAGCAGTTTCGGACGCACGCTCAGCGCCTGTGTGGTCTCGCCGCTGGAGACCACGCTGACCGGCTGGCCCAGATCGTTGACTGCTCCGGCCACACCCCGGTTCACGCTGCGGACCAGCCAGCGGCGGTTCTCGATGGCGCGGACCCGGCCCATCATGAAGTGCTGCTGCACGCCCCAGCCGCTGTACCAGCCATCGTTGCTGGGATTGACCAGCAGCCGCGCGCCCTGCCGGGTCAGGCTGCGGGCCACCCACGGAAACACGCTGTCGTAGCAGATGTACGCGCCATACTGCACGCCATTCAGCCTCAGCGGCTGAACACTGCTGGCAGGCACAAAGCTGGGCAGGGTGAAGTTCAGCGCGTTTTCAATCACCGCGTAGACCGGGCGCAGCGGACCGTTGTAGAAGATGAAGTATTCCCCGAACGGCACCAGCTTGCCCTTTTCCTGCCGCGAGATGATTCGCCCAGCCGCATCCAGGCTGACCACGCTGTTGCGCTGGGGCCTGGCCCCGAAGGGCGTGCCCAGCCCGCTGATCCCCGGTCCCGGAAACTGAGCCAGAACCCGGTCCGTCATTGGGGCCGTCAACGCCGTCTCGCTCCAGACCAGGATCTCGTCGGGCTGCCTGCCCGCCGAGGCTTCCAACTGGGCCTGTAACTGTTCCCCAGGCGACAGGCTGCCCACCGCGCGCCCAAACGAATCGAAACTGGTCCGCAGCACCCGCACCGGCTGAACTGGCCCCTCGCCTGCGGTGCGGGTCAGGCCGTAGGCCAGTGCGGCCGCCCAGCACAGGGCGGCCACGATCAGGGGACGCCC
Organism: Deinococcus aerolatus; assembly: GCF_014647055.1. Taxonomy (NCBI): domain Bacteria; kingdom Thermotogati; phylum Deinococcota; class Deinococci; order Deinococcales; family Deinococcaceae; genus Deinococcus; species Deinococcus aerolatus. Next base: position 204,963 of record NZ_BMOL01000002.1, on the reverse strand, counting down.
TCTCCCCCGGCCGCCCAGCACCAGACCCGCCAGCGCTGCTGCCGAGAGGGCCACCAGCACACTGCCCAGCAGCACACCTCCCAGGTCCGCGATCTGAATGGCGGGCGTGGGCAGCAGGCTGTAGCCCAGCGTCGGCCAGGGAAAGGCCAGCGGTCCCAGGAAGCGCGTCCATTCCAGCACCACCCAGCCGCCGGCCAGTGCCCAGACCCGCGCCTGGGGCGAGCGGACCAGCCGGGTCAGCGGGTAGGCCATCGCCAGCAGAAACAGCCCCTCCAGCGCAAACAGCGCGAAGGCCAGCACGCCCGCCGGCGGAAACTGAAAGATCTTGCCCAGGAAATCGGTCAGCCACCACAGGTGTACCGCGAAGTATCCGGCCCCGGCCCAGAATAGTCGGCCCGCCACGCCTTCCCGGCTACGGGCCGAAGCCGCGTGGGCCAGCAGTCCAGCCAGGGGAAACACGCTCAGGACACTCCAGGGCAGCGGCAGGCCGCACAGGCCCAGCAGTGCGCCCAGCAGCAGGGCCAGGACCGGGGGGGGAACAGCAGCAGTCACGCGCGCCATGATAGGGCCAGCGTCCCCCGGCAGCATGCCGGACATGCCATGACCTCCCGCCGTACGGTGGGTTAGGATGAAGGCACCTTGCGACTGGCCTTCATCAGCGACATTCACGGAAATATCCATGCCCTGACGGCAGTCAAACGGTTCCTCGCCGAGAACATTGTCAATCAGGTGATCGTGGTGGGCGACCTCGTGGGCTACGGGGCCAGCCCAGGCCCGGTGATCGACTTCGTCAAGCGTGAAGGCTGGGCCACCGGCCTGGGGTCCAGCGACATGCGCGTCGCCATTGACCTCGGAGACCGCGAGGGACGACGCGGCGTGGCCGATCAGGTGCTGACCTGGACCAAGAAGGTACTGACCCCCGAGCAGACCGAATTTCTGCGCCGCCTGCCGCCTGGCGGGCGCATCATGACCCCGCAGGGCCGGGTGCGCTACTTCCACGGCAGCCCACACGACCCCGAACAGCGGCTGGATCTGATGGCCAGCGAGCGCGAACTTCAGGACCTCGCTGACACGCTGGGCGCGCGGGTGATCGTGGTGGGCGGCTCTCACGTGCCCTTTACGCGGGCCATTGGCGAGTCCACCTTCGTCGATCCGGGCAGCGTGGGCCTGAGCCTCAACCACGAGCCGGGAGCGGACGTGGTGATCGTGGACTTTATCGGGCGCAAGCCGAAGGTCTCGCTGCACAAGGTAGCCTACGACTATGCGTCGAGCGCCTTTGACATCATGGCCTGGAGCCTGCCCCCGGTGATCGCCGACGTGATCAAGACCGGGCGCATGGGCTAGGCCAGCACATCAGGGTTGGTCCTCTCCCAGCGCGTCAGGCCGGAACCCCCTGCACGGCATCGTCGAAGCGGTCCGCCAGACCGCGCTCCCCCAGCAGGTCTTCGAGCGCCACCATCAGGGCGCGGTAGGGGCCGGGGCGGGCCGCCTCGCCCATCAGCCCCAGTCGCCAGATCACGCCCGCCGTGGGGCCAAGGCCGCCGGTCACGCTGATCTCCCGCGCCCGCAACGCCTGACGCACGCCTGCGTCGTCGAAGCCCCCCGGCAGGCGCAGGGCCAGCACGGTGGGCAGGCGGTCCTGCGGGCGGCGCACGTAGGGCGAGAAGCCCAGCGGGGCCAGCGCCTGGACCAGTGCCTCCCCCACCACCTGCACGCGGCGCTGGCGGGCCTCCATGCCTTCCTCCAGCGCAGCTCGCAGCGCGGCGTGAAACGCAAAATGCAGGTTGACCGGCACCGTGTGGTGGTAGGTGTGGCGGGTCCAGTAGTCGCGCAGGCCCTCGAAGTCGCAGTACCACAGCGGGGTGGGCGTGCGCCGGGCCGCGTACCGCGACAGCGCCCGCTCGCTGATCGCCACCGGAGCCACGCCGGGCGGGGCGCTCAGGCACTTCTGGGCACCCGTATAGGCGTAGTCCACACCCCACTCCGCCATGTGGAACGGCTCCATTCCGGCGGTGGTCACGGCGTCCACCGCAAGCAGCGCACCTGTGTCGCGCACCAGCCGGGCAATCTCGGGCACCGGATTCAGCACGCCGGTGCTGGTCTCGCCGTGCACGACGGCCACCATACGGATGTCGCCGCCATGGGCCAATTGGGCAGCCACGTCCTCCGGGCGGATCGCCTCGCCCAGCGGGGCCGTGACCAGCCGCACACGCGCGCCGTAGCGGGCCGCCATCTCGGCCATGCGCCGCCCGAAGCTGCCGTTGGCACAGACCAGCACCTCGTCGCCCTCCTCCACCAGATTGGCGAAGCCCGCCTCCATGCCCAGGCTCCCGGTGCCGGCCAGCAGCGCCGTGAAGCCCTCGGGGGCCGCGCCGTACATCACGCGCAGGTCCGCCTGAATCTCGCGGTTCAGGGCGAACACCTCCGGGTCCATGTGGCCCAGCATCGGCCGGGTCAGGGCGTGCAGGGCGCGCGGGTGAATCGGGGTGGGACCGGGGGTCAGCAGGATGTGCTCGGGGTAGGCGTCGAGGGACATGGGCGAAGCATAGTGCCTTCGGATGCATCAGGCAATCCTGTTGCGTAAGTCAGTCTATATTGCCTTATTCAGACAATAAAGTTGCTATAAAAAGATTCATACGTTTGAATTGCGCTGTCTGCCGCCAGGTTCAGGATGGATTCAGCCTGCCGTCACCCCATGGGGCGGCAACGTCTCTAGGATGGGGCAATGACGTCGCCGCGTTTTGCCCCCTCCACCCTGCTCCGGGCTGTGCTGTTCGACCGGGACGACACCCTCGTCTTCACGGACCACGAGATCTACGCCGAGGCCGCGCGCTGGGCCGCCCGGACCTACGGACTGGATGCCCGCGAGGTGGGCGCGGCGATGCTGGGACAGTGGGAGGAACGGGCAAAGACGTGGTGGACCCTGCGTACCGAGGCCGACGAGACGGCCTTCTGGGAGGGCTACGGTCTGGAACTGGTGGACCGGGTGGGCCTGCGTGCGGGTGACGCCGCCGCGTTCATGGCCGAATACCCCTACGAGCGGTTCATGAAGCCCGTCCCGCACGCCCGTGCGGTGCTGGGTGAACTGCGGGCCCGTGGTCTGAAGGTGGGGGTGCTGAGCAACACGCTGCCCAGCATCGGCCGTACCCTGGAAGCAGTGGGACTGGCCGATCTGGTGGACGTGGCGGTGGCCACCTGTACGGTGGGCGTTCACAAGCCCGACGCGGGAGCGTTCCTGCACGCTGCCGAGGCTCTGGACCTGCGCCCGGACGAGATCCTGTTCGTGGACGACAAGCCTGAGAATGTGCAGGCTGCCCGCGCCCTGGGCATGCAGGCGACCGTGATCGACCTGCATGCCCAGAACCCGGAGGCCATCCACGACCTGCGCGGCGTGCTGCCTCTGGTGGAGGACCGGGTGGGCAGCCCGTGCTGATCGATGGGCACCTGGACCTGGCCTACAACGCGCTGAACGGCCGCGATCTGACGCTGGACCTCGACGCCCTGCGTGCGAGCGATCCGGTAGAAGGACAGACCGCGACCACCACCTTTCCCGAACTGCGACTGGCGGGGGCGCGGGTATGTTTCGGCACACTGTTCGCGCTGCCGCTCTCGGCGGACTCCCCGCGCGGCTATACCGACCACGCCGGGGCGCGGGCGCAGGCGCTGGCCCAGCTGGATATGTACCGCCGCTGGGAGGACGGCGGCTTCATCACCCTGCTGCGCTCGGGGGCTGGGGTCACGGCGCATCTGGCCGATCCCCATGCCCCACCCGGCGTGGTGCTGCTGATGGAAGGGGCCGATCCGGTCCGCAACGCCGACGACCTGCCGTTCTGGATCGACGCTGGGGTGCGGCTGATTGGTCCGGCGTGGGGCGCGACGCGCTACGCGGGCGGCACCGGAGCGCCGGGGCCACTCACCGACGCGGGCCGGGCGCTGGTCACGGCCATGCGGGACCTGGGCATCGCTCTGGACGCTTCCCATCTGGATGACGCTGCGTTCTGGGACGCCGCCGAGATCGGGCCGAGAATGCTTGCCTCGCATTCCAACGCCCGAGCGCTGGTTCCTGGCAACCGCCACCTGAGCGACGATATGGCCCGGGCCATCGCCGCCCAGGACGGCGTGATCGGACTGGTGTTCCTGAGCTCGTTCATCCGGGAAGGGGCCGAGCGCGGCGCGACGCAGAACGATCTGGCTGCGCACGCACGGCATTACGCCGGGCTGGTCGGCTGGGAGCGGGTGGGACTAGGCAGCGACATGGACGGCGGATTCGGGGCCGAGAAGACGCCTGTGGGGATTGAACGCTACCGCGACCTCCCGCGCTTTTTAAATGAACTGCCCGCCGAACAGCGGGCCGGCGTTGCAGGTGCCAACTGGCAACGCTGGCTGACCGCGTACCTGTAACGCCGCCGCGCCCTGGCCTGGAATTCCCGCTACCCTGTCGGGCATGGTGCCCATCCCGCCCGATCCCCGGACCCACGCCCACCACCACGACACCCAGCAGGCTGAGGAAAGCCTGCGCGGTCAGCTGGAGGGCAGCGGCTGGACGTTTGTTATACCCCGCCCCGTGTCGGCTGCCGCCCGCCTGGGCCTGCGCGCCGCGCCCCGCGCGGACGCGGCCCAGGTCACCGAAGCGTTGCCCGGCGAGGCGCTGGAGCGCCTGTGGGACGACGGGCACGGCTGGGTCTACGTCCGGACGGTGCAGGACGGCTACCTGGGCTGGACGCGGCTGGACGGCCTGACCGCGCCGCAGGGCGGCGAGACCCTGACCGTCACTGCCCTGCGCGCCCACGCCTTCGCCGGGCCGAAGGTCAGCCAGCCGATTACTGGCGAGCTGTGCCTGGGGGCCAGGGTCACCCGTGCGCCGGGTGAGGTGGTCGAGGAAGGCGGGCGGCGCTGGGTGCCTGTGGTGCTGCCGGATGGCACGGACGCCTGGGTGGGCGAGACCATCCTCTTGCCCCTGCCGGGCGCGGACCCGGCGGCGCTGGCGCTGCGATTTCTGGACACGCCGTACGTCTGGGGTGGGCGCAGTGCCTGGGGACTGGACTGCTCGGGCCTGAGCCAGCTGGCCTTCGCGGCCTTCGGTCGGCCGCTTCCCCGCGACGCGGACCAGCAGCAGGCGGCACTGGCGGCCGTCACCGCTCCTCAGCGCAATGATCTGGCCTTCTTCCCCGGTCACGTTGGGGTCATGCTGGATGACCGGCGCATGGTCCACGCCAACGCCACCCACATGCGCGTCACGGTGGAAACCCTGGGCGAGGGCGAGTACGGGCAGCGTTTGCAGGCGGGCTGCACTGGCTTCGGGCGGTGGACCCCGTGAGCGTGGCCCCCACGCACGTGACCTGGGAAACCCTGGAACTGCACACCGCCCAGCCCTTCGGCATCGCGCGCTGGACGCACAGTGTCTACCCGCGGACCATCGTGACCTTCACGCAAGGTGGCGTCTCGGGACGTGGTGAGGCCGCCCCCAATGCGTTCTACGGCGAAACGCGCGGCACGGTGGAGGCGGTGCTGCCCCTGCTCGCGGAGGCGTTGACCGATCCCTGGGACTGGGACGGCCTGCAGGCGGGTCTCTCGGCACGGATGCCGCACGATCACCCCTCGGTCAAATGTGCGCTGGAGATGGCGGCGCTGGAATGGTGTGCGGCCTCAGCAGGCCAGCCGGTGTGGCGGCTACTGGGCCTCTCCCCCGCTCCGCTGCCGCGCAGCAGCTTCACGGTCAGTCTGGGCGAATTGCCCGACATGCGGCGGCAGGCCCGCGAGGCGGTGGAGGCCGGGCACACCGTCCTCAAGGTCAAGCTGGGCACCGGGCGCGACACGGCCATTCTGGAAGCGCTGCGCGAGGAGGTGCCGGACGTGACCCTGCGTGTGGATGCCAACGCTGCCTGGACCCGCCCGCAGGCCAAACGTATGCTGGGCGTGCTGGACGCCGCCCGCGTGGAACTGGTGGAGCAACCCCTGGCGGCGGACGATCTGGAGGGGCACGCCGAGCTGCGCCGCGTGTCCCGCGTGCCCATCGTGGCCGACGAGAGCCTGCACCATGTCCGCGACGTGATCGCCCTGGCTGACGCCTTCGACGGCGTGAACCTCAAGCTGGCCAAACTGGGCGGGCCGCTCCGGGCGCTTGCGGCCCTGCGGCTGGCCCGCGCCCACGGCATGGGCGTCATGATCGGCTGCATGATCGAGAGCAGTCTGGGCATCGCCGCTGCCGCGCATCTGGCCGGCCTGTGCGACTGGGCCGATCTGGATGGGGCGCTGCTGCTGGCTGACGATCCGTACATGGGCCTGGAGTGGACGGCCGGCGATCTGGCCCGGCCCGTCGGTGTGGGCTGGGGCGTGTCGCGCCGGTGACGAACGCGGCGCTGCCGGAGGTAACCGTTGCCATTCTGGGCTGCGGCAACCGGGGCGGCGACGTGTACGCCCGGCATCTGGCGGACCAGGGAGCACGCGTTACGCATCTGGTGGACCCCCGCCCTGTCCGGCTCGCCGAGGTGGCCGCCCGGCATGGGCTGGCGCCGGAGGCCTGCTTTCCAGACTGGGACGCTTTTTTCGCGCTGGGGCGGGTGGCCGACGCTGTGGTGATCGCCACCCCCGACGACGCGCACGTTCAGCCGTGCCTGCGGGCGCTGGCGCTGGACTACGACGTGCTGCTGGAAAAGCCGATCTGTCTGGCCGAGGCTGAGCTGGACGCGCTGCTTCAGGCTGAGGCACGCTCTGCCGGGGGCGTCACCGTCTGCCACGTCCTGAGGACCACCCCGTTCTTCAGGGAAGTCCGGGCGGTGCTGGACTCCGGACGGCTGGGACAGCTGGTGGGCATCCAGCACGCGGAGAATGTGGCGTACTGGCACTACGCGCACTCGTTCGTCCGGGGCAACTGGCGGGCCTCGCCCCCAGCCGCGCCCTTTGTTCTGGCCAAGAGTTGCCATGATCTGGATCTGCTGCGCTGGTTCGCGGGGGCGCCGCCGTCGCGGGTGGACAGTCAGGGCGGACTGCACCACTTTCGCCCGGAACACGCGCCGCCTGAAGCGTCGGACCGCTGCGTGACCTGCCGGGTGCAGGACTGCCCTTACGATGCCCGCCGGATCTACGGCTCCCGCCCGCCCGACGCGTGGCCCAACACGGTCCTCACCGCCGGGGGCCAGTCGCTGTCTGAGGCGCTGGACACCGGGCCGTACGGTGACTGCGTGTATCTGGGGAAGAACAATGTCGCCGACCACCAGACTGTGGGCGTGACCTTCGAGAACGGTGTGACGGCCAGCCTGAGCGTCAGTGCCTTTACCCACAACAACACGCGGACCCTCAAGTTGCTGGGCACGCACGGCGAACTGCGCGGCCAGATGGAACTTGGTCAGCTGGAAGTGCACGATTTCCGGAGTGGCCGTGTTGAGACGTGGACAGTGGAGGCCACTGGCAACCACGGCGGCGGCGACAGTGGCTTGGTGGCCGCTTGGCTGGACCATCTGCGGGGACAGGCTGCCCGCCCCACTCCCCTGTCGGAGTCGATTGATTCACACCGCATGGCATTTGCCGCCGAGCGCTCCCGTCTGGGCTGATTTATGACTTCTGCCGGTGCAAACTATCTCAATCGGATCGAAGTAAGTGAAATCATTCACGATAAATCCATATTGTGAAATTTTTATGAACTATCTCATAACTGTGTGTAGAAAATCAAGCGTGTACCGGGCAACAGTCTTGGGGAAGGTATCGGTCAGGGCGTGGGTTCCGCCCCTGATTTCACAAACGAAAGCGTCTGGAATGGCATTGCGAATGGCATCGAGGGTCCACTGCCGGATCACCGGGTCTGAGGTTCCATCGACCAGCAGGGTGGGCACCTTGATTCGCGGCAACAAGGGACCGGTGAAGTGGTCTTTCTGGTCCTGAGCCAGCCGGAGCATGCGGCGTGGGCCGCAGCGCAGATAGGCGCGCATGCCAGGCAGGGCCAGCTGGGGCCGCTCACGCGGGAGATCTGCCATCAGCCTGGCCATCTGGGCCAGCACGCTGGGGTTCTCGGGGACGCCTGTCGGCGCGCAGGCAATCAGGGCCCCCGCATGCTGCGGGTACCGCGCCGCCAGATCGAAGGCCACCTCTCCTCCCAGCGAGTGGCCGAAGATGGGCACGCCGCGCAGGCCAGCCGCGTCCAACCACGCGGCCAGATGATCTGTCAGCTGCTCGATGCATACCGGCAACTGGCGCATGCCCTCACTGTGGCCATGACCCGGCGGATCGTACACATAGACCGTTCGGCTGCGCGCCAGTTCGCGCGACACCCGCACGTACATCCAGGAGGCGCAGCCCAGCCCCGGCAGCACCACCAGCGGCGGGCCGCTGCCCCTGACCCAGGCATGCGTGCTGAGCCCATTCACCTGCAGGTACAGCGCCCGGCCCCGGCTCATCCGCTGGCCCTGGGGCCATCGACGAAGCGCAGCACGGCGGCGTTAAATTCATCGGGCGCGTCCACCATCACCACGTGTCCGGCGTGGGAGATGGTTTCCAGCCGGGCACCGGCGATGGAGCTGGCCAGCAGCTGGCCCAGAGGAAGCGGCACCAGCGCGTCGCGCTCTCCCCACACCACCAGCGTTCTGGAGGTGATCAGGGGCAGACAATCCTGCACGCTGTCCTTGAGCAGATCTCTGGCATTGCGCCACAGGTTCAGCGGGCCGGCCAGCAGCGCGTCGGTCAGGATGCGCGGCACAAAGCGTTTGCGTCCGGTGACCAGGGCACGCGGCAGATTCAGCGCGGTGCGGTAGGCACTGGCCTTGAGCAGCCCGCTGGCGGCGACCAGTATCAGATTTTCAATGCGCTGAGGGTGGCCCGCCGCGACCCGGATGCAGATGTGGCCGCCCATTGAGTGACCGACCAGGGTCACGTCGCTCAACTGCTCTGCTTCCAGCCAGTTCCCGATCAGGGCGGCGCTGTCACGCACGGTCAGGGCGCGCTGACGGCGAGAAGAACCGTACCCCGAGAGATCCAGCGAGTACACCCGGTGATGACGCGTGAGAGCGTCCAGGTTCCTGCGCCACCAACGCGAGGACCCGCTCAGGCCGTGGACCAGCACCACCGGCGACCCCTCTCCCGAAACGCGGTAGTGCATTCTGACTCCTGACCGCTCGTAGACACCGCTGGACACAGCGCGCAGCATAGCGCGTCGGTCTCCTTACACCCTCCGAGCTAAGGATTAGGCGAAGCTATGTGAAAGTATTCACGATAAACTTGTTCGTGAATTTTGTGTCCTCTTTACTTACCGTTGGAGAGACACGTTAACGACAGTTCCACCATCAAAAGGATGGACGTTCACCACCCGGCCCACATCCACCAGAAAGACGTTCCAGCCCTTCTGAAGTGCAGCCTGGTAGCCCTTGTTGGCCGTCACCGTCACGTCCGCGCCGACCCAGGGAAGAAACAGACTCGCCTTCCCGACCATCGGCATCACCTCGCGCAGGGCCTCATTCTCGTCGCGGCGGGCATTGCCATTGTGATCGCGGTACACGAAAAACTTCAATTCGCCCGCCTGCACGGCCGCACTGACCTGCACCGGATCGATCACACCCGGCCAGGACACGTTTTGCGGGGTCAGCACGGCCTGGGCGCGGGCAGGCGGCACGGCTGTGGGAAGGTCCAGCCGGAACCTGCCGCCGTCAATGGCGGTGCTGACCAGTTCCTGCACCGGTTGGCCAAACGGCGTGACGGCAAACCCAGCGATACGGGTTTCCGGCGCGACGTTGCCCTGCACCACGCCCGTGACGGTCAGGGCCGAGGCCGTGGCCACGGACAGGCCCAGCGCCAGGGGAAGCAGGAAACGGCGTTTCATGCCTGCAGTGTATGCCCGGAGGCTGACCCGGACGTGACGCCCGATCACGCACCGACAAGCCCCTCGCAAAACACACAAAGAAAAGAGACTGCCGATCAACAGGCAGTCTCTTCTTAAGGGGTGGGGCTGGAGTCTTGGTCTGGGGTTATTTGTTCAGCGCCGCCTTCACCAGATCGATGATCTCGGGCATGGTGTCGGCCACCGGCACATTCGCGTCCTTGAAGGCCGCCAGCTTGCTCTCGGGGGTGCCGACGTTGCCCATGATGATGGCTCCGGCGTGGCCCATGCGCTTGCCAGCCGGGGCGCTGCGTCCGCTGATAAAGGCCACGACGGGCTTTTTCATGTTGTTCTTGATGTACTCGGCGGCCGCTTCCTCGTCCGCACCGCCGATTTCACCGATAACCACGATGGCGTCGGTGCCGTCGTCGGCCTCGAACATGGGCAGCACGTCCGCAAAGGTGGTGCCGATCACCGGGTCACCGCCGATGCCCACGGTGGTAGAAGTGCCCATACCGGCGTCGTTCAACAGCTTGGCGGCCTCGTAGGTCAGGGTGCCGCTGCGGCTGATCAGGCCGATGCGGCCGGGCTTGGTGTAGATCTTGTTGGGCATGATGCCCACCTTGGCTTCCCCGTTGGTGACCAGACCGGGGCAGTTGCCGCCGATCAGGCGCACGCCCTCGCCGCCGGCCTCGCGGCTCTGGGCGTCGAGCAGCTTGACTTCCTGTACGGCCTTCATCATATCGACCGTGGGCACGCCCTCGGTGATCAGGATGACCAGCGGGATGCCCGCGTGCGCGGCTTCCAGGACGGCGTCGGCAGCCCCGGCGGGCGGCACGAAGATGATCGACACGTTCGCGCCGGTCGCCTTTTTGGCCTCGGCCACCGAGTTGTAGATCGGCCAGCCCTCGAAATCCATGCCGCCCTTGCCGGGGGTCACGCCCGCGACGACCTGGGTGCCGAATTCCTTCATGGCGCGGCTGTGGCTCGCGCCCTCGCGTCCGGTCATGCCCTGAACGATGACCTTGCTGTCTTTGTTGACGAGAATGCCCATTTACTTATTCGCCTCCTTGGCGGCCTCGGCGGCGGCGTCGAACATGTTGGGGAACATCTGGATCAGGGGGCTGTTGACCTCGGCCAGCAGCGCCTTGGCTTCCTCCTCGGCGGTGCCGGCAATGCGCATGCGCACCGGCTTGGTCAGAATGCCGTCCTTGAGCGCCTGAATCACGCCCTTGGCCACTTCATCGGCGCGGGTGATGCCGCCGAAGATGTTGATGAAGATCGCCTTGACGTCGGTGTCCTTGCTGACCAGCTTGACCGCGTTGTACACGATCTCGGCCTTGGCGCCGCCGCCGATGTCCAGGAAGTTGGCGGGTTTGGCCCCGGCGCGGTTGACCACGTCCAGCGAGGTCATCACAATGCCCGCGCCGTTGCCCAGCACGCCCACGTTGCCGTCGTCAAGCTTGACGTAGGCGAAGCCGTACTTGCTGGCCTCAATCTCCAGAGGGTGCTCGGCTTCCAGCTCGCGCCAGTCGGCCAGGTCCTTGTGGCGGTACATGGCGTTGTCGTCGATCTCGAACTTGGTGTCCAGGGCCAGGGGCGTGCCACTGGCGTCGACGAACAGCGGGTTGATCTCGACCAGCACGGCGTCACGCTCCAGCGCGGCCTGGCTGAGCTTGACCATCATGTCGGCAATCTTGTTCAGGTTGCCCTTGAAGCCGGCCTGGATGGCGACGGCACGCGCCTCGTAGGGACGCAGACCGGTCACCGGATCGACACGGTAGTGCACGATCTTCTCGGGGGTTTCGGCCGCAACTTCCTCGATGTCCACGCCGCCCTCGGCCGAGGCCATCAGGGTAAAGCTCTGGACATTGCGGTCCACGATCATGCCGATGTAGTACTCGACGCCCGCGTCAATGTCCACGGCTTTGGTCACGAGGACCTTGTTGACGGTCAGGCCCTTGATGTCCATGCCCAGGATCTTCTCGCCGTTCTCGAAGGCCTTGTCAGGGGTGGGGCTGAATTTCACGCCGCCGGCCTTGCCACGTCCGCCGACATGCACCTGCGCCTTGACCACCACGGCGTCGCCGTAATCGCGCGCGATCTGACGCACCTCGTCGGGGGTCGTGGCGACCCGGCCTTCTTGCACGTTGACGCCGAACTGGCGCAGAATTTCCTTGCCCTGATATTCGTGAAGCTTCACGGTGTCCCTCCTTGGGGATGGGGCCTGGGGTGGCCCGCTGTTGCGAATCTCGTGTTGTCCCGATAGAGGAGTATAAGCGTCCCGTCCGATTGAAAGGCGACGCGCGGGCAAAATCTTAACGGCAGGTTGTCTCCTGAACGGGGACAGGGTGGGAGCGGCGGCACCGACAGCCGGCCCGCAAGGTGTTAGCGTCTTGCTTTATGAGCCAACTGCAACAGTTGAGAGACGCGATGAATGACGCGGGCGTGCACGCCCTGTGGGTCAGCGGACCGGCCAACGTGCGCGCGCTGACCGGATTCTCCTCCCCGGAGGACGGCCGGGTGCTGGTCACACCGGACGCCGCCACGCTGTATACCGACGCGCGCTATACCGTGCAGGCGCGTGAGGAATCGAGGGTGCCGCAGTTCATCGCCCGGCCCCCGGAAACGTTTCAGCACGCGGCGGACGCCCTGAAGGGCCAGCGCGTGGGCTTCGAGGCCGAGCACCTGACGGTGGCGGGCCTGGACGACCTGAAACAGCACTGGCCGGAAGCGGAACTGGTGCCGCTGCGCGGCATGATCCAGGGGCTGCGGCAGCTCAAGATGCCCGAGGAAATCAGGGCCATCCGGGCAGCCCAGGCTCTGGCAGATCAGGTGTTCAACGAGGTGCGCCCCATGATCGTTGCCGGGGCGCGCGAACTGGACATTGCGCTGGAGATCGAGACGCGGCTGCGGAAGGCGGGAGCGGAAAGTGCTTTCGGCGTGATCGTGGCCAGCGGGCCGCGCGGCGCCATGCCGCACGGCCACGCCTCGGCGCGGGTGATCGAGGACGGCGAGCTGGTGACCGTGGACATGGGCGCCCGCCTGAACGGCTACAACAGCGACATGACCCGCACGGTGGCGGTGGGGCAGCCCTCTGACGAGATGCGGCGCGTATACAACGCCGTGCTGGAGGCCGAGGAGGCCGCTGTCCGGGCCGTGAAGCCAGGGGTGCGGGCGGCGGACCTGGACAAGGTGGCGCGCGACATCCTGACCGGGCACGGCCTGGGCGAGGCCTTTGCGCACTCGCTGGGCCATGGCGTCGGGCTGGAGGTCCACGAGGGGCCGGGGCTGCGCGGAACCAGCGAGGATGTGCTGGCGGCGGGCATGGTCATCACCATCGAACCAGGCGCGTACCTGCCGGATGTGGGCGGCGTGCGTATTGAGGACCTGCTCTTGGTTACCGAGGACGGGTACGAGGTGCTGAGCCACGCCCCGAAGGAGCCGGTTTGAAACGCCCCGCCCTGGCGCTGGCCCTGCTGCTCTCCCCTCTCGGCTTGGCGGGACAGGGCACGGCCCACGCCGCTGGCCAGGTGTTTCAGAGCGGCTCGGCGGTGTACTACGGGGGCCGTGCCGCGCGTCAGACGGTCATGACCGCCGCGCACCGCAGCCTGCCCTTCGGCACCTGGGTCCGCGTCACGCACAGCGGCACGGGCCGCAGCGTCGACGTGATGGTCAACGACCGGGGGCCGTTCGGGAACTCGCGGCGGGTAATCGACCTGTCCCGCGCCGCCGCCGCCTCGCTGGGCATCCTGGGCCAGGGCGTGGCGCCGGTCACCCTGAGCGTCCTGTCCAGACCCTGACGGCACACCCCCCGCGTCTTGCACCCAGGTTCAAGGTTTTCCACAGGCGGCAGGTGTTAGAATCGTTCGGGTTTCAACCACGCCATGATTTGAGTAGAGTTGAGCTTTACCCCCTGAGGAGGATGGTTTTAATGACGATGGAAACGGCACTGCTGACCCTGGACACGCTGGCGAAGTACCTGAAGGAAAAGGAAGTCCAGCTGGACATGGAAGAGAACAACGGCCAGCGCTTTATTCGCATGGGCTGGCGTTTCGAGATGGGCGACGCCGCCGTGCTGGTAAGCGTCAACGACGGCCCCAACAACACCTCGCGCCTGGAAGTCACCTGCGTGACCCAGAAGACCTACACCGACCGCCGCGACGAGGTGGTCAATATGCTCAACGACCGCAACCGCGAGCGCGCCTTTGCCCGCAGCATTGACGCCGACGGCAACGTCTGGCTGGAGTACGTGGGCTTCTACCCCACCCTGGCCGAGATGCCCCAGGAAACCTTTGACACCCTGTTTGGCGGCGTGCTGATGCACTTCCAAGACGACTACGCCACGCTGGAAGGCTTTGTGCCCGGTCCCCAGTTGCAGCAGCCCCAGGCCTGAGCTTCCGAGCTTGATGAGCAGGCGGGCCTGGACCCGCCTCTCTTCAGTGTTGCCTAGTGAAAGTGTTCACAACAAGTCCAGATCGTGAATTTTTTGTTCGCAAGCTATTTCTTTTCGGCTGCCTATCCGCTCCCTGAAGTTTGCGCCGGTTCCGGCCCGCACCTCATCCAGGGTGGCGCCGGGCATCAGCTCGGTCAGGCTCAGTTCCCCGTCCACAAACTCGAAAACGGCCTTGTCGGTGATGATCATGTCCACCGCCCCCCGTGAGGTCAGCGGCAACGTGCAGTTCTCGACGATCTTGGGCGTGCCGTCCGGGTCCGTATGGGTCATGGTCACGATCAGCCGCCGGGCTCCGCTGGCCAGGTCCATCGCGCCGCCCACGCCCAGCAGCGGCTTGCCCGGCACCGCCCAGTTCGCCAGATTGCCCGCCGCATCCACCTGCAACCCGCCCATGACCGCCACGTCCACATGCCCGCCCCGGATCATGCCGAAGCTGTGGGCGCTGTCGAAGTAACTCGCGCCCGGCAGGGCCGTGACTGGAATCTTGCCGGCATTCACCGGGTAGCTCATCGCGCCGCCGCCCTCCGGCGCGGGGCCGACGCCCAGCATGCCGTTCTCGGTGTGCAGGTTGACGTTCATCTCCGGCGTGATCAGGTCCGCCACCAAGGTAGGAATGCCGATGCCCAGGTTCACCACGTCGCCGGGCCTCAGCTCCTGAAGCGCGCGGCGGGCCATATGCATTCTGACCTCATCCACCCGCTTTGCGCCGCCCTTTACGTCCGCGCTGCTGCCCAGGTCCGCCAGGGTCAGGGTGGCCTGCACCAGATAGTCCACGTACAAGCCGGGGGTGTGGACATGTTCGGGGGCGATCTCACCCACCGCCACGATTTCCTCAGCCTCCACGATCACCAGGTCCGCCGCTGTGGCCATCGCCGGGTTGAAATTCTGCTCGGTCAGCCGGTACTGCAGATTGCCCGCCGTGTCGGCCCGCCACGCGCGGATCAGGGCCACGTCGCCGCGCAGGGCAGGAACAAAGACCATCTCCTTGCCGTTCAGCACCCGGACATCCGCGTCCCCGGCAATCACCGTTCCGGCAGCCGTGGGCGTGTAAAAGCCGCCGATGCCCGCACCCCCGGCCCGCAGCGCTTCCGCCAGCGTGCCCTGCGGGATCAGGTGCACCTCCAGCGAGCCGTCCTGGGCCGCCGCCACCGCCTCGCGGTTGGAGGTGAAGAACGAGCCGATGGCCTTTTTCAGTTGCCCGTTTCGCAGCAGGCGGCCCCCGCTCAGGCCCGCCTCGCCGACGTTGTTGGCCACGAAGGTCAGGTCACGGGTGTCCGTCTCGGCCAGGGCGTGAACGAGATGCACCGGGTTGCCGGTCATCCCGAAGCCGCCCACCAGCAGCATGTCACCGGACTTGACCAGCGCGGCGGCCTCGTCGGCAGAGATGACCGGAACAGTCTTCACCCCTCCGCCCGTTCAATGATCGCCGCCTCGCCCTGCCCCACGCCCACGCACAGGGTGGCCAGCCCGTAGCGCCCGCCGCTGCGGCGCAACTCGTGGGTCAGCGCCACGATCAGCCGCGCGCCCGACATGCCCAGTGGGTGGCCCAGCGCAATTGCGCCGCCGTTGACGTTGACCTTTTCCAGGTCCAGGCCCAGTTCGCGGATCACGGCGAGGCCCTGGGCGGCAAACGCCTCATTCAGCTCGATCCGGTCGAGGTCACTGGTGTTCAGACCGGTCCGCTCCAGCAGCTTACGCGTGGCTGGGATTGGTCCCAGGCCCATCATGCGCGGTTCCACGCCCGCCGCCGCGCCGCCCACCCAGCGGGCCAGCGGTGTGATGCCCAGTTCCCGCGCCTTGCCCGCACTCATCAGCACCAGCGCCGCCGCGCCGTCGTTGAGGCCCGAGGCGTTGCCTGCCGTGACGCTGCCGCCCTTGCGGAAGGCGGGTTTGAGGCCCGCGAGTTTCTCCGCAGAGGTATCCAGCGTGAAGGTCTCCCCGTCGCGCGTGTAGCGCGGGTGCTCATCGGTGTCGAAGACGGTAACGCCCTTACGGCCCTTGACCTCGACAGGCACAATCTCGTCTTTAAAGCGTCCAGCATTCAGCGCGGCCACTGCCCGGCGCTGCGACTCCAGCGCGAAGGCGTCCTGATCGGCTCGGGTGATCTCGCCGCCCGCGTAGGCACCGTCGCGGCTGCGGTCCACGATATTTTCGGCGGTCTCGCCCATCGCCTCCAAGGGGAACAGTTCGGCCATCGCGGGATTGGGGAAGCGCCAGCCCAGCGTGGTGTCGTAGGCCGTGACGTTGCCGTTCTGGAACGCCCCGGCCCCCTTGGGCATCACCAGCGGGGCGCGGGTCATGCTCTCCACGCCGCCGGCCACGTACACGTCGCCGTCCCCGTTGCGGATGGCGCGGGCCGCCGTGTTGATGGCCGAGAGGCCCGAGGCGCACAGGCGGTTGACCGTCAGGCCCGCCACCGTGTCGGGCAGTCCGGCCAGCAGCGCGGCCATGCGCGCCACGTTGCGGTTGTCCTCGCCGGCCTGGTTCGCGCAACCGAGTATCACTTCCTCAATCAGTTCGGGGTTCACGCCGCTGCGTGCGACGGCCGCCTTGATGATGTGGGCGGCCAGATCATCGGGCCGGACGGTGGACAACGCGCCGCGAATGGCTCCGATAGGGGTGCGGACGGCGCTGACGATCACCACGTCGCGGTCGTGGGATGGGGTGGCATGGGTCATAGGGTTCTCCTTGTCGGGACTGTCGGGAAGGTATGTTTCACGGCACCCGGCGCGCGGGCATCCGTCTCCGGGCCGAGGACAGGATAGACGGCGGGGGCTGGTGGATGCTCTGCGGCCCGCACCTGCCCCGGCTGCGCCGGTCTGCCGAAGGCTGAATTTCACGTCATACAGAGGCTTTATGCGGCCCCCACCCGCATCCAGCAGCCCTTCCACCACTCACGGGTGGAAGGGCCTGGGTGAACGGCAGAAACCACGCCAGCGCGTCGGGCGCGGTCAGGCCTTTCGCAGCGGCAGATACTGGGGCAGCCACGCCCGGTCCCGGATCACCGCTTCGAGTTGCTCGTCGGTCATGGTGCGGATGCGGCGTTCGGCGCACACACCGTCGGTGATGGCCTGACGCGCCACGTTCACTGCCACCCGGATGCTCAGCTCGCGCAGGGCGCTGATCGGCGGGTACACGCGCTCCCCGTACTGCTCGGTGAACTCGGCCAGCGTTCTGGCCGAGGCCATCACCATGTTGTCGGTGATCTCGCGGGCGCGGGCGGCCACGGCCCCGAAGCCCAGGCCCGGAAAGATAAAGGCGTTGTTGCCCTGGCCCACCGGGTAGGACTGGCCTCCGTATTCCACGTCCGGGAAGGGGCTGCCGGAGGCCATGATCGCGCCGCCCTTTGTCCACTCGATCAGGTCGGCGGGGCGGGCTTCAACGTGGCTGCTGGGGTTGCTCAGGGGAAAGATGATCGGGCGCGGCGTATGTTCCAGCATGGCCTCCACGCTTTCCTGCCGGAACAGCCCCGGCACGCCGGTAAAGCCCAGCAGCGCGGTGGCGCGGGCATTGACAATCACGCCGTGCAGCGTGGGATAGTCACCCGCGTAGGTCCAGTCGGCCAGGTCTTCCTTTCGGCGCACGAAGCTCATCTGCTGCGCTTCCAGGTCATCCTGGCCTTCCATCAGCAGACCGTGACGGTCCACCACATACACGCGGGCATTGGCCTCGGCGTAGCTCAGGCCCTCGGCTTCCAGGCCCTGGCGGATGGCGGTAGCGACGCCAATGCCCGCCGCGCCCGCGCCCACAATCACGAAAACCTGCTGAGACAGGCGCTCGCCCTTGATGCGGGCCGCACTCAACACCCCGGCCAGGGCCATTGCCCCGGTGCCCTGGATGTCGTCGTTAAAGCTGGGGACCACCTTGCGGTAGCGCTCCAGCACCCGGAAGGCCGTGCCGCGCGAGAAATCCTCCCACTGGATGATCGCCTTGGGGTAACGGGCCGAGACCGCCTCCACAAAGGCGTCCAGGAACTCGTCGTACTCTGCCCCGGTCAGGCGTTTGTGGTGCACCCCCAGGTACAGCGGGTCGTCGATCAGGTCCTGTCGGTTGGTGCCCACGTCCAGCTCTACCGGCAGGGTCTTGTCGGGGCCGACGCCGCCCGCCGCCGTGTACAGCGAGAGCTTGCCGATGGAGATGGCCATGCCGCCAAAGCCCTGGTCCCCGATGCCCAGAATCGCGCTGCTGTCGGTCGCCACGATCATCCGTACGTCGTTGACCGACACGTTTTCCAGCATGTCCTCCACGCGGTCAATGTCCTGGGTGCTGACGGTGAAGCCGCGCGGGTAGCGGTAGTTGCTGGAGAAGAACTTGACCGCGTCACCCACCGTGGGGGTGTAGATGATCGGCAGCATCTCTTCCAGGTGGTCTTCCAGAACGGCGAAGAACAGCACCTCGTTGCGGTCTTGCAGGGCGCGCAGGTACTCATGCTTTTCCAGATCGTTGCTGCAGCGCTGGTAGCGCAGGTAGGTGCGCTCCTTCTGCTCTTCAAAGCTGCTGATGTGCGGCGGGATCAGCCCCTCCAGGCCCAGATCGCGCCGCTCGTCGGACGTGAAGGCGGTGGTCTTGTTCAGCAGCGGGTTCTGGAGCAACGCTAGGCCGCTGACCTGCACGTCGATAAACCGGTTGCCCTGTTCATCGCGCTTGACATCGTAGTACCGGGACACGGGAGGGGACTTGGACATACTTTCCCAGCATAGCGGGCCGGGACACACTCACGCCCGGCTTAGTTAGAAGTCAAAGTGGTTTATCGCCCCAGCCGGAGTGTGAAGGAAGCGGGCCGCGTGGCACCGGAGTGCGCCTATGAGTTGTCGCGCGTGTGGGCGGCCCAGCGTGCCCGCAGCGTCTCGAAATTGGCATCGATGCGCGTCTGCGGCAGCACGAACTGGGTGGTACTGCCGTGCCCGATCTCGTCGCCCAGCTCGGTTACGGCCCGCATACCGGCGTGAACGCGGCGTCCCTCCTGCGCGGTCAGGGTGGCGGTGACGGTCACGGTCATGCCGGGCAGCGCCGGGCCGGTGTGGATCACCTCCACCTGCGACCCGATTCCACCCTCGCCGTCTTCCAGAAACGGCAGGATGATCTTGCGGCCCGCCTCCTCAAAGTGTTTGGCCATCCAGTAGGTGGCGTAGACCGGATGAACTGCCCCGAGTTCTCCGAAGTCGACGGTCATCTCGTCAGTGACGGTCACGGTCAGGGTCTGGGTGAAGTCGGCAGGAATGGGACGCATACCTTCAGATTAGGTCAACCGGGGCAGCCGTGGCCCGCCCGGTAGACTGCCCTGCATGAGGTTCACGTCCGCCGACCTGCTCACCCTGTTGCGCGACTCCGCACTGGCCTTCAGCCAGGACAAGGCGCCGCGGCTGGCCGCCGCCATCGCGTACTACGCCATCTTCGCCATTGCGCCGCTGCTGTTCTTCGTGCTGGCCGTGGCCAGCGGCCTGCTGGCCAACGTCGACGTGCAGGAGCGCCTGTTCGAGTTTCTGGCCGAGAACCTCAACCAGAGCGCCGTGGAATTCGTCAAGGGCATCGTGCCCGACGGCAGCCGCCTGCAGCAGTCCACCCTGCTGGCCAGCATCGCGGGCTTCGTGACGCTGTTCATGGGCTCCACCGGCCTGTTCGTGCAGCTCCAGGACGCTCTGAATACCCTGTGGGGGGCAGAACCGGCCACCGGCAACGGCATCCTGAACGTGATCAAATCGCGGCTGGTGTCGTTCGGACTGGTGCTGCTGATCGGCGTGATCATTATCGCCTTTCTGATCGGCAACACATACCTGGCGGCCTTCGCGGAGCAACTGGGCGAGATGATAGGGCTGGGCACGTTCTTCGTGCGGGTGGCCACCTTCGTGGTCAGCGCGGGCATTCTGACGGTGGTGTTCGCCGCGCTGTACAAGGTGCTGCCCAACGTCAGGCTGGAGTGGCGCGAGGTCTGGATCGGCTCGGCCATCACCTCGGTGCTGTTCACCGTGGGCCAGCTGGGCATCGGGCTGTATCTGGGCCAGTTCGCGCCGGGCAGCGCCTTCGGGGCCGCCGGCTCGCTGGTGCTGCTGCTGCTGTGGATCTACTTTTCCAGCATGGTCTTCTTCTTTGGCGCCGAGGTCACCTGGGTCTACTCGCAGAAGTTCGGTTCCGGCGCGGGCGGCGCCGGTAGCGTGGACAAGAAGGCGGCCCTGGCCGGCAAGGGCGCGCACATCAGCCCCGCCCCCACCGCGCAGGAGCTGGCCGCGAGCCGCAGGGAAAAGGAGCGGGGACCGGCGCTGCCGGGCAGGCTGGGCGAGATCCTGGACACGGCCAACGCAAAACTGCCCCGGGTGCTGCCGCACGCCCCCACCCGCGCCGAGGGGCGGCTGCTGCCCACCGTGCGCGGCACGCTGTGGAATGCCGTGCGCGCCGTCCTGGCCGTGCCGGCCGTGATCGTGCTGCGGCTGCTGGGCTGGACCGGGGGCAAGGGCCGGAAGTAACAGCGGGACGCAGGGCCGCCGCAAGGGGGAAGGGCTGGTGCGACCAGCCGAGTTACAGGCGGACCGGATAAGGCAGCGTGCCCTCGTAGATGGCCCGGCCCACGATGGCCCCCTCGATGCCTTCCTCGGCCAGCAGGCGCACGTCGTCCACGTTGGCAACGCCGCCGCCCACGATCAGGGTGTTCAGCCACAGCCGGCGCACCGCCTGCATCAGGGCGCGGTCCAGGCCCTTTAATGTGCCGTCGCGGGTCACGTCAGTGAAGATCAGGGTTTCCAGGCCCGCGTCGGCCAGCCGGGGCGTCAGCTCAGCCACCTGCACGCCGCTGCCCTGTAACCAGCCATGGGTGGCGACTTCCAGCCCGCGGGCGTCCAGGCTGACCACCACCCGCTCGGGGCCGTGCGCGGCGATCAGCTCGGCCACCAGTTCCGGCTGCGCCACGGCGGCGGTGCCGATCACCACGCGGTCCACCCCGCTTTTCAGCAGCGCCTCGGCCCCGGCGCGGTCGCGGATGCCGCCGCCCACCTCGACCGGCGCACCCAGTTCGGACACGATCTGAGCGATCACTGCGCGGTTCTCGCCGCGCCCGGTGGCGGCGTCCAGGTCCACCAGATGCACCAGGCCTGCCCCCAGCCTGACCCAGTGCCGGGCGGCTTCCAGCGGCGACTCGAAGTACACGGTTTCACGGTCCGGATCACCCTCGTACAGGCGCACCGCACGGCCGGACTGGATGTCCACGCAGGGAATGAGCAGCGGAGGGATGGTGGCAGGGCGAGCAGTCATACCCGGCAGCATAGCGAGGAGCGACTGGGCAGCGCTCAAATCGTCTCACGGGGAGGTGGAGCAAGCGGGAAATCAGGGGGCGGCAGCGGCGCGGCCCACATGACGTGTCCGGCCTCCGGCAGCCTGCCAACCCATTCAGGCCCCGCACCATGCTCTAGACTGCCGCCCAGCGTGAGAATTGGAATCATCACCGCAACCTACCTGCCCTCCCGCAACGGCGTGGCCACCAGCACGGCGCTGTACGCGCGGGGTCTGCGGGAGCGCGGCCACGAGGTCCGCGTCTTTGCCCCGCGCCATCCTGTCATGCCTGCGCGGGAGCACGGCGTGTACCGGCTGAACAGCTCGTTCATGGGAGCGCGGGCGCTGGGCGCACCGGCGGATTATCCGGTGATGCTGGCCCCCGGTCCGCTGCTGACCTCGCGCCTGCCGCTGCGCGATCTGGATGTGCTGCACACCATGCACCCGTTTCTGGCCGGGGGACTGGCGCTCAAGTGGTCCCGGCTGTCGGGCGCGCCGGTGGTGTTCACGGCGCACACCCAGTACGACGAGTACCTGCACTACACCCCCATGTCCCCCAGGCTGGGCCGCGCCATGCTCCGCCCGCACGTCAGCGCCTTTGCCCGCCGGGTAGACGCCGTGCTGGCCCCGGGCCGGGCGATGGTCCAGATGCTGCACGAGTACGGGTACGGGGGCCATGTCGAGCTGTCTCCCAATCCGGTGGATCTGGCCGCCTTCCGGACCGCCGATGGACGCGCGTTCCGGGCCGAGCACCACGTGCCGCCGGACGCGCCGCTGGTGATGTACCTGGGCCGCCTCGCGCCAGAGAAGAATCTGGATGTAATGATCCGGGCCTTTGATCAGGCGCGGGCCAGCCGCCCGGAACTGCGGTTGCTGGTGGTGGGCGACGGCCCCAGCCGCGTGGCGGCGGCCCGCAACGCCCCCGAAGGCGTGAGGTTCACCGGGCCGGTGCCTTACAGCCGCGTGCCGCAGGCGCTGGCCGCCGCCGACACGTTCCTGACCGCCAGCACCAGCGAGGTGCTGCCCATGAGCATGATCGAGGCCCTGGCGGCGGGCGCCCCGCTGGTGGCAGCCCGCAGTCCTGCCGCGCTGGACCTGATCGAGGAGGGCGTGAGCGGCACGGTGCGCGAGGCGACGCCGCAGGCGCTGGCCGACGGCCTGCTGTTCGCCCTGCACCCGGACCGGCTGAGCGCGTTGCAGGCAGGCGCGCGGGCCAGCGCCGCCCGGTACGACCTGCCCGTGCGGGCGCAGGCGCTGGAGGCGGTCTACAGCGGCGTGCTGGCCCGGCGCCGTCGTCCGCCGGGCTGAGAACGGCCCTCGCCCCGTGTCCCGTCCGGCACCCTGGACCCGCCGCACCGACAACCCAGCGCCGCCTCTGCCATAATTCCGCGCATGGCAAGTCTTTCCAGCATTCATGACCTCAAGAACCACATCGGCCAGAGCGTCACCGTTCACGCGTGGCTGACCGACAAGAGCGGCAAGGGCAAGCTGCAGTTCCTGAAACTGCGCGACGGCAGCGGCTTCGTGCAGGCCACCGTCTTCAAGGGCGACGTGGAGGAAAGCGTGTTCGAGGTGGCCAAACGGCTGACCCAGGAACAGGCCGTGACCGTGACCGGCGAGGTCCGCGCCGACGAACGCGCCCCCGGCGGTGTGGAGCTGAGCGTGCGCGAGGTCACGCCGATTTCCGAGAACCACGCCGAGTACGCCATCACGCCCAAGGAACACGGCATCGAGTTCCTGATGGACCACCGCCACCTGTGGCTGCGCCACCGCCGCCCCTGGGCCGTGATGCGGGTGCGCGACTGCGTGCAGCGCTCAATCATGGATTTCTTTCACGGCGAGGGCTTTATTCGCTTCGACGCGCCGTTCTTCACACCCAACGCCGCCGAGGGCACCACCGAGCTGTTCGAAATTGACCTGTTCGGCGAGGACAAGGCCTACCTGTCGCAGACCGGACAGCTTCACGCCGAGGCGGGCGCGTTTGCTTTTGGCAAGGTCTACACCTCCGGTCCCACCTTCCGCGCGGAAAAGAGCAAGACCCGCCGCCACCTGCTGGAATTCTGGATGATCGAGCCGGAGGTGGCCCCCAGCAACCACAAGGACAACCTGGACCTGCAGGAGCGGATGCTGAGCTTCATCGTGCGCCGCGCGCTGAACGAGTGCGCCCCGGAACTGGAGGTGCTGGGCCGCGACACCGCCAGGCTGGCCGGGGCTGCAGAGGGCAACTACCCGCGCATCACCTACACCGAGGCGCTGGAGATCGTGCGGCAGCATATCGAGGCCGGGGACCTGCCGCCCAACGTACAGGACGACGTGCAGCCGGTGGAATGGGGCGACGATCTGGGCGCGCCGCACGAGACGATTCTGGGCCACCACTTTGACCGCCCGGTGATCATCGAGAAGTACCCGGCGGCCATCAAGGCGTTCTACATGCAGCCGGACCCCGAAGACCCCCGCGTGGCCCTGTGCGACGACGTGATCGCCCCCGAAGGCTACGGCGAGATCATCGGCGGCAGCGAGCGCATCCACGACTACGCCCTGCTGAAGTCGCGCATCGAGGAACAGGGGCTGCCGCTGGACGCCTTCGACTGGTATCTGGACCTGCGGCGGGTGGGCAGCGTGCCGCACGCGGGATACGGCATGGGCCTCGAGCGCGTGATCGCCTGGATCTGCGGCCTGGACCACATCCGCGAGGCGATTCCCTTCCCGCGCATGCTGACGCGGATGCGGCCCTGAATACCAGAGGCTCATCGGGGTGCTGAAGGCACTTCCCCCGATGAGCCTCCCAGCTCATCCGTTCAGTAGCTTCACCGCGCCCTCTAACACCCGGACCCGGATTGCCGTCACCTGACCGTGCAAATCGCCGTCCAGATGCAGGGGCGTGGGTGCGGCCCAGCGCACCGTGACCTCACGGCCCTGCGCGGCGTGAACCTGGGGCTGCCCCAGGTGACTGCCGCGCAACACGCGCAACATCAACCGCAGCAGTTGCAGCCGGTTCATCGGACCGCCCGCCACCACGTCCAGCAGGCCGTCGCGCGGGCTGGACTGCGGGCTAATCTGAAAGCCACCGCCGTAGCGGGTGCCGTTCATCACGGCAACGATGGGGCTGGGGCCGCTGTAGAACGGCTGTCCGTCCAGCGTGATCTGCACGTCCGAGAGGTGCAGTTCGCGGATGGTGGCGACGGCGGCCCAGGCATATCGCGCGAAGCCCTGAAAGCGGGCCGGCGCGTGGGCCATGTTGGCCGTCACGGCGGCGTCGAAGCCCAGGCCCAGGCCGTTCAGCAACACATGGGTGCGGCCCGCGCCGTCGCCCTCCAGAATGCGGACCTCCAGCGCATCCACATCGCGCGGCTGGAAGTTCAGGCGGTCCAGGGCCTCGGCAAACTGCCCAGTCTTCAGGCCCAGCATGCCCGCGAAGTCGTTGCCGGTGCCCAGCGGCACCACCGCCAGCGGGCGGCCCGGCCGTTTCGGGACCGAGACCAGCGCGGGCAGCAGCGCCCCCACCGTGCCGTCCCCGCCCACCGCCAGCACGCCAATGCGGGGGGGCAGGGCCTGGATGCGGGCCAGGGCGTCCTCACCGCTGCCCTCCAGAATCAGCTCGAAAGGCTGGCCGCGCCGCTTCAGCTCGGCTTCCAGGCGCGGCCACTCGCGCGTGGCCAGCCCCCCGCCCGCATGGGGATTGAGGACGACGGCCAGCGGGGGAACCGAGGATTCAGGGGCGCTCACGTGGAACACAGCATACGCGGCGCAGCGGAAATCTCAGCCCCAGGCGTCAGGTCCAGTCATCCGGACGCTCGCCCAGGCCGAAGTGCCACGCGATGGCCCGCGCAATGCGGCCAGCCGCCTGACCATCGCCGTAGGGGTTGCGGGCCTCACGCATCTGCCGCAGGGTGTCGGGGCTGTCCAGCAGGCCATTGAGCACGGCCTGAAGCTGTGCGGAATCATTGCCCGCCAGCTTCAGCACGCCGGCTTCCAGCCCCTCGGGGCGCTCGGTGACGTTGCGCAGGACGGCCACCGGCACGCCCAGCGCCGCACCTTCTTCCTGCAAACCGCCGCTGTCGGTGGCCAGCAGCACCGAGGCCGCCATCAGCGGGGCCATGTCGCTGTAGTGCAGCGGGGCGGTCAGCTCGAAGTTGGGCAGGCCTTCCAGCACCGGACGCACCGCTTCCTGCACGGCGGGCGACAGGTGAACCGGGTAGATGAAGTGGTGGTCCGGGTGCGCCTGGGCCACATGGGCCAGCGCCTGCGCCATCTCGCGCATGGTGGGCTGGTTCTCGCGTCGGTGCATGGTCACCGTCACCAGCGGCTGTCCAGCGTCCACGCGGGCCTGCCAGTCTGGGCGTAGCGGCACCCGCCCGGCCACCTCGCGCACGGCGTCCACAGCCGTCTGCCCGGTCACGAAGATGCCAGCCTCCGCCTTGCCCTCGCGCAGCAGATTGGCCCGGCTGCCGGAGGTGGGCGAGAAATCCAGGGCGCTCAGCACGCCGGTCAGGCGACGGTTGGCCTCTTCCGGAAAGGGTTCGCGCATGTCACCGCTGCGCAGGCCCGCCTCGACGTGGCCCACCGGAATGCCCTCGTAAAAGGCGGACAGGGCCACGCAGAAGGACGTGGAGGTGTCGCCGTGGACCAGCACCAGGTCCGCGCCCATCTCGCGCAGCACGCGCCCCGCCTGCGGGACGATGCGGGCGGTCAGGTCCGCGAGGGTCTGGCGCTCGGTCATCACGTTCAGGTCACGGTCTGGGGTCAGGCCGAAGACGCTCAGGGCGCCGTCGAGCATCTCGCGCTGCTGCCCGGTGGACAGGATCAGCGGGCGCAGGCCCGGCTGGGCGGCCACCGCCGCGTACACCGGGGCCATCTTGGTGGCCTCCGGGCGGGTGCCGAAGGCGAGAACGATGCGTTTGTCAGTCATGGGAGGTCCTCAGGAGAAGCGTCAGGGCGGGAATCAGGAACAGCAGCACACACCACGCCGGCGGCTGGCGTGGTCATCAGGTCAGCTTACAGGACGTCGAGAACGTTCAGCCGGTGGCCTGCCGGTCACCCTGCCGAGGCGGGTGGTGAAGCCGCGCTCGTACGTGACGTCCAGCCCAGGCCACAGCCGGCGAACAGCACCAGTCACCCCGGTCAGACACCCCGCCGCTTCGTCCCCTTCATGGGCGCGTGGGTCCAGGGGTCATCCGGCCAGGGGTGCCGGGGGTAGCGGCCCCGCAGGTCCTTGCGAACCTCGAAGTAAGAGGAGTTCCAGAAGCTGCGCAGCTCCTGCGTGACCTGCACCGGCCGCCCGGCGGGCGACAGCAGGTGCAGCAGCACGGGCGTGCGGCCCCCGTTGACCGTGGGCGTCTGCTCAAGTCCGAACAGTTCCTGCAACTTGACCGCCAGGATCGGCGGCGAACCGTCGGCGCGGTACTCCAGCCGGATGCGGCTGCCGGTGGGCACACTCAGGTGCGTGGGTGCAAGGGCCTCGAGTTGCTGCGGCAGCGGCCAGGGCAGCAGCGCCTGAAGCGCAGGCAGCAGGTTCAGTCGCCCCAGATCGTCGCGAGTGCGGGCCATGCCGAGCGAGGGGCCGAGCCAGTCTTCCAGCGTGTCCAGCAGCGCCGCATCAGAGAGATCCGGCCAGTCGCCCTCCGGGTGCCAGTGGCGCAGGGACTGCACGCGGGCACGCAACGCCTCGGCCTCTCGGGAGAAGGTCAGCAGGTGCAGGCCCTCGGCGCGGATGGCCCCAGCCAGCGCCGCCACCCGCAAGGCCGCGGGCAGATCTTTCAGCGGGCGGGTTTCGAGGATCAGTGCCCCCACGCGGCGCTCGCGCTGGGCCAGTAGCGTGCCGGTCCGGGCGTCCCAGCGTACCGCCTCGGCCCACTGTGCGCGGGCGTCCAGGGTGGAGAGCCCCAGCGGCGCGGCCAGATAGATGCGGCCCTCGGCGTTGCTGGGGTTCAGGGCGCGGGCGTCCAGGTGGGCCACCGCCAGCGCCGGCGCCCCGGCCAGGGCGTCCCCCTCCGGCAGCGCCACGCCCTGACCGCCCGCCAGCAGGAAGCGGCCCCGCACGCCGCCGGGCAGCACCTCACGCGCCAGCGCCAGCCGTTCGGGGTAGGCCAGGGCAATCAGCTCGCCCAGGTCATAGGGGTCCGGTGGGGCGTGGTCCGGCTTCACGTTCAGCAGACCGCGCCACTGCTTCGCCAGCCGCTCAATGCGTTCCAGCACGGCCACATCCCCCCTGCCGGCGCCTCCGGTCCGCCAGCACCGCAGCGCCTCCACTCGCTCGGTCAGGTCCGCCCCGGAGCCGGGGGGCAGGGGATCGCGTTCCTCCAGCAGCGCCGCCAGATCGGCGGCCAGCGGCCCCAGTCCGGCCCGTGCCCCGCCCGTCAGCAGATGGGCCAGGCGCGGGTGGGTGGGAAACTCCAGCAGGCGCTGGCCCTCAGGGGTGACGCGCCCTGCGTCGTCCAGGGCACTCAGACCGCGCAGCAGGGTCCGGGCCGTCTCCACACGCGGGGCAGGCGGCGCGTCCAGCCACGCCAGGGCGGCAGGGTCCGGCGCACCCCAGGCAGCCAACTCCAGCACCAGCGGCGCAAGGTCCGTCTCCAGCACTTCCGGGGGCCGGGCAGGTGGCAGCAGCGGCTGGGTGCGCTCGGACCACAGACGGTAGGCCACGCCCGGCGCGGTGCGGCCCGCCCGCCCGGCCCGCTGGGCGGCGCTGTCGCGGGTCACGCGGCCCGTGACCATGCGGCTTAATCCGGTGGCCGGGTCAAACGCCTGGGTGCGGCTCTGCCCGCCGTCCACCACCACCCGCACCCCGTCAATGGTCAGCGAGGTTTCCGCGATGCTGGTCGCCAGCACGACCTTGCGCCGGCCCTCCGGATCGGGCAGGAGGGCACGCCGCTGGTCTTTCACGCTCAGGTCACCGTACAGCGGCAGCACCAGCGCGTCCATGTCGGCCAGTTGCGCGGCGGCCCCCCGGATCTCGCGCACGCCGGGGAGAAAGGCCAGAATGTCGCCCTCGTCCTCGGCCAGGGCCTGCCGGACCTTGCGGGCCACCGCGTTCTCCACCCGGCCCACCGGGTCTGTGGGCAGATAGCACACCTCCACCGGGTAGGCGCGGCCCGCGCTTTCCACCAGCGGCGCACCCAGACGGGCGGGAAGGTCTGGGTTCAGGGTGGCGCTCATCACCAGCACCCGCAGGTCATCGCGCAGGGCGCCCTGCACCTCGCGCAGCAGGGCCAGGGCCAGATCGGCATTCAGGCTGCGTTCGTGGAACTCATCCAGTATGACCAGCCCTACCCCGGCCAGTTCCGGGTCCCGTTGCAGGCGGCGGGTCAGGATGCCCTCGGTGACCACCTCCAGGCGGGTCTGTCTGGATACGCGCGACTCGAAGCGCACGCGGTAGCCCACGGTCTGCCCCACCGTCTCGTTCAGGCCCTCGGCCAGCCGGGACGCCACCGCCCGCGCCGCCACCCGACGGGGCTGAAGCATGATCACCGCCTGCCCGGCCAGCCAGTCCTCGTGCAGCAGTTCAAGCGGCAGCGCCGTGCTTTTGCCCGCGCCGGGTGGGGCCTGCACCACCACCAGCGGGTGCGCCGCCAGGGCTGCGCGCACTGCCGGGATGACCTCGGCGATGGGCAGGACGAAAGGTGGGGCCGACATAGGGGAATGGTAGCGGAGACGGGCAGGCATCTGTTGCGCCGCCCGGTAACCCGCAGCCTGGATGAGAGGTGGCAGGCCAGGGAAGTCCTCAGCCCGGGTCCAGAAAGGCGTGTTCTTCTAGGGGACCCGCACCGCGGCCCCTTTTCGGGGGCACTGCACGGGTATACTGACGCGCCCTGACAGTTCCCCTGCGGGCCGCCCGCATGGAGACCCTGCCCTGATGACCCCAGACCCGCCCACCAGCCCGAACCCCACCCCACCCGCACCCCTGTACTCGCCCGCACGGGTACGCGACCTGCTGGCGCAGCACGGCCTGCGCCCCACCAAGAGCCTGGGACAGAATTTCCTGATCGACGGCAACATCCTGCGTGCCATTGCCGAGGCAGGGCTGACGGGCGGCCCGGCCGAGGGCACCCCGGTGCTGGAGGTCGGCCCCGGCCTGGGCGTGCTGACCCGCGAGATCGCCCTGCGCGGCGCGCGCGTTACCGCGCTGGAAAAGGACGAGAAGCTGCGACCGGTGCTGGCCGAGACGCTGGCCGACGTGGACGTTCAGGTGGTCTGGGGCGACGCGCTGGATTTCGATTACGCCTCGCTGCCGCAGGGCACGCGGGTGGTGGCCAACCTGCCGTACTACATCACCGGGGTGCTGCTGTCGCGGTTCATGCACGCGCCCGCCATCGTCTCGGCCACCGTGCTGGTGCAGAAGGAGGTTGGGCAGCGGCTGGCCTCCAGGCCGGGAGACGACAACTACGGCTTTCTGAGTGCGCTGGCCGCGCTGTACGGCACGGTCCGGCATGTCCGGGACGTGCCCAAGGGGGCGTTCTTTCCAGCCCCCGACGTGACCAGCAGCGTGATCCGGCTGGACTTTGACCGCTCCCGGCCACCGCCCCCCGCCGCCCTGCTGAAGTTTGTGGAGGCGGCCCTGCACCACCGCCGCAAGACGCTGCGCAACAACCTGCGGATGATCGGGCAGGACGCGGCGGCCATCGACGCGGCGCTGGAGGCCCTCGGCCTGCGTCCGGACGTGCGGGCCGAGGACGTGCCGCTGGGCGCCCTGCGCGATTTGGCCGAACGGCTGGGCGTGCTAGGGTAACGCTTACGAATTTGTGTCTGCTCTCCACTGGCCTGACCCTCCCGATCACGGGGCTGTCCGCCCCGGCTGTGCCGGCTTTTCAGTGACGTTGCCCGCGCGACATCACCTTCCCAAAACGGGGTCCGCCCCGGAGGTTTTCCCTTGAAGTTCTACGTAATCGGCGACGTGACCGTTGACCACCTGTATCACCTGAACAAACTGCCCCGGCCCGGCGAGGAAGTGACTCCCCTGCGCGCCAGCATGAAGCCCGGCGGCGCGGGCGGCACCATTGCCGTGACGCTGGCCCGGCTGGGCCACACCGTCACGCTGGCCGCCTGTGTCGGCGACGATCCCTTTGCCGACTACGCTCTGAGCCGCGTGCGCGAGAGCGGCGTCAGTGAGGCCGCCATCCAGCGCAGCGCCAGCCACCTGACCAGCACCATCACGCTGATGCAGACCGCCGACGGCCAGCGGACCATGATCAGCGACGGCGCGGCCAACCGGCAGCTGGACCCGGCCAAACTGAAGAAGAAGGACGTGGAGGTGTGCGACGCCCTGATCGTCAACGCCTACAGCCTGATCGAGGGGCCGCAGCGCGAATTCACCCTGCAGGCCGTCGAGTACGCCCGCAACGCCAAGAAAGACGTGCCGGTCTTTATCGATCTGGGCACCGGCGCCGTCAACAAGGTGGGCACCGGCCTGCGCGACGAGGCGCTGCGCTCGAACTACCTGACGCTCAACCAGCACGAACTTCAGGCGCTGACCGGAACCCGTTCGATCAGCGCGGCGCTGAAGCAACTGGGCGAGGCCGGGGCGCAGCGGGTGGTGGTCAAGGTGGGCAAGATGGGCAGCATCATCTGGACCCCCACCGAGACTGAGCTGGTCGACGCCGTGCCGCCGCAAGGCGCCGCGGTGGTGGATTCCACCGGTGCGGGCGATACCTTTACCGCCACTTTTGCCCACGCGATCCTGTCGGGGGCCAGCATGGCTGAGAGTGCGCGCGCCGCCAACGCCGCTGGAGCGCTGG
Organism: Deinococcus aerolatus; assembly: GCF_014647055.1. Classification (NCBI taxonomy): domain Bacteria; kingdom Thermotogati; phylum Deinococcota; class Deinococci; order Deinococcales; family Deinococcaceae; genus Deinococcus; species Deinococcus aerolatus. The sequence continues at coordinate 173,714 of NZ_BMOL01000002.1, read as the reverse complement.
CCGCCACCGGCTTCGGCGCGCAGGAACACCCGATCACCGCCGCCGATCTGGCCGTCGCGGTCCCGAAAAGCACCAGGAAGTAGGTTTCAGCACCGCAGGCATAGAAACAGGGAGTCACCGGGCGAATGTCGTCCCGGTGACTCCCTGTTTTTCCCCAGCCCTGGGTCAGGCCCGCAGCGCCGGGGGGTCCGGCAGGATGCGCTTGACATACGGCTTCCAGCGGCCCGAGGGCTGATTGCGCGGAATCGGCTGCCCGGCGTCGTTGACGTACACCATGCGGAAGCGCCAGCGCCTGACTTCCAGCTCTCCGGCCTCGCGGTAGTGCAGTTCCACGTCCAGGTTGGTGGCGGCGGGGTCCGTGTCGCGGGCGGCCAGCAGGTTGAAGTCGGTCAGTTTCTGGGGGCCGTACAGCTCACGGGTGGCCTTGACCGTTTGCTTCTTTGGCGGCGTGCCCTGCGCGGGCAGCAGCCGCGACATGCTGGAGTAATCCCGTTTCTGCCAGCAGGACAGGAATTCGGTCAGTGCCTGTTGTGGAGTCGGGGTGTTCATCGGTCCATTGTCGCAAATCTGGCCGCACGCCGCCTTGAGCGTTGTGGCGTATTCGGGGGGAAGGCACAATGGCGAATGCAGGGCACGGCGGTTGACGCCGCTAGAGTGCGGGAATGCTGCGCCCCCTTGACCTGACCACCTGGCCCCGTCGCCAGATTTATCAGCACTTCCGGCAGAACCCCTGCACATTCAACGTCACGGTCTCTGTGGACGTGACGTCGTTCAGGGAACGGCTGAAAGAAAGAGGGTGGCCCTTCGTTCCCGCCCTGATCTATTCCATCTGCGCGGTGGTCAATCGGCTCCCCGCGCTGAGGATGGGCCTGCTCGACGGCACCCAGCCCGGCATCTGGGACAGCGTCCTGCCCCTCTACACCGTCGTTCATCCGGAGACAGAGACCTTTTCGGCGTTGTGGACAGAGCTGGGCAGCAGCCTCGGTGAATTTCTGGAACACCATCATGCCGACGCCCAGCACTACGGCCCGCTGCCGGACTATCTGCCCAAACCAGGGACGCCGCCCAACGCGCTGAACATCTCGGTCACGCCGTGGCTGGGCTTCAGCGCGTTCGAGCTGAACATTCAGGATGCAGCGGATTATCTATTGCCCGTTGTCACAGTGGGACGCTACGAGCGAAGCGCGGGGCGGTTGCGAATGCCGGTGGCGCTGCGCGCCAACCACGCCGCCTGCGACGGCATTCATATCGCGCAGTTTTACCAGGAGCTGCAGCGGGAACTGGACGCCTTCATGCCCCAGTCCTAACCCTCCACCAGCACCCGCCGCGCCGCGTCCTCGGCCTGCTTGATGCTCAGCACGCGGCTGGCCCCGCTGCCGTCGGTGGTCACGCCCCACAGGGCGGTGGCGACTTCCATCGTGGCCTTCTGGTGGGTGACCAGCAGAAACTGCGCGCCGCGTGCGCTGAAACGCTCCAGAAAGGCGGTGAAGCGGCGGATGTTGGCCTCGTCCAGTGGGGCGTCCACCTCGTCCAGCACGGCCAGGGGCAGGCCGCCCGCGCCGCCGTCGCCGCCCGCATGGTTCAGCGCGAACAGGAAGCCCAGGCCGGCCATGGTGCGCTCCCCGGCGCTCAGGAGGTTCAGGTTGCGGGTGCGCTTGCCCCTGGGCTGTACGGCCAGCCTCAGGCCCGTCAGGCGGCCCGAGTCGCCGGTCTCGGTTTCCAGTTCACCCTCGCCGCCCAGCAGTTCGGCGCTGTACTCGCGGAAGGCGGCATTGACGCGGGCGAAGGCGGCGCGGGTGGCGCTGTCCTCAGCGTCCTCCAGTTCACCCAGATGGGCACGCAGTTCGGCGGTGGCCCCCTGCGCGTCGGCGGCCTCGGTGCGCTGGGCCTGGAGCTCGTGCAGTTCGGCGGCGTGATCGGCCTCGGCGCGGGCGTTGACGGTGCCCAGCCCGTCCAGTTCGGCGCGGGCGCGATTCAGTTCCGCCGTCCACTCGCGCGGAGTGCCGGACGGAACGCAGCCGTCGGACAGGGGTTCAAGGCTGCCCTCGCGGCGGGCCACCAGCACCCGCAGATCGTCCAGGCGGGCGCGCACCCGGTTCTGGGTGCCGATCAGGTTGGCGTAGGCCAGCGCGGCGGCCTCGCGGGCGGCCTCGGCACGCTGAAATTCGGTCTCATCCAGGTCCACCAGGGCGACCTCACGCCGCGCCAGTTCGGCGGCGGCGGCCTCCAGATGCGCGTCCTGGGCGGCAGCGGCCCCGGCATTGGCTTCCAGGCGCACCCGCAGATCGGCGGCGCGGGTCTGGGCCGCACCGTAGGCCCGCCACGCCGAGGCCAGTTCGCGGGCCAGGGCCAGTTCCTCGGCAGCCCCGCGCTCGGCCGCCCGGCCCGTCTCGGCGGTGTGCCGGGCGGCAGTGAGTTCGGCTTCCAGCCCTTCCACATCCGGCAATTCTGGAGCAGAGGGGGCCTCCGCCTCCGGCACCAGCCGGGCCAGCAGACGGTCCCGGTTCTCGTTCAGGCTCCTGATCTGCGCGGTCAATTCGGTCACGCGGCGCTCGGCGTCCCGTTCCTCGCGGACCGCGCGTTCGCGGGCGGCCAGCAGCGCGTCGTGGCGTTCACTGCCGCCGTTCAGGGTCATCCGCGCCTGTTCCAGCTGCGCCGAAAACCGCTGAGCCAGCGCGTCGGCCTCGGCCAGTTCCGCCTCCAGCTCCTGAAAGCGCCGCTGATCGCTCAGGACGCCCGCGCCGCTGTCGCGCAGGCGCCCCCCGGTGATGGCCCCGCCGGGTTCCACCAGTTCGCCGCCCAGCGTGACCAGGCGCGGGCGGTTGCTGTGCGAGCGCGCGATCCGGTTGGCCGCCCGCAGGTCCTGCACCACCAGCGTGTCGGCCAGGATTGCCTGACCCACCAGCGGCGGATCACTGGGGCACAGGTCCGCCAGATTGCCCACCACGCCCGGCTCGTGCAGAAACCCGGCGTCGCGGCGCGGGCGGGCACGCAGCAGGTCCAGCGGCAGAAAGGTGGCCCGGCCCCCGGCGCGTTTCAGTTCCTCGATGATGTCGCGGGCGTCGTCGGCGGCTCCCACCACCACCTGTTCCAGCCGCCGGCCCAGCGCCGCCCCGATGGCGGTCTCATATTCGGCGGGGACCGTCAGCAGGTCCGCCACCGAGCCCACGATGCCGGGGTGGTCCAGCCGCAGTGCGTTGCGGGCGCCCTCGCCGTAACGGGCGTAGCTGTTCAGGGTGGCCTGGAGACGCTCCCGTTCGCGCCGCAGCGGGGCCACACTGGCCTGGACACGGGCCAGTTCGCTGGCCACATGCCGCTCCTGGGCAGCGGCGGCCTCGCGGGCGGCGGCCAGCGCGGCGTACTGCCCCTCCGCGTATTCGCGGGCGTGAGCTGAGAGGGCGAGGCGTTCGGCGGCAGCCTCCAGCGCGTCACGGGCGGTTTCAAGGTTGCCCTCGGCCCGCTCCAGTTCGGCCCGCAGGGTCTCGCGGCTGGCCTCGCTGCGGGCCAGCCCCTCGGCGGCGCGGGCGGCCAGCGTGCGGGCACGGGTCAGTTCGGCGTCCAGCGTGCGGGCGCGGCGTTCGGCGGCCTCGGCGTCGCTGCGGATGCGGGCGGCGCCGGCCTCCAGCGCAGCCAGATCGGCGGCGGGCTGGGCCGGGGCCGAGGTCGGCAGGCCCGACAACTCTGCCTCCAACGCGGCGGCCTCACCGCGCAGGTGCGCGCGGTAGCGTTCGGCCTGCGCGTGGGCGTCGCGGGCCGCCTTGAGGGCGTCCAGGGCGCCGGCATGCGCGTCGCGGCGGGCACGGGCGTCCTGCGCGGCCTCGCGGGCGGCCTCCACCCCGGCGGCGGCGGCCTGCACCCCGGCGGCCAGCCCAGCACTCTGCAGTTCCAACTGCGCCGTCTCGGCCAGCGCCCCGGCGATCTCTCGGTGTAGCGTGGCCTGCCGCTCGCGTTTCAGGGCGTCTTCCAGTGTCAGGATTCGCAGGCCCAGCTCGCGCCAGCGGCGGGCCAGCGCGGCGGCGCGTTCCAGGCGCGACACGGCGGCCTCGCGCTCGTCCAGCACCAGCCGCAGGCGGTCGAGATGCGCGTCGGCCTCCCTGAGCCGCGCCTCGGTTTCCTGGCGGGCACTGACGGCGCGTGACAGGCCGGCGGCCTCCTGCACGTAGCCCAGCAGCGTACGGCCCTCGGCGCCCACCACGCCGCTCACCTCGCCCTGGCCAATCACCGCCAAGCCGCCCGGCCCCAGCCCCGTGCCACGCAGGGCCGCCTGAACGTCGCGGGCACGCACGGGCCGCCCGTTCAGGTCCTGCTCCCCCGCGCCGTCGCGGTAGATGCGCCGCGACAGGTTGAGTCGGCCCTCCGGGGTCTGCAACTCCAGTTGCACCTCGGCCAGCCCCAGCGGGGCCTTGCTGCCGCTGCCGTGAAAAATCAGCTCGCTGCCGCGCCCGGCCCGCAGTTCACGGGCCCGCGCCCCGTGGGTGACCCAGCGCAGGCCCTCCACGACATTGCTCTTGCCGCTGCCGTTGGGGCCGATCACGGCGCTGACACCGGGACCGAACTCCAGCCGGGTGCGTTCGGCGAAACTCTTGAAGCCCTGCAGGGTGATGGTTCGCAGCATGGTGGCGCGTCCAGAAAGCTGAACTTCTGAGGTCCGAAGACCAGAACGGCTCAGGGGCCAGTCCTTGGTGGCCTTCGGACCATCAGACCCTCAAACCCTCAGACGTCTCCCCCTCTGCACTGGCTGCCTATTCATCGGCGCAGTCCTGCCGGGTGAACGGCTCGCGCAGGTTGATCTGGCCCAGGGTGTCAGCCGGCTGTCCATCCAGCACGAAGGTCACGTCCTCACCGCGGGTGTCCAGCAGCGTGCGGGTCAGGGTACACAGCAGCATGCGCTCGCCGCTCGCGCCGTAGCGCAGGTTGGCGTAGGCGGCAGGCAGGTCCACGTAATAGTGGAGGCCGCGAATATAAACCTTGGGGGCCGCCGTACCAGCCGGCACCACCGCCAGATTGGCCTCCTTGCTGGGGCCGGTGGCCCACACGTTCAGGGCGGCCTGGGCCACGGCCCGTGGGTTGCTCTGGGTGACCTGCACAGTGCGCGTCTCGGCCTTCATGGCGCGCACCTGCGGATCGGTGAAATACACCTGAACATTCATGGCGGTTCGTTCGGCCAACTGCAACTTGGGCGCCTCGGGCGGGGTGGGCTGCTGCTGCACTGCCTGATACGCCAGCGCGGCGGCGGCCAGCAGCGCGGCGCTGATCACATTGAACAGCGAGAACAGGCGGCGGATCACTGCCCGCTCCCCGCCGGACTCGCGGCGCTGACATTGGCGTTGTTGTTGGCGCGCGCGGTCAGGTAGGTGGCCACCGAACGGGCCACCGCCACCGACAGCGCCTGCAGCCGCCGCTCCACGGCCAGATTGGCCAGGTCCCTGGAACTGCTGGCCCAGCCCAGTTCCAGCATCAGCGCGGCCTGCGGGGCCTGTTCCAGGGTCAAAACCCGCGAGAGACTGCCCTGCTTGGCGGTGATGTTGCCGCCCTTGAGTTCGCCCTGCAGCAGTTCGCTCAGCCGCCGCGTGCCGCCGGTGTCGCCCACCACCAGCGAGCCGTACGGCGGCGCACTCCCCATCCGCACACTGTTGACCAGCTGCGATGGCGCGGGTCCGGACGGTTCGTAGACGGTCACGCCGCTGCGGGGCGAACCTGGAAAACGGCCCATGTTCAGGGCGAGGTACACATCACTCTCGCGCGCCAGTTGCAGCGTCTGCTCGCGGCTCAGGGCGGCGGCGGTGTCGCGGGTAACCTTGACCTGCCAGCCCGCCCGGGTCAGCATCTCTGCCGCCCGGCGCGCGACGTCCAGCGTGGGATCACGGCCAATCCCGGCAGTCTTGACCGGGTCCAGCACGATCAGCGGGCGCGTGACCCGTTCCAGAATTGCCGGACTGCTGCGTGGAATGCCCGGCCCCAGGTCCAGCACCACCCGCGTTCCCGACGGACGGACCACCTTGTAGACCCGGTAGCCGCTCGCGGCGGTGATCGGGGCGCTCAGGATCAGGTCGTCGCCGTCGCGGCTGACCTCGGCGGTCGGCAGGAATGCCCCGCGCGTGGTGTATTTCCGGGGCTGCCCCTGTAACCCGCGCAGGCGCACCACGACGCGGCTGCCGCGGGCCTCGTCGGTCAGTTGCACGTCGCGGCTGAGATCCAGCACCAGCCGGTCACTGTCCTGTCCGGCGCGGCTGCTGACGCCCAGCAGTTCGGGCCGCGCCAGCGTCAGCTGTCCCTGCACGTAGGTGGCGCCCAGTCCGCGGGCCACGGTGCTCAGGGGCAGGTAGACCGAGCCGTTGACCAGCGTGGCCGCCTGCCCCTGAAGCCGCTGGGTGTCGATCTGCACGGTGTTGAAATCGGTGGTGGCGCGTTCCTGGTCCAGGTCAATGGGCAGCAGCAGGGTGTGGCCCAGCCCGCTGACCCGCATTACTGAGCCGTCCCGTACCACATTGACCAGCTTGCCCAGCGCGTCCCCGGTCACGTACTCGGAGCCGTACAGGCCGATGCTCTCCACCTGCTGGCCCGCCAGATTCAGCTTGCCATAGGTGATCTGCGCCCCGGCCAGTCCTGCCAGCAGCAGGGCCGCGGCCAGCACCGGCCAGGAACGGCGCAGGCCGCCGCGCCCACCCGCACGGCCCACTCCAGGCATTCTGGGGAAAAACGGCTTCACAGCGCCCGCAGTTCCCGCTGCACGGTCTTCTCCGCCTCGGCCCGGCGCTTGTCATGCAGCTTCTTGCCCCTGGCCAGCGCGAGTTCCACCTTGAAGTACCGGCCTTTGACGTACAGCCGGGTGGGAATCAGGGTCAGGCCCTTTTGCTCCAGGCCGCGCTTCATCTTCTGGATTTCCTCGCGGTGCAGCAGCAGACGCCGGGTGCGGCGCGGCTCGTGGTTGTTGTAGGTGGCCTCGGTGTAGGTGGGGATATACAGGCCCTCCAGATCGACGTTGCCGCCTGCCAGCCGGGCAAAGGCGTCGCGGAAATCAACGCCCCCCGCGCGAATGCTCTTGACTTCACTGCCGGTCAGGCTGATGCCCGCCTCGAAGCGCTCCAGCAACTCGTACTCGTAATGGGCGCGTCGGTTGGTGTACACGCCCCGCAGTCTAGCAAAGCCGCCGCGCAGTGGTCTGGAATCTTCACCACCCGGTCCCCAGAGTTGCCCGCGATCAGCTGAGCAGGGCTGACCTGCGCTACGCGACGCCCGGTCCTTACCTCGACGGACCTGCCCTGAACACGGATGGTCTGCCCTGACGAGCCGCCGGAGGCCCGCTCATATAGAAAAAATCAGGTGCCGGGCGTGGATGAAGTTGCCGGACACCTGATTGTTCTGTCGCCGTTCCGGCCAGATCATCCTCAAGGACGACCCCGCCTGGCGCGAAATTACTTCTTCGGGGGCTTGCTGGGACGCACCTCGACGCGGCTGGGCAACGTGCGGGCGGGCATGTTCAGCAGGTCCACCGTGAGCTGCGCGATGTCCTCCGGCTGGATCTTCCAGGCGTCGGCGTCAGACGGGGTGTGTCCGGCGAAGTAGGTGGCCACGCTGCCGGGCATGATCTGCGTCACCTTGATGTCGTGCTGGCGCAGGTCCAGGGTCAGCACCTCGGACAGACCGTTCAGCCCGAATTTACTGGCGTTGTAGGCTGCGCCGCCCGCGAACGGATTCTTGCCCGCCAGACTGGACAGCGTGAAGATGTAGCCGCCGCCCTGCTTCAGGGCCGGCAGGGCCGCCTTGACGGTGTAGAAGGCCCCCGACAGGTTGGTGTCGATCACGTCCTGCCACTCCTGAATGCTCATGTCGGCCACGTTGGCGAAGTTGCCCACCCCCGCGTTGACGAACAGTACATCCAAGCCGCCGAAGGCGTCGGTGTGGGCAGCGACCTCGCGCTCCAGGGCTGCCGGGTCCCGCACGTCGCACACCACGCCGCGCGCCTGTCCGCCAATCTTCCCGGCGGCCTCGGTGATCTCGTTCTCGTTGCGGCTGGTGATGGTCACGGCGTACCCCGCCGCAGCCAGCGCCCGCGCGACCTCGTAGCCGATGCCCTTGCTGGCCCCGGTGATGAAGGCGCTGCCGCGCGTTCCTGCATCTTTGTGTGCTGTCTGGTCAGTCATGGGATGACGCTAACACGCTCTGGGGTGGTGGCAATGAATGAACAGGCGCAGTTAGAGCCGGTTCCCCTGGGGAGGGCCACCTCGCTGGGACGCGGCCGGGACCGTGTATTCAGGCTGGATCTCGGGGTCCCCGGAATGCCGGATGCAAGAGTTGACCGCAATGCCCATGGCGGTCAGCAGGGCTCCTGCCAGGGACAGCCCAATCAAGCCAAGTCCCCCCATCCCCACCGCAGTGGCCAGCGTCAGCCCCGCCAGCCCTGCTGCCAGAACCCAGATGGCCCGGCGGCGCATGCTGATTGCTGCGCAGCGCCTCAAGTATGTATTTTTTGTTACAGCTGTTTTCATCCCGGCCATCATAGACCAATTCTCACCTATGACTCATTGGGTTATCATGGCCGCAGAGCGTGCGGCTCAGTTAAATTTCGGCAAGGCCAGTAACTCCACTGTTCAGGGCAGCCTCTGGGCCAGCTGGTCATACACAAAGTTGGCAGCCTCGGCCTGATGCTGCCAGACGCTCAGGAGACCGAAGTCCTGCGCCACGCTAACCCGCTCGCCGCCGGGCAGGGTAAAGTCCAGCCGCGCGGTCAGCTTGAGCCAGGGCAACAGCGCACTGGGGGTCTGCAGCACCGGGGTCACGCGAATGGCCTGTGGGCTGGCCGCGTCCAGGCTGATCGTGGCGCCCGGATACCGCCGCTTGAGGGCACCTGCCGAGTCTCGGCGCATGGCCGCCAGCACGCTTCCCTGATCGCTGCCGCCCAGCAGGTTGGGGCCGGTCATCTGCGGATCCAGAATCACGTAGGTGGCGGTGGACAGCCGGGCGCTGGTCCAGTCGGCAGGCAGCGGCGCTGGATTCTGGGCCTGGGCAGACACCAGCAGGGTGGTGAGCAGGGCAGCGGAGGCCAGCAGGGGTCGGGGGATCATACCCACAGTGCAGCACATTCCGCCTGACGCGCCGTGAAGTGGACATGAGGCATGTGCCGCCGCGCCCGCCGCGCCCACAAAGCCCCCCGGACCCAGACGCTACAGTGACCACATGCAGGACCTCCTGAACACGATGCGCCGCCTGCGCGCCCCCGGTGGCTGCCCCTGGGACGCCGAACAGACCCACACCTCCCTGCGCCCCTACCTGCTGGAAGAGGCGGCCGAGGCAGTAGACGCCATTGACGGCGGCTGCCCGGCAGACCTGGCCGGGGAACTGGGCGACGTGCTGCTGCAGGTGGCCTTCCACAGCGTGATTGCCGAGGAGGCAGGCACCTTCGGGTACGCGGACGTGGAAGGCTCCATCGTGGAGAAGCTGGTGCGGCGGCATCCACACGTCTTTGGCACCACGCAGGTCAGCGGCAGCGCCGAGGTGGTCAGCAACTGGCAGGCCATCAAGGCGGCGGAGCAGGGCAGCAGGCCGCGCCGCGCCGTGGACCGGGTGCCGTCGGCGCTGGGTGCCCTGGCCCGCGAGGCAGCGGCGCAGCGGCTGGCAGACGTCACGGGGAACCGCGACCATATCTCCGGCGTGCTTGAGGCAGCCGCCGACACCCCGCAGGGTGTCGCGGACGTGCTGGCCGCCGTGGTGGCCTGGGCCCGCGCCCTGGGTGTGGACGCCGAACTGGCACTGAGGGACCACACCACGCGTACGCTGGAAGCCCTGCCGGATGGGGCCGCCGCGCCGTGAGCGAAACGTCCCGCACGGACCCGCTGGACGTTTCGCTGCTGGAAGACGCCCGCCTGGACCCGGCGGCGGACCCCTGGGCCGGCTGGCTGTCCGGACGCCGCCGCCGGCGGCTGCACCTGCCGGAATACCGTCCTGCCGCCGTGCTGGTGGCCCTGACCCGCGAGGTGGACCCGCGCGTGCTGCTCACGGTGCGGTCTTCCGAGTTGCCCACCCACCGGGGCCAGATTGCCTTTCCGGGTGGCAGCCTGGAGGCCGGGGAAAGCGTGACCGCCGGGGCCGTGCGCGAGGCGTGGGAGGAGGTGGGGCTGGACCCCGCCGACATCACCGTGCTGGGCGAGATGGACGACGTGTTTACCCCGGCGGGCTTTCATGTGACGCCGGTGCTGGCGCGCGTACCGGCGCGGCCTGCGCTGCAATTGTCAGGCGAGGTCACGCAGATTCTGCTGCCCACGCTCTCGGACCTGCGCGCCCTGAGTCCCATCCGCGAAACCCGCCTCATGCCGGACGGGCAGCAGGTGGTGCTGTACCGCTACCCCTGGCAGGGCCACGACATCTGGGGCATGACCGCGCGGGTGCTGCACGATCTGCTGACGGATGGGCCACTGTAGACAAGACGGGCGGGGGCTTTGCAGCAGCGTCCGGACACGAAAAACCCCGCCAGAGAGGCGGGGCATCACAACCACACGGCTGAATTTAGCGGGTGGGGTTGATGGTGATCTGACCGTTGGTGGTCACGTTGTAGGTGCTCAGGAAGGTGCGGTAGCCGGGGGCGATCATCACGATCTCGTGGCTGCCACGGTCCACCTGCACATTCAGGGTACCGTTACTGATGGTGCCGGCTTCACGGCCGTCCACGAACACGCGGGCATTGTTTACGCTGCTGCGGATCGTAATGGTCAGCTTGGTGGGGGCCGGAGGCGTGACCACCACGGCGGCGAATTCGGCGTTCACGTTGGTCGTGGTGCCGGCACGGATGGCGACGGTGGTGGAGATATCGCGGTAACCGGGGGCCTGGATGCGAATGGGGTAGCTGCCGGGGCGCAGGTTGTTGTAGGTCACGTTCGCGCCGCCGAGCCGCTGACCGTTGAGGGTCACGGTGGCGTTGTCCACGTTGGCGCCCACGAACAGGCTGCCGGTGCTGACCGGGTTCTGCGCGGCCACGGTGTAGAACGCCGTGTCGGTCACCCAGGAGTTCTGGGGGATGGGCGTGACCACGATGCTCAGGGCCTGAGCGAGTCCGGCCTGGCTCTTGGCGTTCACAGTGGCGAACTGGTCCTGGGCGGTCTTGAAGGAGCTGATCTGGCTGAGGTTCAGTTCGGTCAGGCTGGCCAGGGCCAGCACCTTGTTCTGGCCGATGGGGCCAGCGATGGTGAACTTGAAGTTGTCGCCAGGTGCCGGGAAGCTCTTGGTGGTTCCGGACTTCACGAAGTTGCTGTCACCGCTGCTCAGGCGGTTAGGCAGAATCTGGTCCACGGTGCCGTCGGGGTTGACGTTAAACAGGTAGACGTAGGCGTCGCGGTTCACGCTGGCGCTGATTACGGCGTTCTCGTCAACCTTGTAGGCCGGGTTCTGGGCACCGCTGGAGTCCTTGTCAACGCGCACGCTCACGCTCAGGTCAGGCTGGGTGGGGTTCACGATGATGCTCTGGGCGCTGATCTTGGGGGCGGCGGCGGCGGTGGACAGCAGCAGGGCTGCGGGGATCATCAAAAGTTTTTTCACGGGTGGAACCTCCGAGACGCAGATTAAGCCGGGCAACATGACGGGCCATGAGTGGGGCAGGGGGCAACGTTAATCGTGCTTCAGCTTACGGTCAGCACGCTGATGGACGACTGACGTGCGTGTCAGCGGAGGTTTCCGGTTTCCGGCCGGCAGGTCAACACCCCCGGCACATCGGCACTTCATGAAGGGAACGGTCCAGTCTGACGCACAGCTAACGGCGGTGATGGAGGGAACATGCCGGCCTTCGGCTCTTCCCTGTCCCCGGGACAGTTCTGCCCTGCCTGCCACGCATTTCGCCGTGCCTAACCCTGCTAGCCTTTTTGGCATGAGCGCACCCGTTTCTTCACACGGCAGCCGGGGCAAGCGGGGGTCCGGACGGGCCTCCCGGCTGGCGCTGTGGACTGTGGTGGTGGCGCTGGCCGTGCTGGGCCTGAAGTTCGTGGCCTACCTGATGACCGGCAGCGTGGCGCTGTACTCGGACGCGCTGGAGAGCGTGGTGAATGTAGCAGCGGCGCTGGCGGCCCTGATCGCCCTGCGCGTGGCGGCCCTGCCCGCCGATTCCAACCACCCCTACGGCCACACCAAGGCCGAGTACTTCAGCGCGGTGGCCGAGGGCGTGCTGATCGTGCTGGCGGCGCTGAGCATCGGGCGCGAGGCGGTAGGTGGGCTGCTGGGTCCCAGTGAACTGAACGTCCCCTATGCAGGGCTGCTGGTTAACTTCGGGGCCGGCGTGATCAATGCGCTGTGGGCCACGCGGCTGCTGCGGGCCGGGGCCGAGCTGCGCTCCCCGGCGCTGGTGGCCGACGGGCGGCACCTGCGAACCGACGTGCTGACCAGCGTGGGCGTCCTGCTGGGCCTATTGGCCGCGAAACTGACCGGCATGACCTGGCTGGACCCGGCGCTGGCGCTGCTGGTGGCGGTCAACATTCTGTGGAGCGGTTTCGGACTGGTACGCGAGAGCGTCGGTGGCCTGATGGACGCCGCCGTGGACCCGCAGACCGAGGGCCGCATCCGCCGGGTCATGCGCGAGCACGGCGACGGGGCACTGGAGATGCACGACCTGCGCACCCGCCACGCCGGACGGCTGGCCTTTATCGAATTCCACATGGTGGTGCCGGGCGAGATGTCGGTGCAGGAGGCCCACACCATCTGCGACCGGCTGGAAGACGCCATCCGCGCCGAGATGCCGGACAGCAGCATCACCATCCACGTGGAGCCGCAGGACAAGGCCAAGCATCATGGGGTGCTGGTGCTGTAGACGACCAAAACGTCCAGTGACGCCTCAGTCAGCGGTGGCCTCTGCCCCCACCAGCCTGAGCAGTTGCACGTAGACTTTTGCCGTCGCGGTGGCGTCTTCCAGCGCGTCGTGCGCCGTGTACTCAATGCCAAAATGCCCGGTCAACTGGGCCAGCGGCGTGCCCACCCCGTGCGGCAGCACCCCGGCGTGTATCAGGAACTGGGCGGTCAGCTTGGTGTCCACGTAGCTGCTGCGGAACACCCGTCGGAGGTCAGGCAGAAGGGGGCGCAGAAACCCCAGATCGAAGCCGAAGTTGTGACCACCCAGCATCACCCGGCCCACCCCGGCGGCGTACCCGCGCAGGGCGGCGGCCACCTCCTCTGGTGGCTGGGCAGCGCGGTCATGCTCCAGCAGGTCGATGCCCGTCACGGCCAGCGCACCCGGTTCCACACAGTACTCGCGGTGCCTGACCCGCAGATGCAGCGGACGTGTGATCTGGCCGTCCTCGCCCAGCGTCACCGCCCCCACCGTCAGCAGCGGGTGGCGGGCCGGGTCACGGCCGCCGGTTTCCACGTCCACGAAGATGATCGGCTGACGCAGCGTGACGGGGCGGTCCCCCGCGCTCATCGGCCCGTGCCCGTCATGGGAAGGGCGTGCATCTGCAGGCGGCGGCGGATCAGCGGGTGCGGATCAGTGCGCAGGCGGCGCAGCACGTCGGGCGGCAGGTCAGGGCGGGCCGACAGCGCGAGCCGCACGCCGTACTCCGTGTCAGTGGAAAAGCGCTGAATCAGGTCAGCGCTCAGGTCCGGATGCTGCGCCACCGCCGCGCGCAGCTGCCACTCGCCCCAGCCGGCCAGCTGTTCGAGCCGCGGCTGGCTCAGACGTGCCCGCCCCGCCACCGCCCAGCGGGCCTGCCGGTCCGGGTGCCGCATTGCCAGATCCTGCACCCACTCCGGGGCGGCGTCCACCGCCGCCAGCCGGGCGACGGCCAGTCCGGACCACGCCCGGATGTGGCCCGCCTGCGCCAGCCGCAGCAGGGGAAGCGCGGGATTGTCCAGCACCGCCTCCGGGAACGTCACGGCCAGTTCGCCCAGCAGCGTGACCGGCGTGTTGGGGTGGCGGGCCACGGCGTCCAGCACATGCGGCGGCGCGCCGTGAACGAGTCGGGCCAGTTCGGCAGAAGTGGCGCGGGGCGCGGGCAGTTCGGTCCCGGGCAATGCGGTGCTGGGCAGGGAGGGAGCGGCAGGACCGGGCATCTGCCGCATTGTGCCGCCTGCCTTCCACTTCGCAACAGCGCCGGGGGCACCATCGTGACACAGGGGTTTTCGTAATCAAAGGCCCATGTTCTGCCGCCGAACTGCTCCTATACTCACTGGACCAAAACAAGTGCTGGGAGGCATTGACGCATGCAGCAAACGGATCATCTGGCCGTCCCCAACGACGCCCACATTCGCTCCACGGTCGGGCCGACCCGGCCGGCCAGCGGACCGGCGGTGGACATTCAAATTGACGGCGGAACCTTCACGGCCTTCATGGGCGAGCCGCTGGTGGACGCCATCAACCGCGCCCAGATCGAGCTGGCCCAGGTGTGCTACCACCCGCAACTGGGGCCGATCCAGACCTGCGACACCTGTTCGGTGGACATTAATGGGCAGCTTGGGCGGGCCTGCGGGACCAGTGTCACGGCGGGCATGGTGGTCCGCACGCAGACCATCGCGGCGCGGGCGGCGCAGCGGGACGCCTACGACCGCATCGTGGCAAACCACGACCTGTACTGCACGGTCTGCGACAACAACAACGGCAACTGCACCGTGCACAACACACTGGGCGTGCTGGGCATCGACCACCAGACCCGGCCGTTTCAGCCCAAGGGCTACCCCAAAGACGAGACCAACCCCTTCTACCGCTACGACCCGGACCAGTGCATCCTGTGCGGGCGCTGCGTGGAGGCCTGCCAGAACGTGCAGGTCAACGAAACCCTCAGCATCAACTGGGAGGCCGAGCAGCCGCGCGTGCTGTGGGACGGCGGCAAGCCGATTGGCGAATCGAGCTGCGTGAGCTGCGGCCACTGCGTCACGGTCTGCCCGTGCAATGCCCTGCAGGAAAAGTCCATGCTGGGGCACGCAGGCCTGTTCACCGGGATTCCGCTGCCGGTGTTTGACGCGGCGATTGACGTGGTCAAGGGCATGGAAGCCAGTGTGGGCCTCAAGCCCATCATGAATGTCTCGGAAATCGAGTCGGCGGCGCGTGACCGCTACATCAAGAAGACCAAGACCGTATGCACGTACTGCGGCGTGGGCTGTTCCTTCGACGTGTGGACCGACGAGCGGCACATTCTGAAGGTCGAGCCGGGGCTGGGCCACGCCAACGGCATCAGCACCTGCGTCAAGGGCAAGTTCGGCTGGGATTACGTGAACAGCGGCGACCGCCTGACCTCGCCCCTGATCCGCGAGGGCGACCGCTTCCGTGAGGCCAGCTGGGAAGAGGCGCTGGACCTCGTGGCACGGCGCTTCATGGACATCAAGGCCCAGCACGGCCCGGACGCACTGGCCTTTGTGGCCAGCAGCAAGGCCAGCAACGAGGAAGCGTTCCTGGTGCAGAAGTTTGCGCGGCAGGTCATTGGCACCAACAACGTCGACAACTGCTCGCGCTACTGCCAGTCGCCGGCCTCCAAGGGCCTGGCGCTGACCGTGGGCATCGGCGGCGACAGCGGCACCATCCGGGACATCGAGAACGCCAGCCTGATCATCACGGTGGGCAGCAACACCGCTGAGAGCCACCCGGTCCTGGCCACCCGCGTGAAGCGGGCGCAGAAGCTGGGGCGTACCCGCGTGGTCGTGTTCGACATCCGCGAGCATGAACTGGCCAAGCGGGCCGACGCGTTTCACCGCCCGAAGCCCGGCACCGACTTCGTGTGGCTGGGCGCAGTCAGCAAGTTCATTCTGGACAACGGTCTGGAGAACAAGGCTTTCCTGGCAGAGCGCGTCAACGGCCTGGATGAGTTCCGCGCATCGATCCGGGAATTCACGCTGGAGTACGCCGAGCGTGAAACTGGCCTGAGCGCCGCCACGCTGGAGGCTCTGGCCCGTCAGATCGCTGCCGAGGAACGCGTGTGCGTCCTGTGGGCAATGGGCGTCACGCAGCAGTGCGGCGGCACCGACACCAGCGCCGCCATCTCCAATCTGCTGCTGATTACTGGGAACTATGGCCGCCTGGGCACCGGGGCGTACCCGCTGCGGGGACACAACAACGTGCAGGGCGCGTCGGACATGGGAGCCATGCCGGATCAGGTGACCGGGTACCAGCTGGTGACCGACGAACTTGCCATTCAGCGCCACCAGCGCGAGTGGGGCGTCACCCTGCGGGCGCAGCGCGGCCTGGACAACACGCAGATGCTGGACGCCGCCATTCACGGCCAGCTCAAGTCAATGTGGATCACCGGCGAGGAAATGAGCCTGACCGACGCCAATGCCAACCACCTGCAGGAAGGCTTCGAGGCGCTGGAATTCCTGGTCGTGCAGGACCTTTACTTCACCAACACGGCGCGGTACGCGGACGTGGTGTTCCCCGCCGCCGCGTCGCTGGAAAAGGAAGGCACGTTCACGAACACCGAGCGCCGCATCCAGCGCCTGTACGAGGTCATGCCGCCCCTCAAGGGCACCAAGCCCGACTGGCAGATCTACATGGCCGTCGCGGAGCGCATGGGCCACCACTGGGGCTATACGCACCCCTCGGAGATCATGGCCGAGATCTCGCGCCTGACGCCCTATTTTGCCGGGGTGACCTACGAGCGCCTGGAAGGCTACAAGACGCTTTGCTGGCCGGTGGCCGAGGACGGCACGGACCAGCCGCTGCTGTATACCGAGCGCTTCAACTTTCCGGACGGGAAGGCCCGCCTGTACGCCGGGGAGTACCGCCCCCGCCAGCAGGCCCCCAACCAGGAGTTCGATCTGCACCTGAACTCCGGGCGGATGCTGGAACACTTCCACGAGGGCAACATGACCTTCCGGGTGGAGGGCATCGCGGTGACCGCGCCCGACGCGTTCGTGGAGGTCAGCCAGGAACTGGCCGCCGAGCGCCAGATCCAGAGCGGACAGTGGGTCCGGCTGGTCAGCGCGCACGGCGCGGTCCGGCTGCAGGCCCTGGTGACGGGCCGCGTCAGCGACAACGAACTGTACGTGCCCATGAACGCCCGCAAGGCCCAGGACGCCGTGAACCACCTGACCGGCTCCGAGGGAGACTCGATCACCAACACCCCCGCCTACAAGGACAACCGTGTCCGCATGGAACTTCTGGGCGAGGTGGGCGACAACCCGCTGCCGGCCCGCAACTTCCGCTGGGGCCACCCCACGCCCCAGACCGGTGTGGAGGTCGAGCGCAAGTGGGCGCGGCCCGACTACGTGTATCCGGGCGGCGCCCTGCCGATGCTCGGCGACAGCCTCAATGCCCGCACCGACGCCCTGGGCACGGACGACTGATGTTTTTTTCCACGAGGAGCTTTCATGGCCAGAGCGCTTGACTTCACGCCCCGCGACCCGACGCCGCAGGAGCGCCTGCATTCAACCGTCGAAGATTCGACCGCCGCGCTGGAAGAGGGGCTGTACGTCCTGCGACAGCTGCACGAGCACGGCGTGCTGGACGTGCTGGGTAAGACCGTGCGCGGCGGGGAGGGGTTGATCGCGTCGCTGCTGCACATCACTGGCGGGGAGAGCGGCACCACCCTGCTGCGCAATGCCACGGAACTGGGCAAGACGCTGGCCACCCTTGACCCGCGCGAGGTCAGCGTTCTGGGCAGCGCCGTGACCACGGGCGTGCACGAGGGTGCCCGGCACGTTGCCGCCGGCAAGGGCATCGGGGTGGGCGAGCTATTGGGCCTGCTCAGGGACCGGGACGTGCAGGTGGCACTGGGCGCGCTGATGGCCGTCCTGAAGGGTGCAGGCCGCGCCCTGCGCGAGGCGAACGGCGAGGCCACGCCGACCGCCAACCAGGCCGAGGTGGGCCGCTGAACCACACTCAGGGCAGGCAGATGGAAGCGGAGGGCATCGTCCATCTGCCCGTCGGGTTGTACCGGGCCGGCGGCTGGTTTCGCCGCACCGACGCCGTCGCCGTCGAGGAACCGCTGGAACTGCGCCTGCACACCCCGGACCGCGAACTGCCGCTGGGCGTGCTGATGCGGACGCCCGGCCATGACCGCGAACTGCTGCTGGGCTGGCTGGTCTCGGAGGGCCTGTGGCCGCAGGCATTCACCCTGGACGCCGATCCGGAGAACCCCAACGTGTGGCACCTGCACACCCCAGAGCATGAGCGGCTGGCGGCGGGGGCCAGACTGGCCGTGTCATCGAGCGCCTGTGGCGTCTGCGGTTCGGGCAGCGTGGAGCAACTGTTGAACCGGGCGTCTCCCCCATCCTGGACGGCGGGGCCGCTGGGCGCCGCACAGCTGGCCGGATTGCCGGAGCGGCTGCGCGAAACCCAGGCTGGTTTTCAGGAGACGGGCGGGCTGCACGGCGCGGCGCTGTTCTCCCCGGCAGGCACCCTGCTGTGCTCGCGCGAGGATGTCGGGCGGCACAACGCTGTGGACAAGGCGGTGGGCGCACAGGTTCACCGCCTCCCCCTGACCAACCACGTGCTGGTCGTGAGCAGCCGCGCGGGCTTCGAGATCGTGCAGAAGGCCGTGACCGCCGGAATCGGAGCGGTGGTGGCCGTGGGGGCGGCGACCAGTCTCGCGGTGGACACGGCGGCCGCCTTCGAGGTCACGCTGTGTGGCTTTGCCAGGGAAGGCCGCTTCACGGTGTATGCCGGAGCAGATCGGGTGCGGGGACTTGATGGCTGAGGCGAGGCAGAGGGCACCCACGTTTCCTTTCCACCCACTGTCCAGGGCCTCTCCGGCTGCGTCATGCCGATACGTCGCACGAGTCCAAACTGTATCCAATCTCACTTCATGAGACACAGATCGCCACTGGACTCAACACATTGACCCTGGCACCCGTTACTATCGCTCTACATCAAATCAATGAGGACAGGAGCATCTATGGGATTTTTGGACCGTGAACATTCCGTCGCCGGGCCGGGCTGGAGCCGCTGGCTGGTTCCGCCGGCCGCACTGGCCGTTCATCTGAGCATTGGGCAGATCTACGCCTATTCGGTGTTCAACAAGCCCCTCTCGCGGCTGATCAGCGGTGACGTCACGGCCGAAACAGGGGCGGCGGGCGACTGGTCGCTGTTCCAGGTGGGCCTGATCTTCAGCGTGGCGCTGTTCTTCCTAGGCGCGAGTTCTGCGCTGTTCGGCAAATGGGTGGAGCGCGAAGGCCCGCGCAAGACCATGTTCGCCAGCGCCCTGCTGTTCTGCGGCGGCTTCCTGATTGCGGCCCTGGGGGTCCGACTGCACATGCTGTGGCTGGTGATTCTGGGCAACGGGGTGATCGGCGGGATCGGCCTGGGCCTGGGGTACATCAGTCCGGTCAGCACACTGATCAAATGGTTTCCGGACCGGCCCGGACTGGCCACCGGCATGGCGATCATGGGCTTTGGCGGCGGGGCGCTGATCGGCAGCCCTCTGGGCACGGCGCTGATGGCCCGGTTTACCGGCGACGGCACCCTGGGCGTCGGCTCGACGTTCCTGATCATGGGCGCGGTCTACTTCCTGTTCATGGTGTTCGGCGCACTGATGGTGCGCGTTCCCGCCGAGGGCTGGGCACCGGCAGGATACGTGCCCAAGGTCAATGCGGCAGGCGGCATGATCTCCAACCACAATGTACTGGTCGATCAGGCGTTCCGCACCCCACAGTTCTGGTTGCTGTTCACGGTGCTGTTCCTGAACGTGACTGCCGGCATCGGCGTGCTCGGGCAGGCCAGCGTCATGATTCAGGAGATGTTCAGCGACAAGGTGCTGGGGACCGGCAACGGGGTTACGGCTGCCGCCGCCGCCGGGTTCGTGGGCCTGCTGAGCATCTTCAATATGGCGGGCCGCTTTTTCTGGTCCACCACCAGCGACCGGCTGGGGCGCAAGCCCACCTACATGATCTTCTTCGCACTGGGAACTGTGCTGTATTTCCTGATTCCCATGTTCGGCAACATGGCCAGCCTGGTGCTGTTCGTGGCCGGCTTCTGCATCATCCTGAGCATGTACGGCGGCGGCTTTGCCACCGTGCCCGCCTACCTGCGCGACCTGTTCGGGACCGCCAACGTGGGGGCCATCCACGGCCGGCTGCTGCTGGCCTGGAGCGCGGCGGCCATCGCCGGCCCCACCCTGGTCAACGGCTTTCGCGACAGCCAGATCAAGGCCGGCATTCCCGCCGCCCAGGCGTACTCGACCGTCATGTACATCATGGCCGGCCTGCTGGTCATCGGTTTTATCGCCAACCTGTTGATCCGCCCGGTGGCCAGCCGCTACTGGGCGGCCGCACCAGCGGGCCAGAGTCCCCTGCCCACTTCACCCGCCGCCGACGACTGAGCCGCTGAGGAAAATGATATGACCAACCGAACCGAGCCGCCCACCGAACAGCCCTCGCCCGTAACCTACCTCGCGTGGCTGGTTCCCGGCATTCCCCTGGTATGGGGCGTGTGGCAGACCCTGCTCAAGGTGGCCCAGCTTTTTCAGTAACGCTGGACCACTGGAACGCCCACGTTGAGCAGAAGCGGCCCTGGATGGATCCAGGGCCGCTTTCCTGTATTCAGACCGCTCCATTTGGCCTATGTCGCGGGCAAGTCACGGATAAACGCCCTGATCTCCTTCAGAACCGCCGCTTCGGCCACCGCACGGGTCACCGTGGGCAGGCCGTCGTTCTTCTGGGGACCGTAGCGTCCGAAAAAGCTGTGCACCGCACCGGGAATCACCGTCAGCCGGGCACTGGCAGGCAGGCGGCTCAGGCCGCCGCGCACATCGGCGGGGGCGGCCACGCCGTCCAGTTCGGCCAGCAGCGACAGTACGGGGAGGCGGGTGTCCCGGAGGCTCACGTTGCCCGCCGGATACGCGCCCATCAACACCAGCCCGGCCAGTTGTTCGGTGTGGCTTTTGGCGTATTGCGCGGCCATCGCCCCGCCCAGCGAGTGGCCCGCAAGAACCACCGTCTTGTCCCCACCGAACTTGCGGATCAGCACGTCGGCGCGGTTAATCCCCGTCACAGCGAGGTCCAGGGGAAAGGCTGGAATCACGGTCTGCACACCGTCGGCGGCCAGCGCACGGCCCAGCCACTCGTAGGCCTGTGGGCGCACGAGGCCGCCGGGGTAATACACCAGCAGCGTCCTCGCCTCGCCGGCTGGCCGGATGTTAATGAACACGCCGCCCTGGTTTTCCAGGGTAGAGGTCACGCCCACCGCCCCTCCCGCTGGCGGCACCCCATCCTGCCCAACGACCAGCGGGGGACGCACGACGGCGCTCTGGGCCAGGGCAATCAGATACCCGGTCACCAGGGCCAGCAGCACTCCCGCCCAGAACCGCACGCGCGGCGGCAGGACGAGGCGGGTCCGGTGACGGGGACGCAGACGGGTCATGTCCACCACAATAGATGGGACACCCCCAATCCCCACCAAATAATCACCCGCTAAGCTGGCGGCAATGCTTGCGCCTGCCCCGTTGTCGCCGTTCTGGCCCGCCTTCTGGCGCGGCTTTCGCGTCATGACGCCTCTGTGGCTGGGCATGGTGCCTTTCGCAGCGGCCTACGCGGTCACGGCGCGGGCCTCGGGCCTGAGCGTGTGGGAAACGCAGCTGATGAGCCTGACGGTGTTCGCGGGGGCCTCGCAGTTCGCGGCGGCGGGGCTGTTCGCGGGCTACGGAGCGGTGGGTGGGGCCTCGGCGCTGGGCATTGTCGCCACCACCGCGCTGTTGAACGTCCGGCACCTGTTGTACGGCCTGAGTCTGTCGCGGCAGGTGCCGCTGACCCGGCCGCAACGCCTGCTCGCCGCGCAGTTTCTGACCGACGAGGCCTACGGGATGGTCACGGTCAGGGGGCAGGACGAGCCAGGCGGCCCAGGCTTCGGCTACCTGCTGGGCGCCGAACTCAGCCTGTACGTGGTCTGGAACGCGGCCACGCTGCTGGGGGCCGTGGGCGGCGCAGTGCTGCCCTCGCCGGAAGCACTTGGCGTGGGCGTGATCTTTCCGCTGGCCTTTCTGGGCCTGCTGGTGCCGATGCTGCGCGGGCGGGTGACCGTGCTGGTGGCGCTGGTATCGGGACTGGCGGCCTGGGGCCTGTCGCGCGTGCTGCCGGGCGGCGTGGTGGTCCTGCTGGCCGGGGTGGGCGGAGCGCTGCTGGGCGCAGGGCTGAGCGGCCGGACGTCAGTGGGCCGCGAGGCGGGCGCGTGAGCGTCGCCGCCGTCATCGCACTGATGTGGGCCGTGACCTACCCTCCGCGCTGGCTGGGGCTCAACCTGGGCCGGGTGCGGCTCCCACCGTTCTGGCTGGCCTTCCTGCGATTCATCCCGGTCAGCGTGATTGCCGCACTGATTGTCCCCCAGGTACTGGGCAGCCCCGAGTGGCCGCGCCGCCTGTTCGCGGGCGTGGTGGGCGGGCTGATCGTGTGGCGCAGCGGGCACCTCGCGCTGGGCATTCTGGGCGGCTTCGCGGCGTACTGGGTGGTGCGGGCACTGGGAGGATGACGGGGCGCCGCAGTCCACAGACTGACGCCTGGAACGGCGCCGGGCCTTCAGCCGTTCAGCCTCCGGCAACGTTCAGACGCCTCACCTCCCACATCCCCCACACAGCCCGCGCTATGCTGTGGGGCGAATGACGGGGCAGGCGAGCGCGGCGGGAGAGACCACCAGGATGACCACCATTGACGGCAAGTACGGCGTGCTGCGGGAACTGTCCCGTCAGGGCAACGTGACGCTGTCCGAGGTCCGGGCCGCCGAGGGCGTGACCCGGCAGGTGGCGTGGTTCGACATTTCCACCCCGGCGGACCGGCAGGCGTTTCACGCGTACCGCTCGGTGCTGCGCGCCCTGAATCCGGTGGGGCTGACCGACATCGTGGCGAGGCCCGGCGCGTACTACGCGGTGTGGCAGTCGGTGGGCGGCGTGCCGCTGGAGGGCGTGCTGGCCCAGCCCAAGAAGCGTCAGGAGGTCGTGGACAACGTCCGCACCCTGGCTGCCCGGCTGGCCGAACACGGCTACGCCCTGAACGACGCCGACATCGTGGTCGAGGGTGACGAGCCGCGCATCGCCTACCTGCGGGCCCTGCAACTGCCACGCACGCCGGAAGACATTGCGGCGCGCAACGCACAGGCGCTCACGGCCCTGAACGGCGGACGCATCAAACGGCCCCGGCAGCCCGGAGCGTGGCTGACCTTTCTCCCTGGCCTGCTGTTCCTGAGCGGCGCGGGCTATCTCGGTGCGCAGGCCGCACAGATCTACCTGAACCCCCCGGTGCGCGAGGTGGCCGCCGTGAGCGGCAAGGAGGCCCGCGCCGCCGCCCGGCAGCTGACCGAGGACGGGTTCCGGGTGACCTACACCGAGGGCCAGTCGGGCAGCCAGGGCATCGGGACCATCATCCGGCAGGACCCACCGGCGGGCACCAACCTGCCGGTGGGCCGACTGATCACGCTGACGGTCAACAATCCGCCGTCCATCGAGGTGCCCAAGCTGGAGGAGCAGAATCTGGATCAGGCCAGAAGCACCCTCAAGGACCGCTCGATGGTGCTGGGCAAGGTGCTGAAGGTGGACGGTACCCTGACCAACACCCCCGAAGGCCGCATTGTCTCGCAGTTGCCCGAGGCCGGGTCCCCGGCCCAGCGCGGCCAGCCGGTGCAGGTCATGGTCAGCACCGGGGTCAATGGCAAGCGGACCTGGCTCCCACCCCTGGTGGGCCTGACCGTGGAGCAGGCACGCGAGTACGCCCGCGCCGCCGGACTGGTGGTCACCAAGGTCAGCGAGCAGCCCAGCGATCAACCCCCCGGCAGCGTGCTGGAGCAGACTCCCGCCCAGTTCGTTCAGGTCGAGGTGGGCAGTCCTGTCACCCTGACCGTGGCGGTGGCCCGCTACAGCGCCCCCAGCCGGCCAGCCGGCACGCTGCCGCTGCCGCCGCCCCCGGTGCCCGAAACGCCTGCTCCCGAGGTGCCCAGCGGGCCGCAACCCCTGCCGCAGGAGCCCGTGCCCGAGCCTATCCCGCAGCAGCAGATTCCGGAGCCGCAGGAGCCGCCGGACGTCACGGCGCCCACCCCCGCCGAGATTCCGGCCACCCCGGCCGCCGCCCTCCCGGAAACCCGCAGCGTCGGTTTCCAGTACACCTTCCCCGCCGATCTGCCTGCCGGGACGTACAGCGTGGTGGTCAGCGACGCCAACGGGGAGCGCACCATCCTGCAGCCCACCGACGCCTCACAGCTGGCCGGGCGCAACGCCAACAGTTCGGAGCCGTTGCAGGTCACGGGGGACGCGGTGTTCATCGTGCGGCGTGACGGAGCAGATTACGCCACCGTCAGCCCGAACTAGCCGGCACCCACATGACGGACCTGAATCCATGATCTATCTGGACTACGCGGCCACGCACCCCATGACCGGCGCGGCGCTCTCGGCCTATGCCCGGGCCGCCGCCCTGCCGGGCAATCCGGCCAGCATTCACGCGGCGGGACAGGCAGCCCGCGAGGTGCTGGAGGAGGGCCGCGCCCGCGTCGCCGCCGCGTTCGGCGTGGACCCGCGCACGCTGATCGCCAACAGCGGCGGCACCGAGGGCGACAACGCAGTGCTGCTGGGCGTGGCGCGGGCGTGGCAGGAGGGGCACGGCGGCCCCGGCCACCTGATTACCACCCCCACCGAACACTCCGCCGTGCTGGCCCCGGCCCGCTGGCTGGAGGCCCGCGGCTGGGCGGTGTCGTGGCTGACCCCCGATGCCGATGGGCGCTACTCGCCGCAGGAGCTGGCCTCGGTCCTGCGCCCCGACACGGCGCTGGTGTCGGTCCACCACGCCAACAACGAGCTGGGCACGGTTCAGGACACCCCTGCCCTGGCCGCAGTTGCCGCCGCACGGAGCGTGCCGTACCACAGCGACGCGGTGCAGGCCCCCGGCGTCCTGCCGGTGAACCTGCCGCACTGGGGCGTGACCTACGCCACCTTCAGCGCCCACAAGTGGGGCGGCCCGCGCGGCGTGGGCTTCGTGTACGTGCGCCGGGGCGCGGAACTGCCCCCGGTGACCTTCGGCGGCGGGCAGGAGGGCGGCACCCGCCCCGGCACCCAGGACACGGCCGGGGTCTACGCGGCCGGCGTGGCGCTGAGCGCGGCGGAGGCCGAGCGCGAGTCGACCTTCGCCCACCTGTGGCAACTGCGCGAACGCTTTGTGGGGGTGGTGGCGGACATTCCTGGCCTGCGGGTCAATCACCCGCACGCCGGCAGTCCGAAGGTGGCGTCGGTGACGCTGCCGGGGGCAGACGGTGAAGCGCTGCTGATGAACCTGGACCTGCTGGGGGTAGCGGCCAGCGCCGGCAGTGCGTGCAGCGCCGGAACCATGCAAGCAAGCCACGTCCTGAGCGCCATCGGCCTGAGCGACGCCGACGCCCGCGCCAGCCTGCGCTTCAGCTTCGGACGGGAGACCACCGAGGAAGAAATCGATCAGGCCGCCGCTGTACTGAGGCAGGCCGCCGAATGGAGCCGGGCTTGAGGCTGCCGGACATGCAGACCGCCGAGCACTTGCTTCCCCAGACGGCTGAAATGAATCCCGGCGCGTGGGTCCAACATTCGCAGTACGTCGCTCTGGCCGCGCGCCATATCGCTGCGGTCCACCCGCGCCTCGACCCCACACGGGCCTACACATTGGGATTGCTGCACGACATCGGACGGCGCACCGGACCAAACCGGGACCGCCACCTGCTGGACGGCCACGACTTTCTGTTGGACCTGGGCTACACCGACGCGGCCCGCATCGCCCTCACGCACGCCTTCGTGATTCCCGACATGGCCACGCTTCAGGGCGAGTGGGACGGCACGCCGGAGGAATGGCAGCGCCTGGGTGGTCTGGTGGCCTGCGCCCGCCAGACCGAGGAAGACCGCCTGATCCAGCTGTGCGGCCTGCTGGCGCTGGCCAGCGGCTTTTGCACGGTCGAGGAGAGGCTGGTAGACATCGCACTGCGTTACACCTTCCACGCCAGAACGCCCGACCAGTGGCATGCGAAGCTGAATGTGAAAGTTGAATTTGACCGCGAATGCGGCGTCAACATCTACCGCCTGCTGCCGGGATTGATGGAACGCCTGCTGGCCTGAGGATGGACATCCCTCATCTATACTCGGTCCAATGACAGTTCAGACGGCAATAAAGCGGGCCGATGTGATCATCGTCGGCGCGGGATCCGGCGGCTGCGTGGCGGCGCGGCGGCTGCTGGATGCGGGGCTGCGGGTGCTGCTGCTGGAGGCTGGGGGGCGCGACACCCACCCGCTGATTCGCGCCCCGGCGGGCTTTCCGCGCCTGTTCCGCTCGGCGGTGGACTGGAACTTTGAGACGGTGCCGCAGACCCACGCGAACGGGCGACGTTTCTACTGGCCGCGCGGCAAGGTGCTGGGCGGCAGCAGCGCCATCAACGCCACCATCTACATCCGCGGGTCGAAGCGCGATTACGACGGCTGGGGCGCGGGCTGGGCGTGGGCGGACGTGCTGCCCGCCTTCAAGGGCCTGGAGAACTTTCGCGGCGGGGCTTCCGGGACCCGTGGGACCCACGGTGAGTTGCCCGTCGGGGCGCGGGCGGCCCAGCATCCCCTGAGCGCGGCGTTCGTGACGGCGGCGGCGGCAGCGCTGCACGTTCCAGAGGCGCAAACGTTTAATGACGGCACCCTGGAAGGCGCGGGCCTGCTGGAAAGCAACCACCTGCGCGGCGAGCGCTACAGCGCCTTCCGGGCCTTTGTGAGGCCGGTCCTGAATCACCCCAACCTGACGGTATTGACCGGTGCGCAGATGCTGGAACTGCTGTGGGACGGGTCACGCGCCGCTGGCGTGCGCTTTCGCTGGCAGGGACGCACGCTGGATGCCCCAGCGGGCGGCGTGATCCTGGCGGCTGGCGCAGTCCAGACCCCGCAACTGCTGATGCTCTCGGGGGTCGGGCCTCGGGCAGAACTGGAGCGGCATCGCCTGCGCGTGCGTGACCACCTGCCGGGCGTGGGCGGGGGCCTGCAGGACCATCTGGCCGTCCCGGTGATCTTCCGCTCGCGCACGCCCTCTCTGGACGCCATGCCGGAGCCGCTGGCGCTGGCCCACTACCTGCGCGACCGCAGCGGCCCGCTGGCCAGCAACATCGCCGAGGCCTCCGCCTTTGCCCACGCCCGCCCCGGCCTGAGCCCGCAGACCGACGAACCGGACCTGCAGTTTCATTTCGGCCCGGCCTATTTCCGGAACCACGGCTTCACGAAGGAGCCCGGCCATCACTTCTCGGTGGGCCCGGTGCTGGTAGAACCGCACAACCGGGGGCGCGTCACGCTGGCCTCAGCGGATGTCCGCGACGCGCCGTTGATCGATCCGCAGTATCTGAACGACGAACGTGACCTGCAAAGCCTGATCGCGGGCGTGCGGCTGGCCCGCGAGATCGCCGACACGCCGCCGCTGCTGGCCCACCGACTGGCCGAGGCGCTACCTGGCGGCGGCATCCGCAGCGACGCGGCCATCAGCGCCCACATCCGGGCCGAAGCGGCGACGCTGTACCACCCGGTGGGCACGGCGGCGCTGGGAGACGGGCCGGAGGCTGTGGTGGACCGCCAGCTGGCCGTCCACGGCACGCAGGGTCTGTGGGTGGCCGATGCCAGCGTCATGCCGCGCATTATCCACGCCAACACCAACGCCACGGCCATGATGATCGGTGCCAGGGCGGCGGAGTTTGTGGCGCGGGGGCTGTAGCACCCCTTCTGCAGAGAATCTCCGCGTAATCTGGGCGGACGCTGGGTCAGACAGGACCGGGGCGGACCTGCTGCCGCGCCCGCAGGCGCCTACGCCTCCTCTTCCCCTTCCAGCAGGTACGTCACGATGCTGCGGCAGTGGGTGAAGCCCTCACGCGCGTACAGGGCGCGGGCGGCATGCAGGTGGTCATGGGCCCGCACCCGCAGGGTCCGCAGTTCGGGGCGGGCCTGCGCCTCGGCAGCGGCCAGGGCCAGCAGCACGCGGCCCAGGCCCTGACCGCGCTCGGCGGGGTGAACCGCCAGATACGTCACGTCGGCGCGGGCGTCGTCGGGGCTGTATTCCAGCTCGGCAAAGCCCACCGGCTGGTTGTCCCGCCACAGCGCCACGAGCCCCACCGTGTCGTCGGCAAAGTGCGCGGCGTACTGCTCTGGGGTCCAGTCCAGGCGTCCGGCCCAGGCGTCCTCGGCGGCGCGGTACAGGGCGCGGTACTCGGCGACCGGCAGGCTGTCGGTGGTGCGGTACCCCGGCGGCACCTGGGCCTTGCGGGCGATCCGGTCCAGCGGCGCGGAGTAGAAGGCGGTGCTGTGCAAGGGCGCAAAGCCCGCTCCCTCCAGCGCGGCGCGCACCGGCAGGTTATCGCGGGCGCTGAAGGCGTAGACCGGCTGACCGTCGGTGTGCTGTGCGGCGCGGGCCAGCAGCGCCCCCATGTGGCCGCCCTCGCTGATCGGCCCCTCCAGCACCAGACCGTCGCGGAAGGGCGACAGGGCGCAGTACGCACGCACGCCGTCGTCGTCTTCCTCCACCAGGCACAGGCCGTCCTCGCACTCCAGGTGCAGTTCGCGCGGGTCTCGGGAATCCGGGGCGAAGACCTCGCGCTCCGGGGCCGCGTCCATCCAGTGCAGCAGCGAGAGGATATCGGGAATATCAGTGGCCTGCATGGAACGGATCATGGTGGTGTCCTCCAGCGGGAAAATGAGGTGCGGCAAGGGGCGAGGTCTGTCCTGTCTCCCAGCCTAGGAGCAACGGGTCCGTGCTGTCTGCCCAGCGCGTCACGGCCCGTTTTGCCGCGCTGTGCTATATTGGCGCCATGCCCTGAACAGGGTACGACGCCTGCCTCCCCACCGACACGAAGCCGTGTCCGAGGGGCCTTTTCTTTTTAAAGGGCAGGGTGGTCGGTGGCCCGGAACAGAGGAAAAAGGTGTGGGGAGGCGGGGACCGTTTTTTCGGAGGTGTTCGCCGTGACCAAACAGTCCAGCAAACCGCTTGGGATCAACCACAACCGCCAGGGTGGCCGCCACGCCGTGCCTGCCGCGCCGCCGCCCGCCGGGGTGCAGACCGGAACCGACCTGCTGGCCCTGCGTGCCCAGCTGTCGCGTGCCGAGAAGGCCGCCCGCCGCGCCCCCACCCCGCCACCTGTCCGCGCCGTGCGCCCCGCGCCGGTCAAGCCGCAGCGCGAGGTGGAACTGGTCGGCATTGCCACCGACGAATTCAGCCTGTCGCGTGCCCACGCCCGCCTGCGCGACGCCGTCTACGACACGCGCTACCACGTGTGCCCGCACGCCATCGGGCACGCCCGCGCCGAGGGCTTTCTGGAGCACGACATCCTGGGCGTGCTGCTCAGCGGCCGGGTCCGGGCCGTGTACCCGGAAGACCGGCGCTGGCTGGTCTGCGGCACCTTCGAGGCCTGCGGCGTGGCCCTGCCGTTGCATGTGGTGGTGCAGTACTACCCGGGCGGCCATCTGGATATCGTGACGGCCTTTGTACCCAAACACCCACACCACATCATCAGCCGCGCCCGTCTGGCCGTGATGCTGCGCTACGACGACGAGCAGATCAGGGTCCGCACCAGCACGCCGGGCGCCAGGGCCGGGACACGCGGGCGGGGCCGCTGGAAACGGTAGAGGAGCAGGCCTGAAGGGTCCAGCCTGCTTTGACCTGTCAGTGGCCCCCTTCCCTGCTACCCTTGGCCCCGTGACCCGTTCTGGCCTGTCCGACACCATTGCCGCCATTGCCACCGCCCCCGGCAGCGCGGGCGTGGGCATTGTGCGGGTCAGTGGCCCGCAGGCGCTGGAGGTGGCCGACGGCATTTTCAGAGGACGGCGCGCCCCCTCCACGACACGGGGCGGGCGCTTTCTCTTTGGAGAACTGGTGGCCGATGACGGCGAGGTGCTGGACGAGGGCCTGTGTCTGGTGTTCCGTGGACCGCGCAGCTACACCGGCGAGGACGTGGTGGAACTGCAATCCCACGGCAGCCCGGCGGTCC
This sequence comes from Deinococcus aerolatus, assembly GCF_014647055.1. NCBI lineage: Bacteria > Thermotogati > Deinococcota > Deinococci > Deinococcales > Deinococcaceae > Deinococcus > Deinococcus aerolatus. The sequence goes on along the minus strand of NZ_BMOL01000002.1, from coordinate 143,890 downwards.
TGACGCGGGTGCTGGCCCGCGCCCTGGAGCTGGGCGCCCGTCCGGCCCGGCCCGGCGAATTCACGCTGCGTGCGTATCTGGCGGGCCGGCTGGATCTGGCGCAGGCTGAGGCGGTGCTGGGTTTGGTGGAGGCGCAGACAGACGGCGCGCGGCGGCAGGCTAGCCTGGGGCTGTCGGGGGCGCTGGGAGCGCGGGTGGCGCGGGTGGCCGGCGGGCTGGTGCGCGCCCTGGCCGCCATTCAGGCCATGCTGGACTATCCCGAGGAGGGGGTGCCGGACGAGGACCGCGCCGGGCCGCTCTTGCAGGCCCAGGCCGAGCTGGAAGCCCTGCTGGCCAGCGCCCGTGCCGGACAGGTCAGCACGCGGGGGGCGCGGCTGGCGCTGATTGGCCGCCCCAACGCGGGCAAGAGCAGCCTGCTCAACGCGCTGGTGGGCTTCGAGCGCAGCATCGTGACGCCCACCCCCGGCACCACCCGCGACTACCTGGAAGCAGGCCTGGAACTGGCCGGGGTGCCGGTCACGCTGGTGGACACGGCGGGCCTGCGCGAGACGCTGGACGAGATCGAGGCCGCAGGAGTGCGGCAGGCGCGGGCGCTGGCCGAGGCCGCCGATCTGGTGCTGGCCCTGGAGGACGGCAGCGCCGCGCGCGAGGAGCTGCCGCTAGACCTGAGCGGCACGCCTGCGCGGGTGATCCGGCTGCGGACCAAGACCGATCTGCCCGCCGCCTGGACCGACACGGCGCTACTCGACGTGAGTGCGGTCACGGGTGCGGGCCTGCCGGCCCTGCGCGACGCGGTGCGTGTGGCCCTGCTGGGCGACGCGGCGCGCGGCGAGGCGTGGCTGACCACCGAGCGGCAGGCAGATGCAGCCCGGCGCGCGCTCGAGCACGTGCTGGCCGCCCGGACTCTGCCCGACGAGCTGGCCAGCTACGAGCTGGAAGAGGCCCTGCGCGCTCTGGCCGAGCTCACCGGGCAGGACGTTCAGGAAGACGTGGTGGACGCAGTGTTTCGCAATTTCTGCGTGGGCAAGTAAAGATGCCGGTCAGCCGTATTTCGCACGGTGCTCTTTTTTCAGCCGCGTGTAGTCCGCGTTCGCTTCTGCCTGGTCCCACCGCTCCTTGAAGATGCGGGCGGACTGCGCTTTCACCGGGTCTTCCGGCTGACGGGGCAGTTCGGCGCGGCCGTGGGCACCACTCTGGCCCTTTTTGTCGTCGGGAACGGGGCCATCGTACTTCTTGCCACCCTTGTGGTTGGCGTAGCGGCGCGACCGCGTAAAACCCATCTGCAGAAACTTGCGGGCCATATCCGCGCCGACGAAATCGCCGTCCGCAAGGTAACGCTCGAACAGAGCGTAGATGGCGTCACTGCTCTCGCGGGCCACTTCCGGTGTGGCAAAGCGCCAGTGCGGCAGGATCTCGCCCTTGTAGGGCTGCACCAGCAACACGCCCTGCTCGCCCCGGCCCACACGGTACAGCTCCGGATGGGCACGCAGGTCAAGTTCGGCGTAGTTCAGGCCGTAGTCGAATTTCGGCATCGGTGCGCCTCCATCTCAAGAGGGCGGGCCGCTGGAATGCACCGGCAGCCCGCCCCCTGTCCCGAACCTCAGTTCAGGCGGTCGTCGTCCATGATGGCCTGCAACATCCAGCGAATCTTGTCGATGGTGGCGGCGTACCCGTTGTACATGTCGGCGGTGGCCGGATCATTGGCCTCGTCCACGGTCTGACTGTCGTCGCGGAAGCCCCTGGACACGCGGGTCAGGTCGCTGACCAGATCGGCCACCTGGCTGCGGGCATCACGCACGGTCTCGGTGGGCACCTTGACCACGCTGAAACGCTCCAGATCGCTGGGCGCGGCGATGGGGCTGCCGCCCAGGGCCACGAGGCGCTCGGCCTGCTCGTCGATGCCGGGGAAGATCTCCTCGATGAATTCATCGTAGGCCAGGTGCAGGTCACGGAAGAAGCGTCCACGGATGTCCCAGTGGTACTTCTTGAACTTCAGGTACAGGCAGATGGTGGTGGCGAGGTTGCGCTGCAACGTCTCGGACACGGTGCCGAATTCGCTTTCCGACAGGTAGTTGTGGTCCACCAGCGCGTTGAACGCGGTGTCCAGATGGGCCGCGTCGGCCTTAGCCTCGCCGCCGGGCGTCGCGCCGGGCTTGGCGGCCTGGGCGTCGCTGGCCTGCTTGGCGGCCTTGCTGCTGGCCTTGGAGGGCGTGGATGAATCAGCCTTGCTCTTCTTGGTCATGGCTCCACGCTACCCCCGGTCCCAGCCTGCGAGCCATACGGATTCCTTTACGCTTGTACGCCGAAGATGAGTTTGTTGCCTGAAACCTTCATCTCTACCCGGCCCAGTTCCAGCAGTTCGGTCAGGTGGGCACTGACGACCGCGCGGTTCAGGACCACCGCCCCCGCGTTGGTCATGGTCACGCCCAGCGCGCCGCACACGCGGGCCAGCAGCTCATCAATACTGGCGTCTCCAGCCCTCACCGCCGCCAGAACCGCCTGTGTCGTCCGCCCATAGGCCCTGAGATTAACGGCCACCAGCCCGGCCAGATCGTCGGTGGGAACGCCGTGACCTGGCAGCACCGTACGCACACCCTCCAGTTGCGCCAGGGCGGCGGCGCTGGCCTTCTGCAACCCCGAGTCGGCGCAGAAGGTCAGGGGGTGCTTTTCCAGCGCTTCCGGCCCAAACAGCGCGTCGGCGGCGTACAGCACCTCGCCGACACGCACGGCAAACATCATCGAAGCGTGGCCCGCCACCTCGATCAGCTCGATATCAGCCCCACCGATGCGGCACAGCCCCGGTTCGGGAGCGAGGCGGGCCGGGCTGGGCGGCGCCAGCAGGAATTTGTTCTGCAACTCGCGTGGCGGGCGGGCGCCGAACAGCGTCAGCGGCTCCAGAATCGGATGGGTGATGATGGCGTCTTCCAGCGGCGGCGCGAACACCTTCAGTTCGGGAAAGCGCCTGAGAATCTGGGCATTGCCGCCGTGGTGGTCCGCGTGGCTGTGGGTGTTGAGGATGCCGCTGGGCGTCAGACCCGCCGCTTCCACCGCCCGCAGCAGCTTGCGTGCGTGGGCGTCGTCCAGGCCGGTGTCCACCAGCAGGGCGTCCGTGCCCCGGCCCACCACCACAAAACTGTTGACCGCGCCGGGCAGGTACAGGACGCCGGGTGCCAGGGTTATCAGCGGCGCCGCGGGAGACTGGGACATGGCAGACAGGGTAGCGTGGGGCCAGGAGGTTTTACCCTTGACCCTGGCCGCCACCCCACTTGTGACTCTGACCGACATTCAAGCCGCCCAGACCCTACTGGCCGGGTGGGTGGGCCGCACGCCGCTCGTTCAGTTTCCGGGCCGTGACCTGTGGCTCAAGGCCGAGAACCTGCAGCCCACCGGGGCCTTCAAGCTGCGCGGCGCTTTCAACAAGTTGCTGTCGCTCAGCGTGGAACAGCGGGCCAGGGGCGTCGTCGCGCACTCCAGCGGCAACCACGCCGGGGCGGTGGCCTACGCGGCTCGGGCGCTGGGCGTCCCGGCGGTAGTGGTCATGCCGTCCGGCGCGCCGCAGACCAAGCTGGCCGCCACCCGCGCGTGCGGCGCTGAAGTCGTGTTAATGGGCGAGGCCAGCGAGGAACGGGCCGCAAAGGCCGCCGAACTCGCGCGTGAGCGTGGCCTGACCCCCGTGCCCCCTTATGACGACCCGCAAATCATCGCCGGAGCCGCGACCGTGGGGCTGGAGATTCTGCACGACCTGCCCACGGTGGGCACAGTGCTGGTGCCGGTCAGCGGCGGCGGGCTGATCTCGGGAGTGGCCGCCGCCATCAAGAGCCAGCGCCCGGACGTGCGCGTGATCGGCGTGGAACCCGAACTGGCAGCAGACGCGCAGGCCAGCCTGCGGGCCGGGCGGCGCATGGCCTGGGCCGCTGCCGACGTGGCCCGCACCCTGGCCGACGGCCTGCGCGTGACGGAGCTGGGCGAGCTGACCTGGGAACACATCCGTTCCCATGTGGACGACATCGTGACGGTGGGCGAGGCCGACATTCGCCGGGCCGTGTGCGACACGGCCCTGAAAGCCCGGCTGGTGGCCGAACCCAGCGGGGCCGTGACGGTGGCGGCCCTGTATGGTGCCCATGAATTCGGCCCTGGTCCAGTGGTGGCCGTGGTCAGCGGCGGCAATCTGGACGTATCCACCCTGATAACCCTGCAGACATCCCCTGATCCGGTGCCCCTCCACACCACGCCGGACCACCCAGCCTTCACCGAACTTTGAACTTGACCAAGTCTCATGCTTTAACAGTTAAAGTAACCACCTATGGAATACCGGAATCTGGGCAGGAGTGGTCTGAAAGTCAGTGAGGTCGCGCTGGGCGGCTGGGAAACCTACGGCGCGGGCGTCAACGAGCAGCAGATGGTGCGCGACATCGTGACGGCAGCCTACGAGGGCGGCGTGAACTTCTTCGATCAGGCCGACGTGTACGCACGCGGCCGCAGCGAGGAACTGATGGGCGCGGTGCTGAAGGAACTGCCGCGCCACACGCTGGTGATGTCCAGCAAGGTCTTCTGGCCCATGAGCGACGACGTCAATGACCGGGGCCTGAGCCGTAAGCATGTGCTGGAAAGCATCGGCAAGACGCTCAAGCGCCTGGAAACCGACTATCTGGATATCTATTTCGCCCACCGCTACGACCCCGACGTGCCGATGGAAGAGATCGTGATGGCCTTTGATCAGGTGATCCGCAACGGTCAGGCACTGTACTGGGGAACCTCGATGTGGCCCGCCGCCCGCATTGCCCAGGCTGTCGAGTTTGCCCGCGCCAACGGCCTGCACGCCCCCGTGACCGAGCAGCCCGAGTACTCCATGATGCGCCGCGAGCGGGTGGAAAAAGAAATCCTGCCCTACACGGCGGGCGAGGGCATCGGCCTGGTGGTCTGGAGTCCGCTGGCCATGGGCCTGCTGACCGGCAAGTACGACGATGGCAAGCCCGAGGGTGCGCGTCTGACTGAGAAGGAAAACTGGGGCAAGAACTTCCTGACTGAGGAAAACATTCAGAAAGTGCGTGATCTGAAGCCGATTGCCGACGATCTGGGCATCACGCGGGCGCAGCTGGCGCTGGCGTGGCTGTTGCGTCAGCCGGGGGTCAGCAGCGTGATCACCGGGGCCACCAGGGTGTCGCAGATCCAGGACACCGTAAAGGCGGCGGGCGTGCGCCTCAGCGACGACGTGCAGCAGAAGATCGAGGATATCCTGAACCCGTCCTGAACGCGGTAGACGTCCTCCCGCTTTTAATCGCCAGTCCTCTCCCCAGCGGAGAGGATTTTTTTGGCGGTCCCGGCCCGAACCCTCAGCGCATGTCGTCACCACAGCGCCAGGGCCGCGCCCACGATCACTGAGGCCAGCCGCAGGAAAAAGACCCCGCAGCCCAGCGACCCGGTCAGATTCAGCGCGTCCCAGCCGCCCAGCAGCTGCCACCAGACGTGCATGTCTGGATCGCCGCCGAGTGTCGAGGGTGCGGGTATGGGCATCACAGACATCTGCCAACACGCCCGCAAGGGACTGGCCCTGCCACAGCATCACGATGCCCGCCGCGTGGCGGTCCCCACGTTGCAGGAAGGCGGCGGCGCATACCAGCACCTGAACGACGCTGCCCCCCAGCAGCATGGCGGTTCCGCCGGCCCAGCTCAGCAGGACTGTCCGGCCCCATGGAAGATCAGGTTCACCAGATCCAGCGGCTAGTTGTTCAGAGGGTGGACGACGCCAGAAACGGTGAAGGCCAACGCCGCCCGCAGGCCCACGAAACGCGCCGCCCTGCGCTGAAACGCGCTCAAGCCCTATGCCCGTTCGCGCAGCCACGCCAGCAGCAGGTCTTCCACCAGTTCGCTGACGCTCTCGGCCGGGTCACCGTCGTTCCTGACCTCACGCCACACGGCCCGGACGGTTTCCTTGCGGATGTACACCACCTCCACGCGTTCCTCGGACTCGCCCTTGTGGGGGCCACCCCCGGTGGCGGGGGCCGCCTTGCGGAGCCCGGCCTTCTTGCGTTTCTTCTTCGGCTTGCGGTCCAGATACTCGAAGCGGGGCATCAGCCGGGCCTCTTGCGGCCTTCAGCCGGGTGGTGGCGTCCTGAGCGGGGCGCGGCACTAGCTGACGCGGTGTTTCCGCAAAGCCCCGTCACCGCAGTTCCCGTGACAGACTCAGAATGTCGGTCCAGGCCACCCCGGCGCGGGGGTCGCGCACGTCGCGGGCCAGCACCCCGAGTTCGGCGGCCTTCTGGTACGCGGCGTACTGGCGGACCAGGGTGTTGCACACGGTCAGACCCTCGTCGCGCAGGTTCTCGCGGGCGTCTTCGCCGGCGTGGCCCACGGGCGGCACGCGGGTCAGGACCACGCGGGACTGGCGACCCACATCCCCCGCCTCCAGCAGAAAGTCCAACAGTTCGCGGGTGGCGTCCAGTTCCAGCGCACTCACCCCGCTCGGCACCAGAATCAGGTCTGCCCGCTCTGAGAGGCGGCGCAGTTCCTTGCGTTTCGGGCGGCCCTCGGTGTCGATCAGCACGGCGACGGCGGCGGCCAGTTTTTTGGGTTTCACGTCGTCCGGGGCCACTACCGGGAAGCCCAGTCCCGGCCCATCCGCACGCGCCGCCCAGCGCAGGCTGCTGCCGACGCGCCCGTCCTCGTCAACCAGTACAGTGGCCTGGCCGCGCTCATGGAACGCTCCGGCCAGATGAACGGCCAGCGTGCTCTTGCCCACGCCTCCCTTTTCAGACGTGATGGCAATGACGCGGGGCATGGGGGGAGCGTAGCAGACCGGACGGCGGGCCGGAGCAGGCCCGAAGTCAGGCATGATGGGGGCATGACTACCGAGACCCGCGAGGCGCGTCTGGACACCCTGATGGCCGCCGAGGTGTACTGGACGGCGCTGGCCATGAAGCAGCAGGGCAGCCGCTTTTACCGCGCCATTGGCGAGGCGCTGGAGGCGGCGGACGTGCCCAACCGCCGCCTGATTTACCAGACCTGGCCGGACGCTGTGTGGGACTTCTACTTACGCGGCTTACGCCTGGAGGCAGGCGAGTCCTCGCCGTCCTGGGGCTGAAAGATGGCGGCGTAAAAGACGGTGCGGGCCAGCGTGCCCAGGGCCTGAAGGGGGCCGCTGGGACGGTCCTGCCGCTCGCGCTGCCTGGCCTTCCCTTCCGGCCACGGGCTCCTGGCTCGGTACCGCCGTCCGGTTGCCCGATCAAGCCCAGAAACAGGGCGCGGAACACGGCCAAGAAGGTACTGAGGGCATGTCGCATGACGCCCACCCTACTCCACGCAGCCCTGCCGCGCCCGCGCACTAGACTCCGCGCATGACCGATTCACACGACGCGTCCCCCCTGAGTCCCACGCTGATGGCCGTTTTCGCTCATCCCGACGACGAGGCGTTTTCCGTCGGCGGCACCCTGACGCACTACGCGCGCCGGGGCGTGCGCGTGCAGCTGGTCTGCGCCAACCGGGGCGAGGCGGGCAAGATCACCGTGCCGGGCATGACCGTGGATGACCTGGGCCAGCAGCGCGAGCATGAGCTGCGCGAGGCGTGCCGGGCGCTGGAAATCCCTGCCCCTGTGTTTCTCGACTACCATGACTCGGGCCGCTACGAGCGCACCCGCCACGACGATCCGCTGGCCCTGATGAACGTGAATCCGCTGGATGTGGAGGTCAAGCTGCGCGCCGTCATTGCCGAGTACCAGCCGCAGGTGATCGTGACCTTTGACCCGCACGGCGGCTACGGGCACATCGACCACCTGCAGATTCACCGGGCCACCACGGCGGCGTTTTTCAGCACCGGCGTCCTGCCCTACGGCGGACCGCAGCGCCTGTACTTCACCGCGCTGAACGTGGAGGCCGCCCGCGGGCTGTCGCGCATGGGCCAGGATCTCGATCCGGAGGTGTACGGCGTGTCCGACAGCACCGTGGCCGTGAGGATGGACGTCAGCCCCTACCGCGAGAACAAGAAGGCCGCGCTGGCCGCCCACGGCACCCAGATGGGAGCCGACAGTATCCTGGGCAAGATGTCGCCCGAGGAACGCGACGAGATGGAGACGCGCATGCTGGGTTACGAAAGCTTCAGCATTGGCGGCACGCGCACGCCGATTCGCAACTGGCCGCTGCAGGGTCTGTTCGATGGCGTGGCTGGAGGCGAGGGGCTGGACTGAACCGGGTCAGGTGGGGCGCGTTCCGGATGGGCTGGATACGCTAGAGCTGGCCCAGCCGCCTCGCCGCATCCACCGCCGCATCCGCGCCCCAGATGGCGGCGGCGACGTGCAGTGCGGCGTACAGTGCCGGGAGGCCGCCCGGTGTGGTACACAGCTGCGCGTCGGTCCAGACCTCGCCCGGATGCACGTCCGCCGCGCCGTGGCCCCACAGGGTGTCGGCCAGATCGGCGGAGCCGCCCACCTCGCGCCCGGCCAGCGCACCCGCCTCGCCCAGCAGCAGCAGGCCGCTGCCGCTTGCGCCGGTGGGCAGGGCAGAGTGGCCCGCAAGAAACGTCCTGAGCAGCGGATCGCGGGCCGCCTTCAGGGCGCCGGGGCCGCCGGGCAGCAGCAGGGCCGCCGGTTCCGGCAGGGCGGCGTACAGCACGTGCGGCGTGCTGACCAGCCCCCCCGCTGTGACGATGCTGGCGCGCGACCGGTTGACCGTGATGGCCGCGCCCTCGCCGCCGCACAGCCGGCAGACCGTGACCATGATGCCCAGTTCCAGCTCGCTGACGCCGGCATAGACCGGTACCGCCACCACGGGACCGGGCATCGCTGATTCGGGCGCGATCTGGTCCGCCGCATGGCCGGCCCCAGCCCCGCTCATTGCGGGGCCGCCGGGTCCAGGGGGCGCAGGCGGTAGCCCCGGCGGGCCAGGGGGGGAGCCACCTGCCCCTCCCTGATCAGCGCGTCGGCAGCGGCTTCCGACAGGCGCTCGACCCGCAGCAGATACGCCCGCAGGCTTGCGGGGCCGCTGAACCGGCGCGGGTGGGGGTCACCCTCGGTCAGCAGATCGAGCCAGCGGATCACAGCTCGCGCAGGTCTTCCCAGAGTTGCCAGCCCACACCTTCCGGGGTGCCGTCCAGCAGCGGCCCCAGCGACTGTGAGGCGGCGCTGGCGTCCTCATGCAGTTCGGCGTTGCTGGGGCGCTCGTCGTACACGCGCAGCACCGTGAACTGGTAGAAGACCTGGGAGGCGGTGGGATCGCCGTTCTCGAAGAAGGCAAAGGGCGGATTGACCGTGTCCCACAGCACGTGGGCACTTTCCTGCTCGGCCAGGCCAGGGGGCGAGGGCAGGTCGAGCTCACGGGGTAGGAAATGCTCCAGATCGATGTCGCCGTCTTGGGCGTGCCAGATGTAGCCTTGCAGCAGACGGATAGCGGCGCGGCCTCCGGCCTGCGGTTCGGTGGGACTCACGCCACACAGCATACCCGCTCGGCGCGGGACGGAAGGCACGCGGGCGGGATGCGGCGGTCCTGCCCTGTTGAGGCGCGCCTCCGGCAGGGTTCCGCGCCTCAACCGCCGGGGTTGCGGCCCCCTTCCAAATGCACCCGTCCATCAACCCAGCACGCGTCCGTCCAGACCAATCAGTCCAGCACAGGAAAACGCACGCCGCCCAGTTCACCTCCCGAATGGGCGGCAACGTGCGCGGCCAGTGACAGCAGCGCCGCGTCCGTACCTGCCGGGGCAACCAGCAGCACGCCGCCGGGACGGGTGCCTGCCGGGGCGTCCGGCGCATGAACCGGCAGGGTCAGGCTGGGATACCCCGCCTTGGCTGCCAGCCCGCAGCCGTGAATGCCGGGAAAGACCACGGCGTCCAGCCCGCCCGCAAACAGCAGGTCGAAGCCCTGCTCGCGGGTCAGGCGCAGATCGCGGGCGCGGGCGTGCCGGTAGCCCTCCTCGCTGGCGTCGCCGCGCGTGCCCTGGGCCGCGTTGAGAAACGTCTGGCCGTATTTCAGGCAGCGGTCAGCCGCGTCGTGGTTGCCCGCAATCACGTCGGCGAGGCTGTGCGGGCCGTCGGTGACCCCCGACAGGTAGGCGTTCAGGTCCCCCTTGAACTCGTACTCCAGCACCTCCAGCATCACGCCGCTGGCGCCCAGTTCCGCGCGGCTGGGAAAGGCCACGTCATGTAGCGTGGCCCCGGCCCGTTCCAGGGCGGCGCGGGCGAGGCGCAGACTGGCGGCGTTGGCCTCCGAGACGCCCGGTTCGTCGGTGATGACCCCAATTCTCGCGCCGTCCCCGGTCATGGGGGCCAGGGTCAGTTCCGGGACCGGCACGCGGCGGCTGGCCTCATCCCGCTCGTCTGGCCCGGCCATGACGCCCAGTAGCAGCAGGGCGTCCCGGACGCTGCGGGTGATCGGCCCCGCCGTGTCCTGGCTGTGGCTGATGGGCACGATCCCCGTGCGCGGAATCAGCCCCAGCGTGGGCTTGAGGCCCACCACGCCGCTCTGGTGCGCCGGACTGACCACGCTGCCGCTGGTCTCGGTGCCGACCGCCGCCGCACACAGCCTGGCAGCCACCGCCACCCCACTGCCCGAGGAACTGCCGCCGGTGTCGTGTTCCGCGCCCCAGGCATTGACCGTCTGCCCCCCGTGCGAGGAGTAGCCGTTGGGCATGCCCAGAGTCATGAAATTGGCCCACTCGGTCATGTTGGCCTTGCCCAGCACCACGGCGCCCGCTGCCCGCAGCCGGGCCACCAGCGGCGCGTCCACCGTGGGCACGTGCGCGGCCATCAGGGCGCTGCCCGCCGTCGTGGGCAGGCCCGCCACGTCGATGTTGTCCTTGATCAGCACCGGGCAGCCGTGCAGGGGGCCGCGCTCCTCAGGCGTCAGGGCGTCGAGCGCGTCGGCCACTGCGCTGGCATGGGGATGCACGGTGATGACCGCCCGCAACTGCGGGTTCAGCGCCTCCAGGCGTTCGAGATACGTGCGCGTCACCTCGCCGCAGGTCAGGTCACCGCGCCGGGTGGCGCTGACCAGATCGGTAACGTCCAGATCGAGGATGGGATCAGGCAGGGGCAGGGTCATGGCGTCACTGTAGCGGCCAGATGTGGGACAGGGCTGTTGCTGTGGATGCAGGACCGGGGAGCTGGGCGACATCGGGGTACGCCTTTACCGGTCCACGTGGCTGGACGGGAATGTCTGCCTTCACAATCAAGGGACCAGAAGCCGGTGCGCTAGCCTCACGGGCATGAGTGAGCCTGTGCCCGAGCCCATCACCGTCGCCTTTCAGGGCAATCCCGGTGCCTACGGCGAGATCGCCGCACTGAACGCTGTTCCAGAGGCCGGGCCGGGCCGGCAGACGCGCGGCTACCCCACCTTTCACGGCGTGGCGCAGGCGGTGGAAAGCGGCGAGGCGCAGTACGGCGTGTTGCCGGTGGAGAACAGCCTGATGGGCGCGATTCATCAGGCGATTGACCTGCTGAGCGAGACCGAACTGCACGTGATCGGCGAGGTGGTGGTGCGCGTGAGCCACTGCCTGATGGCGCTGCCAGGGGTCGAACTCGCGGACCTGAAAAGCGTGGCCAGCCAGCAGCCCGCCCTGGACCAGTGCACCGGGCTGATCCGCAAGTACAACCTGCAACCCGTGGCCGCCCACGACACCGCTGGCAGTGCGCGTGACCTCGCCGAACGCGGGGCCAGCGGCGGGGGACGCAATGAGGCCGCCATCGCCAGCCGCCGAGCCGCCGAGCTGTACGGCCTGAACGTCCTGGCCCAGGAGATCGAGGACGAGCCGTTCAACTACACCCGCTTCATGGTCCTGTCGCGCCACGAACCCGCACCCAGCGACGTGCCGCACAAGACCAGTCTGGTGTTCGCCGTGCGCCATACCCCCGGGTTCCTGGTGGAAACCCTGAACGAGCTGCGGGGCCTGAACCTTAGCCGCATCGAGAGCCGCCCCCGCCGGGACCGCGCGTGGAGCTACCTGATGTACGTGGACATCGAGGGCGATTCGCGTGACCCGGCGGTGGCACAGGCCCTGGCGGGCGTGCTGCGCAAGGCCAGCTACGCCAAGATCATCGGCTCGTATCCCCGCGCCATGGAAACGGTGGGCTAGCGGTGAGATGGCCGCGCCCCTGACCCTCCTGCGCCGGCTGCTGCTCTCGCCGCCCGCCTGCCGCGACCCATAGCAACTGGCGGCCGCGGTGCGCGGCAGCACCGTGGTGGTCACCGGCGCCTCCTATGGCATCGGCGAGGCGACGGCGCGGCTGCTGGCGTCGTGCGGCGCGTGACCAGCGCCCTCATGGACGCCCTGCCGCCGCGGGCAGGTGCGCCGACACTGCTGACTCTGCCGCTGTTTCACGGGCACGGGCTGGCCGCGCTGGGCCTGGGTCTGGCCCTGGGCGCACCGCTGCACCTGTGTCGCCCCACGAAAGAAGCCATGTGGCACACGCTACAAGAGGAAGGAATTGAGGTCCTGGTGCTGTTGCCCACCCTGCTCCACCGGCTGCTGGATGGACCTGACAGGCAGGCTGCCCCGGCGCTGCGCGCCATCATCTGCGGCTCGGCCCCGCTGGGCGCACCGCTGGTGACGGCGGCGCTGGACCGTTTCGGCGACGTGCTGTTCAACCTGTACGGCTCGACCGAAACAGGCCTGATCTCGCTGGCGACGCCCGCCGACCTGCGGGCCGCGCCGGAAAGCGTGGGCCGGGTGCTGCCGGGCGTGAAGCTCGAACTTCACAGCGAAACTTCACGGCGAAACCGGACGTGTGTTTGCCAACGGACATGACACGGGCGATCTGGCCTCGCAGGACGCGGCGGGTCGCCTGACCCTGAATGGCCGCGCCGACGGGTTGCTGATCTGCGGCGGTGAGAATGTGTTTCCGGCCAGTCTGGAGGAACGCATCGCCGCGCTGGAAGCGGTGGCCGAGTGCGCCGTGGTGGGCGTCCCCTGCGCCGAGTTTGGGACCGGCATCCACGCCTTTATCGTGCTGAATCCCGGCCACGTACCTGACCCCGAACAGCTTCGAAGAGAACTGAATGCGCTGCTGCCCCGGATGTTCCGCCCGCAAAACATCACGCTGCTGGATGCACTGCCGAGGTCACCGGCGGGCAAGCTGCTGCGTTCCCGGCTGGCACGAGAGGCAGAACCAGAAAAGGGCCTTGCGGCAGAAAGGTTTCTCCGGTAACGCCCTCGTTGGCCGTCATCGCTCAATCGGCAGACACAGCCATTGCCCCGGCCGCCCGCGCAGGCAGCGCTTCCCGGCCCGGAAACAGATCGAATGGTGACCGTCCAGCTCGACAAATCCGTGGTCCACGAACAGCGCCGCGCCGTTGTGACACTAAAGGGCCGGGGCGGGCAGCGAGGAGTGAGTTTTCATGAAGCCACCGGTCTCGCCCACGTTTCTGCACAGCATGCCGCGCTGCTCGGACATGTACAGGGGTCATCTGGGTCTCGCCGGTGGCGTCCTTCAGCCCCGGCGTCTCGGTGTCGCAGACCACTGGCACGAAAAGGTGGTCTTGCAGGTTCTGGCCCACGCCGGGGAGATCAAGCAGAACTTCTACCCCCGCCTCCAGTTGTGCCCGCTCGCCCGCGCCCGACAGCATCAGCGGGTGCGGACTGGTGACCGCACCCGCCGCCAGAATCACACCCTTTCCGGCCATGACCTGCCGGGTTTCGGTGCCTTCCAGATATTCCACGCCCACGGCCTTCTTGCCCTCGAGGAGGATGCGGGTGATGTGCGCTCCGGTGCGGGCTTCCAGTCGGCTGGGGCCGCTGCTTGCCAGGGCTGGGCAAGCCGCCGAATGCCGTGCGCCGCCCTTCTGGGTCACGTGGTAGCGATCCATACCCTCCGTGGTCTCGCATTTGAAGTCGTCGTTGGCGGGATGGCCCAGTTGCTTGAAGCTCTCGGTGATGGCGTCGCAGATCTCATGGGTGTATCGACGGTTTGCCGCGCGGCCAGTACAACCTGCGCCCGTTCAGGTGCTTCTGCGCTTAGGTCTCGTAGTTCCATTCCAGTGGGGACTTGAACAGCTTGGGAAACGGCGCCGGAATGAGGAACGGCCTACCGGACCGGGCCGACGTGTTCGGCACAGGGCGGCCCAGGACTGCCGTGATTGAATTCGTGTTCGGGCCGAGTGTAGGACAGGCCGTCCGCAAAAACCCGGAAGGAAACCGACCCTTCTGGCGTTACAGCCCCAGGTGCAACCGGGGTTGCAGGCCGTCACGCCGCACCGTCTGGCGCACGTCCTGGCAGCGGCAGCCCCGGTACTGGCACAGCAGCGCTTCCGGATCACGCTGCAGCAGCCGCACGGTGCTGTCCACCAGATCGCGCACCCGGTACAGCCGCAGGGTAGACGGGCCGACGCGAGCCGACTGGAGCCCGAATTCCACCTCGGGCAACAGGTTGTCAAAATCCGCCGAGCAATTGGGAAAGGCGGTGGGCAGCACCTGACCGTCCAGCGGCACGTAGCGCGTCAGCATGGGCATGCCGGCCAGATACTCGCCATAGTGGACGCTGGTGTTGCTGCCGAAGTCCACGCCGATCAGCAGCGCGTAGCCGTTCAGATCGTATAGCGCCCCAACAGGCTGGTACGGACTGCTCAGTGACTGGGCCGCCGTGATCCGCGCGGCCTCCTGGCCCAGCGCCACGAAGCTGAGCGTGGGGTGAAACGAGCGCAGGGCGTCGCGCCGGTCCACCAGTTCCTGCGACACCCGCCCGATGTCACGGCTGACGCGGGTGTCACGGTGGAATTTTGCATGAACGTTGCTGCTGGGGCGGTTAAGCAGCGTGTTGTAGCTGAAGGCCGGGGCCACCAGCGTGGCTGTACGCCGTCCCAGCGTGTCGACCAGCGTTCTGGCGCCGCCCTCCAGCGTACCGAAGGACTTGAGGCTGGCGTGGACGATCAGGTGCTGAGTGCCGTCCAGCCCCAGCGCGGCCAGCCCCTCGTCGAGGTCGGCACTCTGCACAGCGGGCTTCCGCAGCAAGTTCAGCACACTGCGCAGTTTAACGGTCCCGCACGGGCCAGGGCTAGAGCCGGCGCCCACCTTCCGGGACGGGGGTGGGCCGGTGGGCGGGTGGTCCCGGAGGCTGCGGCTGGGCGGAGCCCGTCTATCTCACCCCGGACCGCAGGTCCGCACCCAGGCGCTAGACTCGGCGGCATGTTCGGCACCCGGCAGTGTTCGGAGCGCGGCGCCCCTCTGGCCCCGCCTCTTCGTCCGGGGCGTTGAGCGCTGGTTTCAAGCGTTCAGTTCGCCCCCGGCAGGCCTTGCGGCGTCCGGGGGTGTGCTGGTCTGGGGAGGAGAGGCTTATGGGAATGACGATTGCGGAAAAGATTCTGGCGGCCCACAGCGGCCATGCCCACGTGGTGCCTGGTCAGCTGATTGAGTGCAGGACCGACTGGGTGCTGTGCCACGAGATCACCACGCCCGCCGCCCTGCGGATGCTCGAGGAACGCGGCATGGACCGGGTCTTTAATCCTGACCAGATCGTGGCGGTGCCGGACCACTCGGTTCCGGCCATGAACATCAAGGCCGCACAGATGTACCAGAAGCTCAAGTCCTGGGTCAAGGAGAAGGGCATCAAGCACTTCTACGATGTCGGGCGCGGCGGGATTGCGCATGTGGTGCTGGAAAACACCGGTCTGATCAAGCCGGGGCAGACGCTGGTGTCGGGCGATTCTCACACCTGCAACGCCGGGGCGCTGGGCTGCTTTGCCACCGGCGTGGGCAGCACCGATCTGGCCGGGGCGATCTACGCGGGCCGGGTGTGGTTCAAGGTACCCGAAACCATGCTGATCCGGGTCACAGGCCGGACGCAGCCAGGCGTGACGCCCAAGGATGTGGTGCTGGAAGTCATCAAGCGCATCGGGGCGGACGGCGCGAACTATCTGGTGATGGAATGGGTGGGCGAGTACATCGACAACCTGGACATGGAAGGGCGCTACACCCTGACCAACATGGCCATCGAGGCGGGCGGCAAGACCGGCATCGTGGCGGTGGACGGCACCACCCGCGCCTACCTCGCCGAGCGCGGCGTGCAGTCTGGCGACTACACCGAGTACACCTCGGACCCGGATGCCAGCTACCGCATCGTGATTGATGTGGACGCCTCGGCCGTGGAGCCCACTGTGGCCTACCCGCACATTCCCAGCAACGGGCGCGTGGCGGGCAGTGACCGGATCGCCGTGACGCACGCCTACGTCGGCAGCTGCACCAACGGACGCATCGGGGACCTGCGCGACGTGGCCCGCATCCTCAAGGGGCGCAAGGTGGCCGATGGCGTGCAGATGATCGTTGTTCCGGCCACCCAGCTGATCTGGAAGCAGGCGGCCAGCGAGGGCCTGCTGGAAATCTTCGTGGACGCCGGGGCCAGCGTGAGCTACCCCAGCTGCGGGGCGTGCCTGGGCATGCACAGCGGCGTGCTGGGGCCGGACGATGTGTGCATTTCCAGCACCAACCGCAACTTCGTGGGGCGCATGGGCGATCCCACGGCGGCGATCTACCTCGCCTCGCCCGCCACGGTGGCGGCCAGCGCGGTCAGCGGCTTTATCTCTGATCCGCGGGAGTACAACAGCAGCATCGAAGCGGCGGACTGACGCCGGGCACAGGGCGGGAAGGAGGCGAACCAGACTGCCTCCTTCCCGCCCCTTTTTGATCAAAGCCGCCGGGATCGGCGCAGCCTCAGGCTGTTCTCCCCCACGCCCGGCGGATCCGTGCTTGACTACAGGCCTTATGGGTGAAGCCAAACGACGCAAAGCACTGGGCCTGATGCCCACCGTCCATCCCTTCGAGGCGCAGCTTGAAGCCTCCGGCGAGGTCACGCTGGTGCGGGGTCCGGACGACGCCGGGCTGACGCAGACCATTGTGGACGCGCTGCGGGCCACGCAGTCAAACGGCCCGGCCTGGGCCAGCGAGTACCGCACGTCGCTGCTGCTGTCGGGGGCCTACCACGCAACCCTGGCCACCCTGGAGGATGTGGAGGCCGTGCCCGTGCCGGGCCTGCGCCGCATCACGGGCGAGCTGGCGCTGGGGCCGCAGCAGATGAGCAGCGAACAGGTCTCCATTCCGGTGGATGGCGGCGCAATCCGGCTGCGCGAGCAGCGCCACTCCTTCGACGGCACGCGCTGGGAAACCCTGGGTGCCCCGCGCAGCCCGCAGCAGGTCATGTCAGTGCTGCAAAGCAACGCGGCCTTCAGCCTTCAGGGCGAATCCATCGGGCAGTTTGTGGCGGAACACTGGCAGGCCGGACGCATCGACATCGAGCCTGACCCGCCCGCCGAGATGCTTGAAGCCCTGGAAGAGGTCGTGCGCGAGTGGGACGGTGAGACCGAGGCGCTGTGGGCCGAGCTTCACCGTGAGCGCATGGAGGACCGCGCTGCACCAGTGCCGCTGGTGCGCCGCAGCACCTTTGAACTGCGCCGCCCCGCCCCGCTACAAAATCCGCTGGGCGGCGTGTTCGCCATTCGCTCGGGCGTGGAATTCATCCCAATGATGGAGGCCGATGCCTACAGCCTGGACGGCGAGACGTGGGCCAGTTACGCGGACCCCGACGCTGAGGTGGACGGCACGCACCTGCCGCCCGAACTTGCCAACATCTTCGACATGGAGATGGTGGGCGTGACCGTCCACGCCGACGGGCGCATGGAATGGGGCGAGGACGTGCCCGAGGAACACAAGGAGCGCATTCAGACTGAACTGCGCGAGGCCACCGGAGCCGGAAATGCGGAGGAGTGGGCCGAGTGGACCACCCAGATGCTGCGCGAGACCTACGGCGACGAGCTGACTGTTCTGGAGGCCCAGACCCTGCCGGTGCCCGTTGCCGTGCGCCTGGATCTGCCCGAGGACGCCCTGGGGGACCCCGATCCGCTGTCGCAGACGTTCATGGAATCGGAGGTCACCTTCGACGGCGAGCAGTGGCGTGACCTGTTCGACGACGTGCCGCCGGAACTGGCCGCCTTCCTCGCGCCTGCTGCGGATGGGAGCGGGGAAGCACAACTGAACTGAGCCGGTATGCCCGGCCCTGGCCCGACGCCCCTGCCGCGTGGGCTGGGGCCGCTGCGTTGCGCTGCGGACAAACCTGCGGGCATGTTCTTGGGCCAGCTCCACAAACCGTTCGCCATGAGCAGCAGGGTCCGGCAGCACCCGCGCCACGCGCAGCCAGAAGTGGGTGAACCTCTGGGACGCCTCGCCCGCCAGCCCGCCGCTCGGGCGGAAGAATGCGGGCGACCCGTCCGTCTCAGCCAGGATCACGCCATCCAGACTGTAGGCCGCGCCGATCACCCCGTTGCAGTCATCTGCCGTGTGGATAGGCAGCCCCAGCTTATGGGTACGGTGGATCACCGGCACGTCGTCTGCCGTCAGGCTGCCTGCCGTCATGCTGGACGCTGCGTAGCAAATGCCCGCTTTCTGCCAAAATGCCCGCATGACCCTCCCCGGCAACCGCCCGAACGATGACCGCAGCCAGCGCGCCCAGCTGGCCCTTGCCCGCCTGCTGCCCAAGCTGTTCCGGGGCGGGCAGGCGTTCGTGGGCGTGGAGGCCAGCCTGAGCGGCCTGGACGCCGGCACCGCCGCCCGCGTGCCCGACAGTCTGCCGCACAGCGTGCTGGACCTGCTGGCCCACATCAACTGGTGGAACCGCTGGATGCTCGACACCATCGAGATGGGACAGGCGCAGCCATATCCCGCCCACGCCGCCGACACCTGGCCCGTGCTGGGCGAGGGCGACTGGAGCCGGACAAAGAACGAGTTCTACGGGCTGCTGGCCCGCATCGACGCCCACGCCGCACGCCCCGATCTGGCCAACCCGGTCAACCATGAGGAGACGATTGGCGAACTGCTGGCCGATTTTGCGCTACACACCGCCCATCATTTCGGACAGATCGTGACGGTGCGTCAGGCGCTGGGCGCGTGGCCCCCCCCTGCCGGAGGTGATACCTGGTGAGCAAGCCGAAGACCGGCAAGGAGCCCGGCGTGGTGCCTGGAGTGGTGTCTGGCGAGGTCTTCGGCAAGGCGGTGGGCAACCTGTTTCTGGGCGGCCCGGCCAATGTGTCGTGGGAGCGGGCGCTGGAAGGGCTGGACGCAGGACAGGCCGAGCGCACGCCGAACCACCTGCCGCACAGCGTCGCGCAGATCGTGGCGCACGTTCAGTTCTGGCAGGCGCACCTGCTGGCCTCCCTGGACGGGCAAAATCCGGAGACGCCCGAACACGCCGAGGGCGGCTGGCCCGCACCGCGCGACTGGGCCGGGGTACGCGCCGGTCTGCTGCGCGACGCCTCCCGGCTGCGGGCGCTGGCCCGCGACCCCCAGCGGTGCGCCGCCCCCGACAGCAGCGGCGTGCCTTTCGCGGCCATGCTCGCCAACTATGCCGGACACAGCGTCTACCACCTGGGACAGGTCGTGAGCGTCCGGCAGGCGCTGGGGCTGTGGCCGCCACCGGGCGGCGGGGACACGTGGTAGACCGGCCACGGTCCGCCCGGCAGCGCGGTTTCGAGGTGGTTGCCGACCAGCACCGCCAGCACCCCGACGCCGCCATCGAGCTGCCCCGCCGGGCTTCACGGCACTCTGCGGGCTATGACCTGCATACCCCGGTCGGCTTCACGCTGGCACCGCAGGCCCGCACGGTTATCGTGACCGACCTCAAGGCGTACATGCTGCCGGACGAGGTGCTGTCGGTCTACCCGCGCTCCTCGGTGGGGCTGCGCGGCGTCATGCTCAGCAATACGGTGGGCCTCGTGGACGCCGACTACCACTCGAACCCCGACAACGACGGCAACATCCGCCTCTCGGTCCTCAACCTGGGGGCCGAAGTCTTCACGGCGCGGGCGGGCGACCGGATCGCGCAGGCAGTGTTCACCAAATATCTGCTGGCCGACGGCGACGACGTCGCGGCTGGTCCCGAACGTCAGGGCGGCTCCGGCCACACCGGACGCTAAGCGCCCCTCTCCCCTCCTCCCCATACTCCAGGAACCCGACATGTCCAATGTGTTTTACCGCTCGCGCAGGCCCTACCCCATCGCCACGCACGCCGAGGGCGTGTACCTCTTTGACGACACCGGCACACGCACGCTGGACGGCAGTTCCGGCGCGCTCGTCGCCAACATCGGACATGGGCGGGCGGCGGTGGCCGACGCAATGGCGGCGCAGGCGCGCCGGCTGGCCTTTGTCCACGGCTCGCAGTTTTCCAGTGACGTGCTGGAAAGTTACGCCTCGCGCCTCGCCGCGTTTCTGGGGCTGCCCGCGTTCCGTTTCTGGGCCGTGTCCGGCGGCTCGGAGGCCACCGAGAGCGCCATCAAGCTGGCCCGCCAGTACCACGCCGAGCGCGGCGAGACAGGCCGCTACCGGATCATCACGCGCCGGCCCAGCTACCACGGCGCGTCGCTGGGGGCGCTGGCGGCCTCGGGCATGGGCGCGCGGCGCGAACTGTACACGCCGCTGATGAATGAGGCCGCGTGGCCCAAGCTGCCCAAACCGGACCCAGCCCTGTCAGGCGAGGCCGACGCCGAACGCCTGCGCGCCCTGCTGAAGCAGCTGGGGCCAGAGACGGTGGCCGCCTTCATGTGTGAGCCGGTGGTGGGCGCGTCAGACGCGGCGCTGGCCCCGAATGCGGGTTATCACGCCCGCGTCGCGGACATCTGCCGCGAGTACGGTGTGCTGTTCATCGCCGACGAGGTGATGTGCGGGATGGGCCGCTGCGGCGCTCCGCTGGCCGTGCGGCTGCACGACGACGTGACGCCCGACATCGTGGTGCTGGGCAAGGGACTGGCGGCAGGCTACGCGCCCCTGGCTGGACTGATGGCGAGCCCGACAGTCCACGACACCGTGATGAACGGCTCCGGGGCCTTCAAGCACGGCTTTACCTACGCGGGACACCCGGTCAGCGTGGCGGCGGGCCTGAGCGTGTTGGACATCATCGAGAACGAACGGCTTGTCGAGGCAGCGAACGAGAGGGGTGCACAGCTACTTACCGGATTGCAGGCGTTGAAAGCGGAGCACCCGCACGTCCTTGAGGCGCGGGGGCACGGACTGCTGCTGGGCCTGGTACTGGGCGACCCGGCCACCGGCGCGGCGTACGCAACGCCGGGGCTGGCGGACCGGGTGGCGGCGGCGGCGCGGGAGCATGGGCTGATCACCTACCCTGGTTCCGGCGCGGTGGACGGCGCGCGCGGCGATCACCTGCTGCTGGGGCCGCCCCTGAGCATCACGGCGGCGGAGGTGGACCAGCTGCTGGCGGCGCTGGACGCGGCGCTGTCCGACACGCGGGCCTGAATCCGCGGTTCCCCTTCTTGCGGCCCTAGCCCTTGCGCCGCTTCTCGGCCCGGACCATCCGCACGAAATTCAGCAGGCGCGGCGCACGGTTCCACCGTTTGCGGTCCCCCGCGACGCGCCAGACCCATTCCACACCCAGTTTGCGGGTCCAGGCCGGGGCCAGCTCTGCGGTGCCGGCCAGCACGTCGATCACGCCGCCGCAGCCGATCATGACCGGGACGCCCAGCACGCCGCGCCACTGCCCATTGAAGACCTCCTGCCGTCCGGCCCCCATGGCCGTCAGCAGCAGGTTTGCGCCGCTGTCGCCAATCAGCCGCGCCACCCGCTCGTCGTCCTCCGGGCCGAAGTAGCCGTGGTGGATGCCGGCCACGACGACGCCGTAGTCGCGGACCGCGTTCTGCGCGGCGGCCTCGGCCACGCCGGGTTTCGCACCCAGAAAGAACACCCGCAGCTCCGCGCCGTGCCGCTGCATCAGACCCCTGACGATGTCGAAGCCGGGCGCGCGGGGCACCTCCTCGGCGTGAAGCTGCCGGGCGGCGTACACGATGCCCACGCCGTCGGCGGTGACCAGATCGGCGTCCTGCACGGCCCGCGCGAATTCCGGGTGGCTGCGCGCCTGCACGATGATCTCGGGGTTCAGGGTTACCACCGTGTGCGGCCGGCGGGCCGGGTCCGCCAGCCAGTCACCCAGCAGCGTCAGCGTGTCACTCAGGTTGATCACGTCCAGCGGCAGGTCAAACAGGCGCAGACGCGGGCGGTGGGGAGAGGGGGACATTCCGGCTGATTCTAAACTCTCCGGGCCGATTTTCATGCCGGTGCCGCGGCCAGTCTTCCGCACCACGCCGTCCGTTGCGGCATACTGACCCACATATGTTGCCCGGAGCATTTGGAACCCTGCCTGAAGAAGCCCAGGCGCAGGTCATGGCGGCGAGTCGGGTGGGACGCTGGGCGCGGGCCGGGCTGCTGTTTCACCCGGAAGACGCCGCCGAGACGCTGTACCTGATCCTGCGCGGCGCGGTGCGGCTGTACCGCCTGGGCAGCGGGGCCCGCGAGGTCACGCTGGACGTGCACGGCCCCGGCGCGTTGCTGGGCGTCTCGGCCCTGACCCCAGGGGAAAGCTACAACGTCTACGGCGAGGCAATGGACGACGTGGAGGCGCTGATGCTAGGCCAGGACGCGCTGCATCGCCTGACCGACGCGCAGCCGGCGGTGGGCGTGGCCCTGACCGAGCAGATCACCCGCCAGACGCGCGGCGTGCAGGAGCGTCTGTCGGGACTGGTGTTTCTGGAGGTCTCGCAGCGGCTGGCGCTGGCGCTGCTGACGCTGGCCGAGCGCGAGGGCGGCTGGCCCCAGGAGGGGCCCATCGCCCTGCGCGACCGGGTCTCGCATCAGGACCTGGCCTACGTGGTGGGCAGCACCCGTGAGACCATCACCAAGCTGCTGGGCGATTTCCGCTCGCGCGGCCTGCTAGACCTGGGCTACCGGCGCATTATCCTGACGGACCGGGACGGCCTGCAACGGGCCACGCGGGAGTCCCTGCGTTAGGCGCAGGGCGGCCGGCATGACCTCACATCTATCAGCAACTGTTTCCCGGTCTGCGCCGGGGCGGGAAGGAATGGGCAGTATGGCGCGCAACATAGCGGCGGAGTACACCGCCGGAACACTGGCAGAGTTTTTCCGTCTTCCGGTGGGCGGCACACAGCAGGCGCGGGCCGAGCAACGCCCGGACATCGACCGGGCCGCGCTCGCCGGGGCCTTAAGAACGTACCACCGCGATCTGGGCACACTGGACGCCCGCGTGGAACAGGCACTGACCCGGCTGGCGCACCCGCACTCCAGGGTGGTTGTGACCGGGCAGCAGGCAGGCGCACTGACCGGCCCGGCCTACAGCGTTCACAAGGGGGCCGACGCCGCGCTGCTGGCCCGGCAGCTGGACACCGAGGACGTGCCCGTGGTGGCCATCTACTGGGTGGCCAGCCAGGACCACGACGCGGCGGAAGTTGCCAGCACCAGCCTTCTGGACCTCTCGGAGCAGCTGCACCGGCTGACGCTGGACGTGCCGGAGGGCATGCCGGTGGGCCGCGTGCCGTGGCGCGGGGAGTGGACCGCGCAGGCAGAGGCCGTGCTGGACGCATTCGACGCCCCGCCAGAACACGTTGCCGCCGTGCGGGGCCGCCTGGCGCGGGCCACGCAGGGGGGAGGGAGTTACGCCGACGTCTTTGCCCGCCTGATTCACGGGCTGCTCTCCCCCGCCGGGCTGATCGTGCTGGACCCGCTGCACCCCGCTCTGGCCCGCCTGATGGCCCCCACCCTGGCCCGCGAACTCGACAACCCGCTGGCCTCCTCGGCACTCATCGAGGACGCGGCGGCCCGGCTGATGGCACAGGACTTCACGCCGCAGCTGCGCCGCCCGGCAGGGGCCACCAACGTCTTTATTGAGGAGGACGACGGTCACCGGCGGTTGCTGCGGCTGGACGGGGCGCGCTTCAGCACCGACACCCGCGCCTACACCCACCGCGAGCTGCGGGCCATGCTGGAGGCCGATCCCAGCCGCCTGACCCCGGCGGCCGGCCTGCGCCCGGCTGTTCAGGACGCGCTGCTGCCCACGCTGGCCTTTGTGGTGGGCCCCGGCGAGATCGCCTATGGAGCGCAGCTGCGCGAGGTCTACGAACTCCACGGCCTGAAGCAGCCGCTGCTGTGGCCGCGCTTGAGCGTGACGTGGCTGGAGCCCAATGTGGCCCGCCTGCTGCGGCGGCTGGGCGCCACCGCCGCTGAGGTGCAGGCCGATCCGGAGGGCGTGCTGGGCCGCGCCCTGGCCCGCGAGCGCGGCGCGGAGGCCGTGACCACCCGGAAACTGGACGAAATCGCCACCCAGTTGCGGGCCGTGATGGACGAGATTGCCGCCCTGGACCCCACCCTGGTGGGCGCGGCGGGGCGGACCCGTGAGCGCGTCACCGCGCGGGTGGGCCGGCTCCAGACCCAGGCAGTGCGGGCACTGGCCCGGCAGGAAAATGACCGCAGCGGGCAACTGTCGCGCCTCAAGGCCCATCTGCTGCCGAACGGCACGCCGCAGGAACGCGAGATGAACTTCCTGACGTACCTGCTCAAGCACGGCGACAAACCACTGGAGCTGCTGCTGGCGCTGGAGCCGGGCTGGCGAGGGGAAATCGAGATTCCCTGAAGTCCAGGGTGGAAAGAGGGGAAGAGGGCGGGCACCGGGGTTACAGTGCCTGCCCTCTTCCTGTGACGCCACCCAGCAGTGGGTGGCAGGGCGGATTATGCCCTGGGCACGTCCACATCGAACAGCGCCCGCACGAAGTCCTGGCTGTCGAACGGCTGCAGGTCGCTGGCGCTCTCACCCACGCCGATGAACTTGATCGGCACGCCCAGTTCGCGCACGATGGGAAT
This sequence comes from Deinococcus aerolatus, assembly GCF_014647055.1. Lineage (NCBI taxonomy): Bacteria > Thermotogati > Deinococcota > Deinococci > Deinococcales > Deinococcaceae > Deinococcus > Deinococcus aerolatus. Next base: position 119,277 of record NZ_BMOL01000002.1, on the reverse strand, counting down.
CAGGATGCCGCCCTTGGAGGTGCCGTCCAGCTTGGTGACGATCACACCGGTCAGCGGCGTGGACTCGTGGAACTTCTTGGCCTGTTGCAGCCCGTTCTGCCCGGTCACGGCGTCCAGCACCAGCCAGACCTCGGCGGGCTCGCCGGGATCGGCCTTCTCGATCACGCGGCGCACCTTCTTCAGTTCTTCCATCAGGTTGTGCTTGTTGTGCAGGCGTCCGGCGGTGTCCACGAACAGCAGGTCCGTGCCCCGGGCGGCGCGGGCGGTGGCGGCGTCGTAGGCGACGGCGGCCGGGTCACCCCCGTCGGTGCCCTGCACCACCGGCACGCCCAGCCGGTCACCCCACTCGCCCAGCTGCGCCCCGGCGGCGGCGCGGAAGGTGTCTCCGGCGGCGAACATCACGCTCTTGCCTCGGCCCATGTAGTACTGGCCCAGCTTGGCGATGGTGGTGGTCTTGCCCACACCGTTGACCCCGATCACCATAACCACATGCCCACCAGGCTCCACCGACATCCGGCTGGCCTGCGGCGCAAAGCCCAGCTTGCGGAATTCGGCGCGGCGGGCATTGGGCTCCAGTTGCAGGGTCAGGGCGTCCATCAGCGCCTGCTGCAGGTTCTTGCCCTCGCTGCGGCGCACGTCCTCCAGAATTTCCTCTGTGGCGGCGCGGCCCACGTCCGCCGCGATCAGGGCGTATTCCAGATCCTCCACCGTTTCCAGGCGGTTGGAAAACACGTCCTTGACGTCGTTGCCCAGGAATCCGGCAGTGTCGTTGATCTGGGCGCGGGTCTTGCTCAGGCCGCTGCGCAGGCGTTCGAGCCAGCTCACGGACGGCCCCCACAGGAGACAGGGCTGACACACAGAAGTAATGAGACGGTCATGGTTACACCATAGCGCCCGCTGTGAGGGGCAAAAGGGCCATGAGAAGGAAAAAGCGGCCACCGTCCATGCGGCGTGACCTCCCTCCCGGCGCCTCCGCCTAGGCCTGTGGCATCTGCGCCTCAATGGTCGTGCCCTGACCGGGCGCGCTGATGATGCGGTACTGGCCGCTTCTGGCCTGCAGGCGCTCGCGCATCTGAGTCAGGCCCAGACCGCCCGCGCTGCTGACCCGCCCGGTAACAGCGTCCAGATCAAAGCCCAGGCCGTCGTCGCGCACGCGCAGCAGCACCTGTTTCGGTCCGCCGTCCAGGGTCACGCGGACCTCGGCGGCGCGGGCGTGTTTGGCCACATTGTTCAGGCTTTCTTGCAGGATGCGGAACACCACCGCCTCGTCGCCGGGCGACAACCGCACCTCGCCGGTCACATCCAGACTGCTCCGGATACCGTTCTGCTCGCCGAAATCCAGCACGTAGCGGCGCACGGTTTCCAGCAGACCGTAGCGCTCCAGGTCGATGGGCCGCAGCGCGAAGATGCTGCGCCGGACCTCCCGGATCTGCTCGCGCAGCAGGGTGGTGGCCGAGCGCACCTCGGCCTCGGCACGCGCCGGGTCACTCTGCATCTGCCGGGCCACCACGTCCAGCTTCAGGGCCGCAAAAGCCAGCGACTGCGCCACGCCGTCGTGAATCTCGCGGGCGATGCGGGCGCGCTCGTCGCTGATGGCCAGTTCCTCGGAATACAGGTACGCGCGGGCGTTGCGGACCGCCAGGGTGGCCTGCCCGGCCATCAGGGCCAGCAGCGACACGCGGGCCGCCTCGAAGGCCCCCTCGCGCGGATCGCCCAGCATCAGAACGCCCAGCAGGCCGTTCTCGTCGCGCATGGGCAGGCCCAGCACGCTACGCGCTTCGGGAAACACCTGGCAGGCTTCCGCGCCGGTCACGATGAGCGGCCCGTTGGACTGCGCCACCCGCGCGGCGAAGGGAGGGGTCATCCCGCCGTGCTCCCCGTCCCCGTCGCCGCTGATCTCGCCGCGCTGGTCCTGGGCGTATTCCAGGCGCAACACACCGTCCTCGTCACTCAGGTACGCGGCGCGGGCCTGCGCACCCACCCGGCCCGCCATGGTGCCGGTCACGCGTGACAGCAGGCGGCGCATGTTGCGCTCGGCGCGGATGCTCTGGTCCACGCTGTACAGCGTCATCAGGTCCAGCGTGCGCTGGCGGGCGGCCTCGACGCCGGTGGCGACCTCGGCGGCCAGGGCCTGGGCCAGTTCGGTGGTGTCGGCGCTGGGCGGCGTCTCGAAGTGCAGCAGCAGTGCGCCGCCACCGGGAATGCCCACCTTGAGCGGGTGCAGCGCCGCGCTGGGCGAACTGAGCAGCGTCTCGCCGCGCGAGGTGCCGCTGAGGCCGCCGGGCACGGTCAGGGTGGCGTGAGTGGCCCCGGTCACCCGTACCGCCCCGCGCGCGGCCACCTCCAGCACCGCGCCCAGGTCCGCCGCGCCGCCCAGGTCACGCATCAACTCCTGCACCCCCTGCAAACGCCCGTGCGAGGCGCTGAGCTGTCCGTACAGGTCGCGCAGTTCAACCTCGGCACGCTCGCGGGCGCGGGTGCCCTCCGCGATCCATTCCACGCTGAAATACGTCACGGCCGGTCCCACCAGCCCGTAGAACAGCAGGTGCGCCCACAGCTCGCGGCGGCTGTCACCCAGCAACGAGATCAGCAGTTCAACAGCCCCCACCACCAGCACGATCAGTGGCGGCAACAGATTGCGGACCAGCCGCACCCGGTCCGACAGCGGGGCGCGCGGCGCGGCGGGAGGCCGGGCAGGCGGGCTGAGGGGGCCGGGCGTGCCGGGAATATCGGTCATGTCGGTCAGTCTAGAAGCAGTGGCCGGCAGAGTCAGTGACATCCAGCGCGGGCTGCGTCCACCCCGCGCGGCTGGAGGCTCCCTCTGCCTGGACCGCCGCGCCTCATCCCCGGTGCCTTACCCGCCCCGCCCCACCATCTCGCCCCTCCTCATCAGCGCGGCCTCAAACTCCCCGAAGGGAGAATGCGCCGCAGACCAGCGCACGGCCGCCTCGATGTCGAAGGGCACGGCGCGGAAGTCCACGGCCCACTGTCCGGCCCGCCGCTCCAGCAGCGTCCAGCGGGCGCGCGGGTCACCGTCCACCTGATCGCTGACCGGGCCGGTATTGACCACCAGCGTGTCGCCCACGCGGGTGGCCCCGGGGCGGTGGGTGTGGCCGCACACGACCACCTCGGCGTTGAGCGGCTCCACGATGGCGCGCAGTTCGCGGGGATCACGCGCCCGGTAGAACCCTGCCTCCGTCCCCATTCCGCTTCCTGCAGAGTCAAACCGCCACTCCCACAGCAGCATGTCCCAGGCGCTGTGGGGGGTACCGTGGCACGCAAACAGCCGCCCGTCCAGCGCGTGGGCGGTCAGCGGCAGGGCGGCCAGCCGGGCCAGGGCGGCGGCGTCCAGCTGGGTCTCCAGCCACGCCCCCAACTCCAGCGAGATCTTTGCGCGCCGGCCGCCTGGCCACAGCTTCTCCTCGTTGTTGCCGCGCACCTCGGTGGCCCCCAGCCCCACCTGCAAGGCGGCGGCGCGGGCAGGATCGGCACTGCCCTCGATCTGGTCTCCCAGGTTGACGATCAGGTCCGGCGAGGCGGCCCGCAGGTCTGCCAGCACGGCGTCCAGCGCGAAGGCGTTGCCGTGCACGTCGCTGATGACGGCGACCCGCACGGCTAGCGGGCGTCCACGCCGACGATCCCGGCCACGTTCTGCACGCCGTCGCGGGCCAGTAGGTCCGCCAGCCCCCGGTTCAGGCGGCGCACCAGTCCCGGTCCCTCGTAGACCAGGGCGCTGTAGACCTCCAGCAGGCTGGCCCCGGCACGCAGCTTGGCGTAGGCGTCAGCGGGGCTGAAGATGCCGCCGACCCCCACAATGGGCAGCGTTCCCCCGGTCAGGCGGTAGGCCTCGCGAACCAGCGCGGTGGACTTGCGGGTCAGGGGCCGTCCGCTCAGGCCGCCCGCCTCGCCCGCCCGCCCGCTGAACAGCCCGTCGCGCGACAGCGTCGTGTTGCTGACGATCAGCCCGTGTGCCCCTGCTGCCTGCACCGCGCCCACGCTGGCCTCGAAGTCGGCGGGGTGCAGATCCGGGGCCAGTTTCACCAGCACCGGCAGGCGGCGCAGATTGTGCACGCGGCCCCGCTCCACTTCCTGCAGTACGGCGCGCACCAGTTCGCCCAGCCCGTCGGCAGCCTGCAGCGCCCGCAGCCCCGGCGTGTTGGGACTGCTGACGTTGATAACGAAGGCGTCGGCCACGTCGTGCAGGGCCTGAACGCACTTCAGGTAATCTCCGGCGGCTTCCTCGTTGGGCGTGTCCTTGTTTCTGCCGATGTTGACCCACACCGGCGCGGGCCGCGTGGACAGGGCGCTCAGACGGGCGTGTAGCGCCCCGGCACCCGCGTTGTTGAAGCCCATGCGGTTGATCAGCGCCTCGTCCTCCAGCAGCCGGAACAGCCGGGGGCGGGCGTTGCCTGGCTGGGGCCGCGGGGTGACTGTGCCCACCTCCAGAAAGCCGAAGCCCAGGGCGGCAAAGGCCGGCACCGCCACCGCGTTCTTGTCCAGCCCCGCCGCCAGTCCGATGGGCGAGGCGAAGGGCTGTCCGAACAGCGTCTGCCCCAGGGCCGGGGCCGGAGACGCAACGGCGCGGGCCAGCGCAGGCCAGCCTGGAACCTTCGAGGCGGCCTCCAGCACGCCCAGGGTCAGGTGGTGGGCGTCTTCGGCGTCCAGGCGAAACAGCAGGGGGCGGGCAAGGCGGCGATACATCGTCAGACAGGATACGCAGTCGGGCCGTCACCGTGAACCACATGACCCGCAGTTGCGCGCAATCGCCCCGTCAGATTCAGCCCGGGCAGAGCGGGCAGGAAAAAGGGCAGGAGGCGGTCCGGGAAGATCGGGACCGCCTCCTGCGCGCTGCCTGGGGCACCCGGTCTTCAGGAACCCGCTGAGCCGCTGTAACTGCCCTCGATCTGCACCAGACGCGAATGCTGCTGACGGTCACTCTGCTCGATCAGATCGGCCAGCGTGGTGCCGCCCAGCACGTCGCGCAGCGCGGCGTCCACGCGGAACCACAGGTCCTGGGTGCCGCACACGTTCTGGCTTTCACAGGTGTGGTCATCTTCCACGCACTGCACCGGGGCGATGCTGCCCTCCAGCGCGGTGACCACGTCATAGGCGTTGATCTGATCGGCCGGGCGGGCCAGCCGGTAGCCGCCGTGCGCCCCCCGGATGCTGCGAATAAATCCGGCGCGGCGCAGGTTGCTGGCGATCTGCTCCAGATAGTGCTGGCTGAGGCCCTGGCGTTCCGACACGTCCTTGAGGGGCACCGCGTCGCCACCCTGACGCCCGATCTCGATCAGGGCGCGCAGGCCGTACTGAGCTTTGGTAGACACCCACATGGAGGTAGTCTATCACCCAATTCCGGGTAAACTGTAAGGGATTAGGGAAGGGCACCCTCCAGGGCCGCGCTGCGTACAATTCCGGGGTGCCTGCCGCGCCCTCTCTCCTCTCCCCCGCCGACGTCCTGCTGCGCCTGCGGGCGGCGGACGCGCCGGGCGTGGCCCTGCTGGAATCGTTGGGGCCTGCCGTGCCGTATGGGCGCTTCTCGTTCCTGAGTGCGTGGCCGACGCGGGTTCAGATGGCCCTGCCAACTCGTCCCGGCGGACCCGCCCTGTTTCCCGCGTGGCTGGGCGGCCTGAAGTACGAGGCGGCGCGGGACTTCGGACTGGACACACACCCGGCACGCGGCGAGGCGGCGTGGTGGGGCCACTACCCCTCCGGACTGGTGTGGGACCGGCTCGCCGGCACGCTGGAGGTGGTGGGGCCTCCGCACGTGGACTGGGCGCGGGTCCTGGCCCTGGACCCGGCCCCCCGGCCGGCGCTGAGCGTGGGCGAATTCGGCGCGGATGATGTGGACTACCCGGCGGGCGTGCGGGCCATTCAGGAACTGATCCGCGCAGGCGAGGTGTATCAGGTCAACCTCTCGCGGGGGGTGCGGGCGCAGGCACAGGGCGATCCGCTGGCGGCGTACCTGCGGCTGCGGGACCTGAATCCCAGCCCGTTCATGGCCTTTCTGGACATGGGCGAAGAGGTGGTGGTGTCGTGCAGCCCCGAACGACTGGTGGAGTGGGCCGGGGGCGAGGTCTCGGCCCGCCCGATTGCCGGCACCCGGCGGCGCGGTCAGACCCCCGCCGAGGACGCCGCGCTGGAGGCCGAGGTGCGCTCATCCCCCAAGGAGGTCTCGGAGCACCTGATGCTGGTGGATCTGGTGCGCCACGACCTGGGCCGGGTGTCGGCGGCGGGAAGTGTCAGTGTGCCGGAACTGATGCTGGTGGAACGTTACAGTCACGTGATGCATCTGGTCTCGGAAGTGCGGGGCCGGGCGGCAGACGGCGTGACACTGCCCGACGTGCTGGCGGCCACCTTTCCGGGCGGGACCATCACGGGCGCGCCCAAGGCGCGGGTGATGACCGCCATCCGCGACCATGAGCCGGGGCCGCGCGAATGGTACACCGGGGGCGTCGGGATCCTCAGCGGCGCGCGGGTGGACGTAAACATCCTGATCCGCACGGCGGCCTTTACAAGAGTGGAACGGCACTCCACCAGATCGGAACAGCACTGGGAGGTGGTGGTCCGGGCGGGTGGCGGCACCGTCATCGACTCGCACCCGGCCCATGAGGCAAGCGAGACGGTGCACAAGGCCCAGGCCCTGCTGAGCGCACTGTCGGGCGTGCCGGGGCGTCCGGCCCAGCCGCCCGCGGCGCCCACGCCGGGCCGGGTGTGGACGCCGCCACCTGCCACCCACAACCCGGGAGCAGGACTCCGGGTGCATCTGCTGGACAACCGCGACTCGTTCACCTGGAATCTGGTACATGACCTGCGGGCGCTGGGCGCAGCGGTCACGATCTTTTCCCAGGACTCGGCAGTGGCCGACCTCCTGTGCGGGCGCCCGGACGCCGTGCTGACCGGGCCGGGACCGGGTACGCCCGACAGCAGTGGCCCCACGCTGGCGCTGACCCGCGAATGCCTGCGCCGGGGGCAGCCACTGCTGGGCGTGTGCCTGGGCCATCAGGCGCTGGGGCAGGTGCTGGGCGGCGCGGTGGTACGGGCTGCGCCGGTGCATGGCCGCCCGGAGGCAGTGCAGCACGGCGGCGCGGGGCTATTTCAGGATGTGCCGCCCGGCGCAGCGTTCGGCCGCTACCACTCGCTGGTGGTGCGTGGCCTGCCGCCAGAACACGTCACCGCCACCGGTGCCGGCGGCGAGACCATGGCGCTGGCTGCCCCCGGTCGCCCCGCCTGGGGCGTGCAGTTCCACCCCGAGAGCGTCCTGAGTCCGGCGGGCCGGGTGCTGCTGGGCAACTGGCTGCGGCTGAGCCGGGAGTGGAACGAACAGGTGGCCCACCAGGGACAAAAGACATGAAGCCCCTGCCTTCCGGGCTGGACCATCCCGCGTGGCTGCACGGCCTGAGCGCGTTTGCCACCGTCCGCACGCGGCGGGGTGAGCCGGTGCTGTGGGCCGCACATCTGGAACGGTTGCGGCAAACCTGCGCCTTTCTGGACCTGCCGGCCCCGGACGCCGGGTGCCCCACGCTGGACCCGTGGCCCTGGGGGCTGCTGCGCGTCACGGTCACAGGGGACGGCACCTTCTGGACCCACCGTCCGCTGACCCCCGGCCCACGTCCAGAAGGCGGCGTGCGCGTGCGCCTGACGGGCGTTCAAGTCCACCCGCAACTGGGCGCGCACAAGACCGGCAACTACCTGCCGTACCGCCTCGCCCGGCAGGAGGCCGCAGACGTTTTCGAGGGCTGGCTCGTCGGCCCGGACGGCACGCTGGCCGACGGCTCGCGCACCTCGCCGCTGCTGGAGATTGGTGGGCAACGGATTGTCCCCGCGGGCGGGTTGCCGGGCCTCACGCGGGCCGCGTTCCTGGCAGGCCAGGATTGGTCAGAGCTAGGGGTTCACCCCAGCGAAGTGTCCCGCGCGACCCGCGCGTGGATCTGCGGCAGCGGCGTGGGCGTGGTGCCGGTGCGGGAAATCTCAGGGGAAGGCTGGACCCTCAGCCTGCCTGTGTGCTGGCCTGCAACCGATGACCCCGCCCTGGTGTGGCCGGAAGAGTAGGATTCAGCTGCGGAGTCGCCCCAGGTAGGCTTCTCCCCGTGGCGTGAGCTTAAGGAGGCCCAGCGGCGCCGCCTCGCCGTTCGCGTTGCGGCACATGCTTTTCAGGGCGCACGGCCCACAGGCACAGCCGTCGGTGGCCGGCAGGGCCTCCTGCACGTAGCCGCCGGTTTGCAGGGTTCGCAGCATCCCGCTCAGGGCCGCTTCGGAGCTGCCCAGATCATGGGCCAGTTCCGAGGGCGTGCGAGGTTCCCCGGCCACCACACGGAGGATGACCGCCAGCGGAGCCGGTGCGGTGGGCGCCACTACAGCAGCCTCACGGCCACCTGATACCCCGCGAAGGCCACCACCCACGCCGTGACCATCTGCCAGCCCACCGTCATCCACGCCAGCCGCCGCCCATGCTCCTGCGCCATCGCGCCCACCGTGGCAATGCAGGGCGTGTACAGCAGCACAAACACCAGATAGGCCAGGGCCGACGCCGGGGTGAATGCCTGCGCCAGCGCCGCCGCCAGTGGGGTCTTCGTTTCGGCGGAGGCGTCGGCGTTCAGGCTGGGCAGGGCCAGGACTGTGGGCAGGGCAGACACGCTGGCCCTGAGGGTGTCCCAAGTGGCACCCAACGTTTGCGTGACGCCGTCCAGCACACCCAGTGGCTCGGGATTGGCCGCGATCTCGCCGAGGTAGATCTGCCCCAGCGTGCCCACCACGACTTCCTTGGCGATGAAGCCGGGGATCAGGGCGCCCGTGGCCTGCCAGTCACCGAAGCCCAGCGGCGCGAAGATGGGCGACACCGCCCGGCTGACCGTGCCGAACAGGCTGTCCTGCGGCGGCACGGTGGCAAATTTCTCGCCGGACACGGCAGGCAGCGCCAGCAGCAGCCAGACCACCGCCACCGTTCCCATCACCGTGGTGCGGGCACGCCGGGCAAAGGAGGCCGTGCGCCGCCAGGCGTGCTTCCACAGCACCTTCCAGGCGGGAAACCGGTAGGGCGGCAGCTCCAGCAGCACGCCGCCGCCCTCGGCGGGCAGGGTGGTGCGGCGCAGAATCAGCGCGAAGAAAAAGGCCACCGCCATGCCCAGCACGTACATGCTCCAGACCAGCCAGCTGCCCGAACGCGGAAACAGCGCGGCGGCGAACACCACGTACACCGGCAGCCGCGCCGAGCAGCTCATGAACGGCAGGATCATGCTGACCAGCACGCGGTCGCTGCGCCGCTCCAGCGCGCGGGTGGCGTAGATGGCCGGCACATTGCACCCGAAGCCCAGGATCAGTGGAATAAACGAGCGCCCGTCCAGTCCGATGCTGCGCATGGCCCGGTCCATCAGGAAGGCGGCGCGGGCCATGTAGCCGCTGTCTTCCAGAAAACTCATGGCGAGGTAGAGGACGAGCAGCGTGGGCAGGAAGCTGAGGACCGTGCCCACCCCTGGAATGATCGCGCCCACCACCAGATCGCGCCCCAGCGGGAACCACGCCAGCGCCGCTGCCGCCCAGCCGCCGATGATTTCCTGCAGCGGGCCGCCAATCAGATCCACAAAGGGCGAGGCCACGCTGAAGGTCAGGCGGAAGACCAGCAGCACCAGGGCCAGGAAAAGAGGAATGCCCAGAACGGGATGCAGCGCCACCCGGTCCAGCCGTTCGGAGAGGGTGCGCCGCGCCAGCGCCTGCGGAACGGCCAGCCGCGCCAGATCGCCTGCGCGGGCATAGCGGGCCTCGGCAATCTCGATCAAAGCGTCGACACCCTCGGTCTCCAGGGCGGCGAGGTGGGCGTCCGCCGCGTCCAGCAGCGCGGCATGCCCGGTGGCCGCCAGCCGTCCGCGGACGCTGGGATCGCCCTCCAGCAGCGCCAGGGCCAGATAGCGGTGCGCGTGCAGGGGCAGGGTGGGCATTCCCACCATGCGGGCGGTCAGGTCATTGGCCGCCGCCTCGATCTGCGGGGGGTAGCGCACGGCAATCCCCAGCGTCGCGCCCTTCAACACGTCGCCCATCAGGGCTGCCGTGCCCTGGCCGCGGATCGCCACCGTCTGCGTGACCGGTACGCCCAGCGCGCGGGACAGGGCGGCGGCGTCCACGGTCATGCCCTTGTTCTTCGCCTCGTCCACCAGATTCAGGGCCACCGCCACCGGCAGCCGGAAGTCCAGCAGTTGCAGCGTCAGGTACAGGTTGCGCTCCAGGTTTCCAGCGTCCAGGACATTCAGCACGGCGTCGGGAGCCTCGTCCAGCAGCGCGGTGCGGGCAATCAGTTCCTCAGGGGTGTGCGGGCTCAGGGAATACGCGCCGGGCAGGTCCAGCAGGTGAATGGCGCGGCCCGCGTATTCCAGCCGGGCCTCGCGTTTCTCAATGGTCACGCCCGACCAGTTGCCCACCTTCAGGCGCGTTCCCGCCACAGCATTGATCAGGGTGGTCTTGCCGACGTTGGGGTTGCCCACCACCACTACCCGCGGTTCGCTGGCCCCCTTCAGGCGGCCCAGGGTGGCCTGACAGGCGGCCTCGTCGGGAATGTGGAGGTCAGGAGGTGAAAAGGCGGTTGTCACTGTCTCACCCGGATGCCTTGCAGGTCGGCGGCACGCAGGGCCAGGTCAGTGCCGTTGACCCGCACTTCCAGCGGATCGCCCAGCGGGGCGCGGCGCACCACAGTCACCGGGGCGCCGCGGACGAAGCCCAGTTCCAACAGGCGGCGGCGCAGCGGATGGTCCGGGGCCAGCCCCACCACATGGGCGTGCTCACCAGGGGCCAGGGTGTCCAGCGTCCGTTCGTTCATGCCTGCTCCGAGGTGGGAGATCCCATACCCGACCAGACTACTCGGATTAGAGAAAAGGACAAGGCAGCATGCATCACACTTAGCGGGTCAATGCTCCAGCCGGTCCCACAGCCGCTGCATGTCCCCCGGCAGCGCCGCCTCGGCCACCACCTGCGCCCCGGCCCAGGGAAAGGCAAGGCGGGCGGCGTGAAGCGCCTGACGCTCCAGGCCCAGGCGGGCGGTGAGTTCTGGGGTCTGGCCGGTGGCGATGAACTCCAGGAAGGCGTCCCGTTCCAGCCCGTAGATCTTGTCGCCCACCAGCGGCAGGCCCAGGTGAAACAGGTGCGCACGGATCTGGTGCAGGCGGCCCGAGCGCGGGTGCGCCTCGATCAACGCGTGCCCGGCCCGGCGGCCCAGCACCCGGAAATCGGTCACGGCGGGGCGGCCATCCGGCACCACTGCCTGCCGCATCAGCACCCGGTTGGCCGCGCCCAGGCCCAGATCGCCCAGCGGCGCGTCCACCGTGCGGCGCTCCCAGTCGGGCGTGCCGCGCACGACGGCGCGGTACAGCTTGCCCACCAGATGCGTCTTGAACAGCGTGAAAAAGCGCCGGGCGGCCTCGGTGTCGCGCGACAGCACCAGCAGGCCGCTGGTCTCACGGTCCAGGCGGTGCGGCGGCGAGAGGTCTAGCTCGCCGGTTTCGCGCTGCATCCAGCCCACCACGTCCGGCACCTCCGCCCGGCCACCACGGTGAACCCGGTGCGTCAGCCACAGCGCGGGCTTGTGGACGATGTAGAAGTCGGGATGTTCGGTCACGACGCGCGGCTTCTCCGGGGCCGGGGCGGTCAAATTTCCCACACGCTGTGATAGTCGCGCCCGTGCAGGCGCTCCGAGAGGTCGACAGTCCGGTCTACCGTTCTGGCTAGCCGCTCCGCCAGCCAGACCCCTGGCACCTCCGGCGCGTCCCAGTGGGCGGAGGTGGCGTACACGAAGTGCGGGTTGATGACGCAGCGGAAGTCGTACATCAGCCCCAGCGCGAATGCCCCGTGGCTGAGGTAACCGTGATCCAGCCCGCCAGACACCAGAAACGTGACGGGCCGGTCAAACCACGCGCCGTGCAGGCCGCGCCCGATGTCGCTGCTGCCGGTGAGTTCCACCAGCGCCCGCGCGCCAGAGCCCAGCCCCCAGTTGTACACAGGGACGCCCAGCAGCACGCCGTCGGCCTCGCGGACGGCGCGGTGGTAGACCCCGGCGTTGGGGTGGGCGTAACAGCCAGCGTTGTCGAAGGGGGGCAGCGGCGTCTCGCGCAGGTCGAGGTGCGTGACCGCGTGCCCGGCCCCGCGCAACTGCCGGGCAGCCAGCGTGCACAGCCACGCGCTGCGGCTCTCGGGATCAAGACTGGTCGAGATGACGGTGAAGCTCAGGGAAGCGGCCATCCTGGCAGGCTAGCGTGAAGGCGCGGGCAGGCCGTCCGCTTCCAGCCGCTTGAGGTGCTCGATGCGGGCCGGCGTACCGGGATGGGTGCTGAGCAGGTCGATCAGGGACGGCCCCGAGGTGGTCGCCGTGCCCTCCTTCTGCCGGTCCTGCCGTTCCAGGCGCGCCAGCATGGTCCGCAGGGGCCGGGTGGTGCTGTAGGTCTCCAGCATGTAGCGGCCCGATGCCTCGTCCGCCTCGGTTTCCGCCGCCCGCGAGTAGCCGCCGCTCAGGATGGCCGCCGGCACCGCTGCCGCGAAGGTTCCCGCGCTGATCAGGTCGCCGGCCACCACGGTGGTCACCAGGGTCAGCCCCAGCGCCTGATACACCCCGGCCAGCCCATGCCGCCCGGTGACGTGGCCGGTTTCGTGGGCCAGCACGCCCATCAGTTCGCGGTCACTGCCGGCCAGGGCCACCAGCTGATCGGTCAGGACCACCGTGCCGCCGGGCAGGGCGAAGGCGTTCGCGCCCAGCCCGTTCGGGCCGCCCGCCTCGCCATCACGGATCAGCAGGCGATACGGGTAATTGCTGCCCGCCCAGCCGGCCACCTCACGGAACGCGGCCCCGAGCTGCGCCTGCCGGGCCAGGCTTAATCTGGAAGGGCCGAAGAATTCGCCGCTTTCCAGAAATCCGATGGTCTCGCGGTCAAAGGCGGCCAGCACGCTGCGGGGCGTGGCGAAGGCCGCCTGACGCGCCACGGCCGGGATGCCGTACATCAGGAACAGCGCCAGCGCCACCAGCGAGGCCCCCAGCGCGGCCAGCGCCGCCCCCCAGCGGGACTCCAGCGCCCGGATGCCGCCCAGCGCAAGGTTGCGCCCGGTGGCGCGTTCCCACGCGCTGACCCCCGCGTCGTCATGGGTCTCGAACCGGCCCCCGCCCGGCAGCGTCACGGCGCGGCGCACACCGGGCACCGGGGCCTCCACGTCCAGCAGGTGGGCAGGCCAGCGGTGCTCGGCGGCCCCGCCGGCCACCTTCAGCGTCGCCGTCTGCGCGGCCACCGTCAGCGTCGCGGGCTGATCGCGGCTGCTGCGGCCATCGAAATACACGCCCTGCAGGGCGAGTGACCCACCGTCCGGCCCCACTAGAAGCCCACCTGAATGTCAAGCAGTTCGGTGGCGGCCTCACCGAACGCGGAGGCCTCACCGCCCACGCCCGCCACGAAGTCGTCCAGCGGGGCAATGGCGCGCACCGTCACGCCACCCAGAATGTAACGGGTCTGGCGCACGGCAGCCCACGGTGACGCCAGCCCCAGCGTCAGCACCCGCGCGGCGCTGTTGCTGACGCTGATCCACACCAGCCGCCACGGACTGAAGGTGGCCCGTGTCCGGAACACGCCGCCCAGTTCCACGTTGTTCAGCATGTAGACCATCGTCGCGCCGCGCACGTACTGCCACGCCACCACGTACAGGATCAGGACGGCCAGATAGCCGGCCACCAGCGCCGCCAGCCACAGGCCGGACGACAGTATGTTGCCTGAATCGAGAAGGCCAGCGTCAAACCCACTCAGCAGCGCCGCCGCCAGCGCGAACAGCGGCACGCCGAGAATCACGCCGCCCGCAAGGGTCAGCCCCAGAGCGGTCAGGCCGATCAGGTAGAAGGGGCCGACATCGCCCCGGAAGGTGGCCCGCGCCGCGCCGTAGGCCAGCCCCTCGGTCTGATAGCGCCGCTGCATGTACCACGCCCACGGCAGCGCCAATCCGGCGGAGATGCCCGCCACAAAATTGGTCACCAGATAGGCCACATACGCCCTGCCCACCGTACCGTGAAAGCGGAAGCGCAGCCCCCGGTGAACGGTATTGACCGCCTGAAAGCGCATGGACTGGCGCACCAGCAGCGGGTAGGCGGCGCCGTAGATCAGCACCAGCACCCCGGCCACCCACTGCGTGGATTCAAACTGCCCGGACACCGCGTAGGCCAGGAACAGCGCCGCCACCAGCAGGTAGCCGCGTAGCAGCGCCGCCGGACTGGCGCGGTACTCGAAGTTCTGGCCATCCACCCAGGTGTGTCCGTAGAAATATTGCCGGTTGCGGACACGCGCCCACGGCAGGTACAGCCCCAGCGTCACGAAGGTCAGGGCGATATTCACGATCCACAGCCGGAAATATTCCTGGGCCGTGCCGGTAAAGGTGACGGGATATTCGGTGACGGTGGCCGGAAAGGGCCCGGCCGCGGGGCACGGAGGCTGGACATGTCGGCCCAGCAACGGCTCATCACGGGCAGACACGGCAGGATCACTCATCTGCCCGTTATGCTACGCGGCCGGCCAAGGTGGCGGACGGCGAACGGTGGGAGCGGAGGGGGACAATAGGGACATCGCCCCCCCCCCTTCGTCAGCCCTTCGCAGCGCCGAGAATTTCCGGCAACTGGTCGCGCAGGGCCAGCATCGGCAGCCCGAACACCGTTCTGGCCGGTTCGTTGGGGGCGGTGTTGCCCTCCTTGAGCATGGCGTACTGGTCCCTGGTGATCGGCGGACTGGGCAGCAGATTCATCAGCGGGACCGCCAGATTCATCAGGGGCAGCGGCACAGGCACAATGGGCTTTTTCTTGCCCAGCGCGCCCAGTTCCAGCTCCAGCAGCTGCCGGAAGGTGTACTCCTGCGGCCCGGTCAGGGCATAGGTCTCGCCCAGGCCCAGGTCAGCTTCGGCGGCCCCGGCAAAAGCCTGCGCCACGTCCTGCACGCTCACGGGCCGGAACGGAAACGCCCCGTTGCCAATCTGCGGCACGATGGGCGCCGCACTGACCAGCTCACGCAGCACCCGCCCGAAGAAGTCGTCGCCCACCCCGAAGATCAGGCTGGGGCGGAAGATGGTGAAGCGCAGGCCGCTGTCCCTGACCAGCGCCTCGGCGCGGCCCTTGCTGGCGCTGTAGCCGCTGCCGCTATCCACGTCCGCGCCCAACGCGCTCATGTGAACGTAGCGTGCCGTGCGTGGCACGGCGGCCAGCACGTGCCGGGTGCCGTCCACGTGCACCGCCTGAAAGGTCTGCGTGCCCTTCTCGGCAATGATGCCCACCAGATGAACCACGGCGTCGGGATCGGCGGCAGCCACGGCGGCCAGCACGCTGGACGGATCGGTCACGTCCAGCCGGACCGCCTGCCCCGCGCCGCCCTCCCGGCCCTCGCGGCTGCCCGCCCAGACCTGATGCCCGCGCGAAACCAGTTCCCTGACCACTGCCTGCCCCACAAAACCGGTGCCCCCGGTCACGAGAATCCTCATGTCTGTTCTCCTTCCTGATCTGGCCCTGGCCGGTTCACGCCTGCCTGAGATGAGTGCGGTGCCTGGGAAGGCGTAGCTTCGCGGTCTGGGTCTGCGGCCTGCGCGGCGTGCAGGGCATGGCCCAGCACCCCGGAAATGGTGGCCGCCGCCGCTGGCGCATCGGGTCCAGCATAGAGGCCGCCCAGTTCAGCGGCCAGCGCAGGCCGGGCGTTCATCAGGGCGCCGCCCAGAAAAACCGGCAGGCCCAGCCGTTGCAGCGCTGTTCGCTGGCACACAGGCCGTTGCCGCTGGGGCTGGGGCGCGGCCTGGTCCGCGCTGCCGGACACCCACGCCAGACCATGGGTCCCAGTCCGCACCGGCCTGCTCGCCGGGTACACGGCGCGGTCCGGCGGCGCATCCGCCACCCAGGCCCCGTCCACCCAGGCCCCGTTGCCCCAGTCACCCAGCGCCCACTCGCCGTTGATGCTCAGCAGGATGGCCTGCGCGCCCCGTTCGTGGGCGAAGATGGTCAGGTCGCCCAGCGGCACGTTCGCTCCCAGGTACGCCACCCGCAGCCCCCGGCGGCGCAGGGCCAGGGCCTGCATCATCAGTCCCAGCTCATGCTGCTCGCCGGGCGCGCAGGCCGCCACCAGCAACGGTCCCCAGCCGGTGTCTGTGTCTTCCGGCCCCGCGATGTCCATCAGGGCCGACAGCCGCGAACGCAGAAAATGACTGGCCCCGCGTTCGTGGGCAATGGTGATCTCGCCCCTGGCCCAGCGCTCGCCGATCTCCACCAGCGCCGGGGACATGACGCCGGTCATCACGTCCTCGACCGGCAGCCGCGCGTGCGCCCCGGCCAGCACGTCACCGGCCCGCACGTAGTCGGCGGTGACCAGCGCCTGGGTCAGCTGACCCGCCAGGGCAGGCAGGGACACCGGGGCGGACATCGGGACTGGGGATGAGGCGGCAGGGGCTGCCAGCAGCGCATGTTGGCGGGCCGGGGCAAGGGTGACGGGACGCACCAGCCCGCTTCTCCCCGCGCCTCCCCCCGTCATGCCCTTGCGGGTCAACTCGGCGGCCATCCGCGCCCCGACGCCGCTGCGCTGGTGGCCCAGCATGATCCCGATATCGCGCACGTCGTCCGGCGAGTACATCCGGTACCCACTGTCGTTGCGCACGGGGCGCGGAAACCCGTAGCGCCGCTCCCACTGCCGCAGCGTTGCAGCCGGCACGCCGGTCTGCGCCTCTACCTCCGAGGCGGTGAACATGGCCGTCTGCGCCCACTGTTCCTGGTTCTCCCCGCCTGCATTCATTCTGCGCATTGTGACCGAAAGTCGCGCAGTGGACCGTGGGACTTCGTGCCGAGATTGCGCCTGCGGACGCCAGTTTCCTGACCTCCGGGTCAGCGCACAAGGCCCCGGACCGCCCTGGCCTGGGCGCACAGGCAGGCGCTGCGGCCCGGCACAGTCCGCTAGACTGCCGGCCAGATGAACCGCTTGCCGCCCTGTTCCCACCGTCGGACCGCCCCGGAGCGTCCATGAGTCACCTGTCGCGCACCCTGCCGATCAAGCGCGCCGCGCACGTGTATCTGGTGCGGGACGGTCAGCTGCTGCTGGTCGAGGAACGCATGGACGACGGCAGCATCTTCTACGGTCTGCCCGGCGGCAAGGCCCATCCCGGCGAGACGCTGGGCGACGCCGCCGTCCGGCAGGTGCTGGTGGAAACCGGCCTGACCGTCACCGATCTGGTGTTCATCAGCCTGCTGGAAGGCGAGCTGCTCACCGGCACGCGCAACGAGTGCTACGCCACCTTCGGACGCTTCACCGCCACCTACTCCGGCGAACTCAATCCCACCGATCCCGAGGTGGTGGGCATCCGCTGGGTGCCCTTCGATCAGGTGGAGATGCTGGTCCGCTACGGCCCCCCGCCCGAGGTCGAGGAACGCAACCCGCTGATCTGGGTTCCGACACGCGACTTCGTGAAGGGCCAGCCGCGCGCGTACTACCCGATCTAACCACTGCCCAATTTAACCATCCGACTTGACGGGCCGGGGGCGGGCGGACCAGCCAGCCAGCCCAGCCAGAGCGTGAACCCCGCGTCAGCCGCCGCGCGGCCTTCTCACACGCCGTGACGCGATACTTCCGGACATGAGGAAACCTCTCAAATTAACGTCCATTCTCGCCCTTTGCGGCGTGTTGCTGATTCCCTCCGCCTCCGCCCAGACCGCCCAGGACATCATCTCCAGAGTCGACGCCGCCCAGAAGGCCGCCAAGGACGTCTCGTTCCGCCTGAGCGGCAGCGCCTCACTGGAATCCAGCGCCCAGAAGATCGACCTGACGGTCAAGAGCATTCCGGCGCAGAACGTGGCCCGCCTGCAGTTCAACGCGCCCGACGCGCTGGCCGACAACATTGTCGTGGCCGACAAGAACGAGATTCGCCAGTACCTGTTCCTGACCAACCAGGTCACGGTTATGTCCACCAAGAAGGCGGCGGATGGCGCCGGTTTCGGCGGCCTGGATTTCACGCAGCTGAGCAACGCCGCCGCGCTGCTGTCGGAGTACAACGTGAAACTGCTGTCCACCACGGGCGCGGCAGGCAAGCGGCTGTTCCAGCTGGAGGCCACGCCCAAGAACGGCAACTCCACCGACCGGACCCGCGTGTACATCACCGAGGCAGGCTGGCGGCCCACCCGCATCCAGATCGTGAGCAGCGCGGGCAAATCGCTGGCGGACCTGAACGTCAGCAATTACAAGGTCAACTCCGGCCTCAGCGCCGCGGGCCTCAAGCAGTTGCCCAAGGACGCGGAGATCATCCGGCAGTAGTGAAGTAACGCTGAAGCGGGGGGCGCTCAGGCGTCCCCTTCTTTGTTGCCGTGAAGGGCAGCAGGCCGTGGGGCAGCAACTTTCGCCGCGCTGGTCGCGTACCTGGGTGTATGACCAACCCTGGCGACGGCCGCAACCGCGACTCCACCCCCCACATAACCAATCCGGTCAACAATCCCAGCGGCCCGCCGCCGGTTCGCATCTCCCCGCGCCTGGGCTGGATTATCGGCGGCGTGGTAGTGGCAGGCCTGATCGTGTCGCAGAGCGTGCGGGTCATCCCGGCGGGGTTTGTGGGCGTGGTGTTCAGCGCCCTGAGCGGCGTCAAGCCTAACCCACTGGAGGCCGGGCTGCATTTCGTGGTGCCGTTCGTGGATCAGGTGAACCTGTACGACGCCCGGCTTCAGGAAGTGACCCTCGCGCAGAACGCGGCCCAGAACGACGAGGGGTCAATCCGCGCCCGCAGCAAGGAGGGACTGGACATCACAGCAGACGTGACGGTGCAGTTCCGCATCGACCGCAGCAAGGCGGCCATTCTCCATAAGGACCTTGGACGCAACTACATCAACACCGTCCTGCGCCCCCAGCTTCGCAGCAAGGTGCGCGACTCCATCGGACAGTTCGGGGCCGCCGACCTGATCAGCAACCAGCGCACCCAGCTGGAGGCCAGCATCACCACCGAACTGCAGAAGTCGTTTGCGCGCAATAACCTGATTCTCGACGCCATCCTGCTGCGCGAACTGAAGATCCCCGAGAGCGTTGCCCAGGCCATCGAGCAAAAGCAGACCGCTGAGCAGCAGGTGGCCGTGGAGAGAAATCGCCTGCAACAGGCCGAGATCAGCGCCCAGCGCGACGTGGTGCAGGCCGAGGGCAAGGCCAAGGCCGCCATCGAAACGGCCAAGGGCGAGGCCGAGGCGCTCTCCTTGCGGGGCCGCGCCCTCAAGGAAAACCCGCAACTGATCCAGCTGACGGTGGCCGAGCGCCTGGCCCCCGGCGTCCAGACCATCATGCTGCCCAGCGACGGCAACTTCCTGCTGGACCTGAAATCGCTCGGAACGCAGACGCAGCCCACGCCACAGCAGCCCACCGCACCGGCCAAGCCGGGCAATTGACGGAATGCAGCGCACCCGCCGGATGGGCGTTAGACTGGTCAGAATGAGCCGAACGACGCTTGAGCAGCCTGGCGAAAGAAGGTTCGCCCCATGATGGCCGTCCTGATCCTGCTTATCATCTTCGGCGGCATCACGGCCATCGTCTACGTGGACCACGCGGGCAAGTCCGCCCGCAAGGCCATGACCCTCACCCCGCAGGAAGCCTCGCCGCTGTCCGCCGCTGCGGCCCAGGCGCCCCTGCCCCGCCCGCAGGCCGAGGCCCCGGAATCGCTGGCCCTGCGCCTGCCCGGACCGGCCCGCACCCAGGCCTGGGAACTGCTGTGCACAGTGATTGACGCTCACCGCGCCGGGGTGGACGGTGACAGCCGCACTGCCTACCTGCTGTCGCAGACCCGCGAGGCCTACCTGCCCGACACGCTGCGGGCCTACCTGAATCTCACCGAGGGTGCGCGGCGCACCCTGGAAAGCCAGGGCCAGCCGCCCGAAACGCTGCTGACCGAGCAGCTGGGTCTGCTGGAAGACGGCGTGCGCGAGGCGCTGCGCCATGACCACGCCACGGCGGACCGCCTCCTGAGCCAGGGCCGCTTTCTGCGCGAACGCTTCGGCACGGCAGAATCGGAGCTGAGCCTGGGGCCAAAACTCCGCAAGAGCTGAGCGCGGAGACGCATTCGCGTCATCAGCATGGACACAGTCCAGCCCAGAAGAGAAGCCCCCGTGTCCTTTGCAGGAGCGGGGGCTTCTCTTCTGGGTGGAGTCGGTTTACTTGCGCATGCTGGGGTTCAGCACCTTCTTGCGCAGGCGGATGTTGTGGGGCGTCAGCTCCACCAGTTCGTCACTGCCGATGTATTCCAGGGCATCTTCCAGGCTCAGGCGGCGGGGCGGGGTCAGCGTCAGGGCGTCGTCCGCACCGCTGGAGCGCACGTTGGTCAGCTTCTTGTTCTTGCAGACGTTAACGTTCATGTCCTGCTCGCGGGCGTTTTCACCCACGATCATGCCCACGTACACTTCCGCGCCCGCGTCGATGAAGAACGAGCCACGGTCCTGCAGCTTCCAGATCGAGTACGCGAAGGCCGGGCCGTCTTCCATGCTGACCAGCGAGCCGTTCTGGCGGATCTTGATGTCCCCGGCCCACGGCGCGTAGCCGTCAAAGACGTGGCTCATGATGCCCTCGCCCTGGGTCATGGACAGGAACTGGTTGCGGAACCCGAACAGCGCCCGCGAGGGAATCTTGAACTCCACGCGGCTGCGGCTGCCCTGCGGCTCCATGTTGACCATCTGGCCCTTGCGCCCGCCCAGCACACCGATCACGCTGCTGGCGTGCTGCTCCGGCACGTCGATGACCAGGTGCTCGACCGGCTCGTGCTTCTCGCCGTCAATCTCGCGGATGATCACCTGCGGGCTGCCCACCTGCACCTCATAGCCCTCGCGGCGCATGGTTTCCAGCAGGATGCTCAGGTGCAGCTCGCCGCGTCCGGACACGATGAACTCGTCGGGGCGCACCTCTTCGACCTTCAGCGACACGTTGGTCATCACTTCGCGCTTGAGGCGGTCGTTCAGGTGGCGGGAGGTGACGTATTTGCCGTCCTTGCCCGCAAAAGGCGAGGTGTTGGGCTGGAAGGTCATGCTCACGGTGGGTTCGTCCACGGTGATGATGGGCAAGGCCTCGGGATCGGCCAGATCGGCCACGGTTTCCCCGATCTGCGCGTCCTCGATGCCGGCCAGCGCCACGATGTCACCCGCACTGACCTGATCGGCCTCGATGCGGCGCAGGCCCATGTGGGTGAACGGCTGAATGACGCGCGACTTGGTCATCGTGCCGTCCTTGTGCATCAGCTGCACGAATTCGCCCTTCTTGACCGTGCCGCGCTGCACCCGGCCCAGCACGATGCGGCCCAGGTACTCGGAGTAGTCCAGGTTGGTCACCAGCATCTGGAAGGGGGCCTCCAGGTCGGTGGGAGGCGCAGGAATATGCTCCAGAACCATCTCGAACAGTTCGTGCATGTCCTCCTGCGGGTTGTTCAGGTCCTTGAACGCCTTGCCTTCACGGGCAATCGCGTACAGGATCGGGAAATCCAGCTGATCGTCGTTCGCGCCCAGGTCGGCCATCAGGTCGAAGGTCATGTTGACCACTTCCTCGGGCCGCGCGTCGATGCGGTCGATCTTGTTGATCACCACGATGGGCTTGAGGCCCAGTTCAATCGCCTTGCGCAGCACGAAGCGGGTCTGGGGCATCGGGCCTTCTGCCGCGTCCACCAGCACCAGGCAACCGTTCACCATGCCCAGCACGCGCTCCACTTCCCCGCCGAAGTCCGCGTGGCCGGGGGTGTCGACGATGTTGATCTTGACGCCCTTGTACTCCACCGCCGTGTTCTTGGCGAGAATGGTGATGCCACGTTCCTTTTCCAGGTCGTTGCTGTCCATGGCCCGCTCGGCGATTTCCTCACCGTGGCCGAGCTTGAGGGTCTGGCGGAGCAGGGCGTCCACCAGGGTGGTCTTGCCGTGGTCGACGTGCGCGATGATAGCGATGTTCCGGTATTCCATATTTTTTCCTCTCTTCTGCCCGGCGCTGCCTGCCGGAGAAAGCCCGACAAGTGGGAGGACAGTGTGTTGTTTGCGTGGTGCTTCCGGTCCGCGCCACAGGCCAGGGAAAAGTGCGCTGGGGCGTCAGGACCGACCTCAAAAAGCCCGCCTCAACTCCTGCGCCAGTTCTGCTGGCCGCGAGTGGGCGGGACACCCGAACGAAGATTTTAGCAGATTCGGGCACGGGTGATGTCAGATGCAGATCACGTTAGCAGTCAGCGCAGACCACCGGTTGTGCCTGCCGCCCCGGTGAGGTGCCAGCTGACTGGCACGTCCTCCGGTTCCGCAGCATCAGTCCCATAATGGGCGCCTCCATGGATTGCCGGGACTGCGGGTCTGAGCGTGGCGCCGAGATCTGGAAACCAACAGGGGCAAGCCCGCGTAGTACGTCTGAAGACCAGAGCGAGACGAACCGAGAGCCCCGCCACAGACTCCACGGCCCTGAGACGTTGACTGCACCCGGATGGACCGACGTGTCACCCCAGGTCAACGACCACCCCGCCCAGGCCGTACGGGACCACACCGGAGGACGCATGAACGCCATAGAAACCAGCGGCCTCAGCAAACTGTATGCCCCTGGCGTGGGCCTGGCCCCGCTGACGCTGAGTGTGCCCGCAGGCGAGATTTTCGGTTTCATCGGGCCGAACGGTGCGGGCAAGACCACTGCCATCCGGACGCTGATGGGTTTCCTGCGGCCCACCGGGGGCCGTGGGCAGATCCTGGGCCATGACGTGTGGCAGCAGCGGGTAGCGGTTCACCGGCGGGTGGGCTACCTGCCCGGCGAGGTCCACCTGGTCCGGGACCACACGGCCCGCGACCTGATGACCCGCAGTTGCCGACTGCGCGGCGGTGCCAGCAACACCTACGGGCTGGAGGTGGCCCGGCGGCTGCAGCTGCGGCTGGACGTCCGCCTGGGCACCCTGAGCAAGGGCAACCGCCAGAAGGTGGGCCTGACCCTGGCCCTGATGCACCGCCCCGAACTGCTGATGCTGGACGAACCCACCAACGGTCTGGACCCGCTGGCCCAGGAAACCGCGCTGGACCTGCTGCGCGAGGCCAGCAGCGAGGGCCGCACCGTGTTTCTGTCCAGCCACGTCCTGAGCGAGATCGAGCGTATTGCTGGGCGGGTGGGCATCATCCGGCGCGGCGAACTGATCCGGGTGGAGGGCGTGCGTGAACTCAAGGCCAGCCTGCCGCAACAGGTGACGCTGCGTTTTGCCCGCCCCCCCAGCGTCGACCTTGCCGCGCTACCCGGTATGAGCGGCGGCGTGACCGACGGGCTGGACTTCCGGGGGCAGTGGCGCGGCGGCCCCGACGCGCTGGTCCGGGCGCTGGCGGGTCAGTCGCTGTCCTCACTGAGCCTTACGCCGTCCACGCTGGAGGACGCCTTCATGGACGAGTACCGCAGCGAAACGCCGCGCATGGCGGACATTCATGTGGCTTGAAGTGTGGGCACAGACGATGAAGGACTCGCGGCGCAGCGTCCTGTGGTGGGCGGTGGGTATCACGCTGTACACGGTGACTCTGCTGGCCTTCTTTCCGCTGCTCAAGGGCAACAGCGCCCTGGCTGACCTGATGCAGACCCTGCCCCAATCGCTGCGGGCGCTGGCAGGCGACAACCTGGGCACGCCCGCCGGGTACGTGGGCGGCAAGCTCCTGAGCCTGATGCCCGTCCTGCTCACCATCTTCGCCGCCCTGCAGGGCTCGGCGCTGATTGCGGGTCACGAGGAGCGCGGCTGGCTGGAGTTTCCCCTGGCACAGCCGTTGCCACGCGGCGCCCTGCTGCTGGGCCGTGGGGCCGCCCTGCTGACCATGCTGCTGGCGCTGGGCACCGTGCTGTTCCTGAGTATCTGGCTGGCCGGACAGGTGTTTCAGGCCCCGCTGCCCGCCGGAAGACTGCTGGGCGCGGCGGCGCTGCACACGCTGGGCGCCTGGCTGTTCGGGGCGCTGGCCTTCGCCGTCGGCGCGGCGACCGGCCGCTCCGGTCTGGCCGCCGGGGTGGGCGCGGGCCTGGGCATCGGGCTGGTGGTGCTACAGAGCGTGGCGGCGCAGGTGCCGCTCCTGGGCGATGTGGCGTGGCTCAACCCCTGGAAATACGCGCTGAGCGATTTGCCGCTGGAACGCGGGGTCAGCCCCACGCCCCTGCTGGTCTGCCTGCTGCTGGGGGCCGCACTGGTCTGGATTGCCGCGCCGGTGTTCGGCAACCGGGACGTGCGCGGCTGAGCCCCGGAGCGACAGCACCACACGGAAGGGCCGGAGGCGCAACCACGCCTCCGGCCCTTCCAGCTTCACTAAACCGAATCAGTCGCTGGCGACGGTGCGGTCCTTGCTCAACATGGCTTCCGCGCCCTTCTTGGCCACGCCGGGGTACTCGTAGCCCAGGGCAGGGGTGTCGGCCTGACCGCGCTTACCGAGGGCCGTGCCCCGGTCGATAGCCAATTCGGTGGCCGTGTCAAAGGCATGCAGACGGGTCTGGTCAATCACCAGTTCGATATCGTCGCCGGGCTGCACCAGGGCCTGACCTTCCACCTTGACGGTCACGTCCTGACCGGCAACCTCAACGATCAGGTCAGTCTGCGCGCCCAGCGGCTCGACAACCACGACCTTGCCGCGAACCACGTTGGTGCCCACGGGCGTCTCGGTCAGCCCGATCAACCCGATGTGCTCGGGGCGGATGCCCATCAGGACTTCCTTGCCCTCATAGGCTTTCAGGCTCTGCTCCAACTTGCCCATCGCGGCCACGCGGTCCGTGCCGATCATGAACTGGCCGTTCTGCACCTTGCCGCTGATCAGGTTCATGCTGGGGCTGCCGATAAAGCCCGCCACGAACTTGTTCTGCGGGAAGTCGTAGAGGTTCATGGGCGTGTCCACCTGCATGATCAGGCCGTCGCGCATCACCACGATGCGGTTGCCCAGCGTCATGGCCTCCACCTGATCGTGGGTCACGTAAACGATTGTGGCGCCCAGCCGGCGATGCAGCTGGTTGATCTGCGAGCGCATCTCGACGCGCAGCTTGGCGTCGAGGTTGGAAAGAGGCTCGTCCATCAGGAACACGGCGGGTTCGCGCACGATGGCGCGGCCCATCGCCACGCGCTGACGCTGACCGCCGGACAGTTCCTTGGGCTTGCGGCCCAGCAGGTGCTCGATCTGCAGGATCTTGGCGGCGTCACGCACGCGGCGCTCGATCTCTTCTTTTGGGGTCTTGCGCAGTTTCAGGCCGAAGGCCATGTTCTCGTAGACGTTCATGTGCGGGTACAGCGCGTAGTTCTGGAACACCATTGCGATGTCGCGGTCCTTGGGCGGCACGTCGTTGACCACGCGGTCTCCGATCTTCAGGATGCCGTCGCTGATATCTTCCAGACCCGCGATCATGCGCAGGGTGGTGGACTTGCCGCAGCCGGACGGCCCCACGAAGACCATGAACTCGCGGTCCTCGATGTGAAGGTTGAAATCCTTCACCGCATGCTGCTTGCTGCCGTACATCTTGTTGATATGTTCCAGGATGACTTCTGCCATGAGTACGCCTACCTTTCGCCCCTACTCTTGTCCGTGAATGGGTATGACACAAAAAAAATGCCGATACAGTTCGGACAACCGGGGTACGAGAACGAGAAACCCGTTGCTTACGCTTATGCCAATCTGACGCTCACAGTGTAGCACCCTCTCCAGCGCGGTGGAGGATGATCTACACGACAGGTGAAAGGTCGGTACTAGGCGCCGGAAGGGCAAACGGCGACGCGTTGTCTCTAGAGTATCCAGAGTCTCCGGCTAGTACCCGTGGCCGCTGCGCGTGACCATCAGCTTCAGCTCATGAGGACTGCTCGCGGCGTTCAGGGCCTCATCCATGGTGATCATGTTGTGCTGGTACAGCTGTGCCAGATGCTGATCGAAGGTATGCATGCCGCGAATGTTGTCTTCCATCAGGGCGTCCTTGATCAGCGGGGTCTTGGCCTCGTCCTTGATGTATTCCTGGATCAGGGGGGTGTTGAGCATCACCTCCAGCGCCAGCGCACGCCCCACGCCGTCCGAACGCCGCAGAAGCCGCTGGCTGACGATGCCCACCAGCGTTTCGGCCAGTTGCAGCCGGACCTGGGCACGCTCGTAGGGGGCGAAGAAGTCGATGATGCGGTTGACAGACCGCACCGCGTCCTGGGTGTGCAGGGTGCTGAGGACAAGGTGTCCCGTCTGCGCCGCGCTCAGGGCGGCCTCGACGGTCTCCTTGTCGCGCATCTCGCCGATCATAATCACGTCGGGGTCCTGACGCATGGCGTATTTCAGGGCAGTGCGGAAATCGCGGGTATCGGTGCCGATCTCGCGCTGCACCACGATGCTCTTCTTGTTCCTGTGCAGGATCTCGATGGGGTCTTCCACCGTGATGACGTTGGAGGCAAAGGTGCAGTTGATGTGGTCGATCAGGCTGGCCAGGGTGGTGGACTTGCCGCTGCCGGTGGGGCCAGTCACCAGAATCAGGCCGCGCGGGGCCTCGGCCAGGCCCTGCAGGACGCCGGCCGGCAGGCCCAGCGACTCGAAGCCGGGAACGGCGTCGGTCACCACCCGCATGACAATGCCCACCGAACCGCGCTGCCGGAAGATGTTGCAGCGGAAGCGGCCCAGCCCGGACACCCCGTAGGCCAGGTCCAGCTCGTTGCGGTAGGCAAAGTCGTCCCACTGCTCGGCGGACATCAGCGCCTGCGCCAGCAGGGCAGTGTCGGGAGGCATCAGCGCCTGCGCGCCAAAGGCCACCAGGTGGCCGTCCACCCGGCCCATCGGCGGGCTGCCAGCGTGCAGGTGAATGTCCGAGGCCCGGCGGCCCACCATCTCCTGCAGCAGCTCGTCCAGGGTCACGCGGGATTCGCCTCCGGGTGGGCCGAACCCAGCGGCATGTTGTCGATCAGCCGGACGCCGAACATTCGGGCCGCCACCAGCACACGGGTCATGGAATCATTGTCCACAACCTCTCTTTCCTGCATGTCACGGCCCACGACGCTCAGGTAATCCAGCGTGACCTCGGGCTCGGTGGCCAGCACGTCCAGCCCAGCCTGGCGCAGCGCCGCAGCCGTCCGCTCGCCGCTGGCATACGCGGTCTGCACCGCCGTCAGAGCGCGCGACAGCACGGCGGCCCGCGCCTGCTGCTCCGTGCTCAGGTAGCTGTTGCGGCTGCTGAGGGCCAGCCCCGAGGGCGCGCGCACGGTGGGCAGCCCCACCACGTCCACCGGCACGTTCAGGTCACGGACCATCTGGCGCAGCACGGTCAGCTGCTGCCAGTCCTTCTCGCCGAAAAAAGCCACGTCCGGGCGCACCAGATTCAGCAGCTTGAGCACCACCGTCGCCACCCCGACGAAGTGACCGGGACGCGAGGCCCCGTCCAGCCCCTCACTGACGCCCGACACCACCACGCGGGTATTGAAAGCAGGCGGGTACATGGTCTCCGAAGTGGGCATGAACACCACGTCCACGCCCGCCGCCTCCACCACGCCCAGATCGCGCTCCAGATCACGGGGGTAGGCGGCCAGGTCCTCGGCAGGGCCGAACTGCAACGGATTGACGAAGATGCTGACCACCAGCACGTCGCAAACCTCGCGGGCGCGGCGCATCAGGGTGGCGTGGCCGTCGTGCAGATAGCCCATGGTCGGTACCAGCCCCACGCGGCCCCGTCCGGCCAGTGCCGAACGCAGGGCCTCCGGGGAGCGGACAACCTGGGGCTGCACCCGCGCAGCCACTTCAGGCACGCCGGCCGTCCAGCCCCAGCGCTCCCACCACGGCGTCGAGCAGCCAGGAAATGACGGTCAGGATCAGGGCCCCCACGATGGCCGCGCCGAAACCCGCCGTATCCAGCGCCGTGACCGCCGCCACCAGCAGCAACACCACGCCGTTGACCACCAGAGTGAATAGGCCCAGCGTCAGCAGGGTCAGCGGCAGCGAGAGCAGCAGCAGCACCGGGCGGATCAGCGCGTTCACAATGCCCATCACCAGCGCGGCGATCAGCACGCTGCCCACCGCGGCGCCGCCCTCGAAGAACACGCCCGAATACACCTGCGTCAGCAGATACAGCGCCAGCGCGTTGACCAGAAGCCGGAGAATAAATCCCATGGAAACAGCATAAGGGATGGCGCGGCGCGGCAGCGCCGGACCGGGGCGGCTACATCCCGAAGCGCACGTAGATGTCGTCCACGTGCCTCAGGTACCACGCCAGATCGAAGGCCCCGTCCAGTTCGGCGGCATTCAGCGGGCATTCGGCGTCGGCGGCCAGCAACTCGCGCAGGCCCTCACCGGTTTCCCAGCTTTTCAGGGCGTGGCGCTGTACCAGATCGTAGGCAGCCTCACGCGACATGCCCTTCTCGTCAATCAGGGCGTGCAGCACGCGCTGGCTGAACACCAGCCCGCCCAGATCGTTCATGTTCTTCAGCATGCGCTCGGGGAACACCACCAGATCGCGCAGCACCCCGGTCAGGCGGCGGGTGGCGTAGCTGGCGGCGGCGGTGGCGTCGGGCAGAATCACGCGCTCGGCGCTGGAGTGGCTGATGTCGCGCTCGTGCCACAGGGCCACGTTTTCCAGGCCGGTGGTCAGGAAACCGCGCAGCAGCCGGGCAAAGCCGGTCACGTTCTCGGTCAGGATCGGGTTTTTCTTGTGCGGCATGGAGCTGCTGCCGGTTTGTCCCTTGCCGAAGGGTTCCATCGCTTCCCGGACCTCCGAGCGCTGCAGGTGGCGAATTTCCACGGCAATCTTTTCCAGCGTGGTGCCGAAGATGGCCAGGGCCGCCAGCACCTCGGCGTGGCGGTCACGGGCCAGGGTCTGGTTGGTCACGGGCGCGGCTTCCCAGCCCCAGGCGCGGGCCACCTCCACCTCCACCTGCGGGGAGACGTGGGCGTAGGTGCCCACCGAGCCGGACAGCATCACCACCTGAATGCGCCTGCGGGCTGCCGCCAGGCGCTCCAGGTCACGGTCCAGCGCGGCCATCCAGTTCAGAAACTTGAGGCCGAAGGTCATGGGCTCGGCATGGATGCCGTGGGTCCGGCCCACCGTGGGCGTGTGCTTGTACGCCAGCGCCTGGGTGCGGCAGACCTCACGCAGCGCACCCGCATCATCGAGGATCAGGCCCAGGGCCTCATCCAGCAGCAGGTTCTGGGCGGTGTCCACCACGTCGGTGCTGGTCAGGCCATGGTGGATAAAGCGGGCCTCGTCACCGTAGCGCTCGCTCAGGGCGCGGGTAAACGCCACGATGTCGTGGCGGGTAACGGCCTCAATCTCAGCCACGCGGGCGGCGAAAGCCTCGTCAATGGGATCGGCCCCCGTCTGCTCCAGCAGCGCCGTGTGGGCCTCGCGCGGCACCTCGCCCTGACTGGCCTGGGCGTCCATCGCAGCAAGTTCCACGCGCAGCCACGCGCGGTACTTGCTGGCCTCGGACCAGAGGGTCTTCATTTCGGGCGTCAGGTAACGTTCGATCACGCGGCGAGGCTAACACGGGGCTCGGGCGGACGGAGTGACGCACCGTTGCAGTCTCAATGGATGGACCGGGGTGCCATGATGGCTTCTACCTATGCAACTGAAACGCTGGGCCACTTTTCTGCTTGCCGTCGTCTCGACGGCCCTGGCCTACCCAGGAAGTGTCCCCGCATCCGCCCGCCTGCACGCGCAGGCCAGCTCCACCAGCCCGTTGCTTGCGACGTTGCCCGCCAAAGCCAGCCTGGACATCCTTTCCTGTACGGCCACGTGGTGCGAAGTCACCGCTCAGGGCAAGACGGGCTGGTTGGAGCGCCCACGGGTCAAGGCCAGGTATGGACGCTGCACTGAGCTGAGCAAAGTCGGCCTGTTCGACATCAAGAAGACTGAGGCCAGTTATACGCCAGGGTTGGACCGGGACAAGGATGGAGTCGGCTGCAACAGGGTCAGATAACCTCCCGCTCAGTCCGCCAGCTCTTCCTCTTCCAGATCGCCCTCGCCGATCACCGTGATCTCGGTGTCCTCCGAGGCCACGCGGTACGGCCCCTCGCTGGCAATGTAGTCGGCGGCCATCTTCAGGGTTTCCTTGACCCAGCCGTAGTCGTTGCTGATGGTGGCCACGCCGATCACTTCCCAGTCATGGGCGTCCAGCCCGTCCAGGCGGGCCACGGTCAGGGGAAAGCGGGCCTTCAGGCGCTCGACAACCGGGCGCACCAAGGCGCGTTTCTCCTTGAGGTTGCCCACCCACGGCATTTCCAGCCGCATGGTCAGCACTCCGACGTACCCCAGCGCCACCGCTACAGCATTCCGGCCAGGAAACCCTGACCGCGCACTGCACGCACCAGATCCATGATGGTCAGTTGCGTGGGATCGTAATGCACCTCGATCTGGCCGTCGTCGGGGGTGGCCCTCGACACGCCGGGCAGGGCGGCCAGGGCGGCGGCAACCGTCTGCCCTGCGTCACGGGACATGCCGCGGACGCCCAGCAGCACACGGGTGGCGGAAGTGTTCATGCCTGCCATTATGCGGTGTCCCCTGCGTCCGGCGGGCCGAAAATCCCACCACCCCCAGCAGGGTGTGACGCGGCGTTGCCGTGGCTGCCCAGCCGCTGACCCGGTGAAGTCTCCAGGCGGCTGCCCAGGTGCCGCACCGCGTAGGCCCCGAGGGCGACCGCTTCCTCGGCGCGTGCGGTGTCTTCCAGACCCGGCACCAGCGGAAAATGCACCTCGTAGACGGCGGCGTCGTAGGCGCTCTTGACCGTGGCGTGCAGCAGGCCCTGGGCGGTCTCCGTGGGCGCACCGGGCAACAGGCTCAGGGTCCGCACCAGCACGATGGGCTTGTCGCCCTGCCACACCGACTGCGCGAAGATGAATCCCGCCAGCTGACCGTCTTCCTCGGCCACAAAGGAATGCTCGCTGCGCTCGTAGAACTTCAGCGCGGGCAGGCTGGTGCTGATGCGGCCCTCGCGCTCGCGTTCAGGCAGGGTATCGAAGGCGGGGTCCAGGTGCCGCTGCACACTCAGATCCAGCGCCTGAAGCGCGTCGGTGTCCTGTTCGGTGAAAATCCGGTAACGCATGGGGTCAGGCTAACAGGGGATGGAGGGCAGCGCCACGCGTCAGCGCTCACTTTCCCGCTGAACTTCGGCCCAGCTCGGCATGGCGTCCTGGGCGCCGGGGCGGGTGCAGGCCAGGGCGGCGGCGATGCCGGCCCAGCGCAACGCGGCCGCCAGCCCATCGCCGTCCGAGAGCCGCGCGGTCAGCACGCCGCAGAAGGTGTCGCCGGCCCCGGTGGTATCCACCGCATGGACCGGGTGCGCGGGCAGGCGGTGCGTTTCCCGCGCCGTGACGGTCAGGCTGCCCTCGCCGTCCAGCGTGACGGTCACGGCCTCCGGTCCGCGCTCCAGCAGGGCGCGGGCGCCAGCCTGCACCTCGCCCTCACCAGCCAGCGCGGCCAGCTCGTGTTCATTGACCAGCAGATGACCGGTCAGCCGCAGCAGTTCGGGGGCGGTGTCGCGGGTAGGAGCGGCGTTCAGCAGCACGGTCAGTCCCGCAGCCGACGCGCGCCGGGCGGCCTCCAGGGTGATTTCCGGCGGCAATTCCTGTTGCATCAGCAGGTGGGTGAAGCCGGAAAAGTCGACCGGCAGATGCTCCGGCATCAAGCGGGCGTTCGCGCCGCTCGCCACAGTGATGGCGTTCTCGCCCTCGTCCGAGACCGTGATCAGGGCCAGTCCGGTGGGGGCGTCCAGGGTCCGCAGGCGGCCCAGGTCCACGCCCACCCGCCTCAATCCAGACAGCGCCACGTCACGGAAAGCGTCGTCGCCTACCGCCCCCACCAGCAAGACGGCTGCCCCGGCCAGCGCCGCTGCCACCGCTCCGTTGGCCCCCTTGCCGCCCGGCGAGGTTCGGGCGTCGCCGCCCAGCACAGTCTCACCGGGGGCGGGAATGCGGGCGGTCCGCACCGTCAGGTCCGCGTTGATGCTGCCCACCACCAGCACGCTCACGTCCGCCCCCAGTTGAAGTACTTCATGACCCGGATGATAGAGGGTGAGGTTCAGACCCCTTCGGTTTCCGCCGGGTAGCGCCCACGCCACAGCGCCCAGCCCTCGTCGGGAAAGGCGCGTTTGGCCTCGGGGGCGAACAGGCGGGCGCCCTCGGCCTCCAGTTCGGGCAGGGGGCAGGGCACGACCTCGGTTTCCTGCATGGCCGGATGATCGGACCACGCCAGCAGGCGGCCCGAGCCGCCCCACGCGTCGTCGGTGGCCCACACAATGCGGCCCACCTCCAGCAGCGCGGAGGCCCCGCCGCACATCAGGCAGGGCTCCAGGCTGGAGTACAGCGTCAGGTCCTGGGGATTTTCCAGCTTGCCCGCCTGAAAGAACACGTCCATCTCGGCGTGGGCCACGCTGGCGTCCCCCACCCGGTCGGCGGTCTGCGGCTCGCCCACGCGGTTGCGGCCCCGCGCGATAACCGTGCCGTTCTTGTCGACCAGTACGGCTCCGATGGGCGAACTGCCCGCCGCCAGGGACTCGCGGGCCAGGGCCAGGGTCTCGCGCAGGTGGGCTTCGTGAACAGATGGGGCCGGGGCGTCGGCGGTCATGCGCCCAGTCTGCCTCCCGGCGGCCCCGGCAGCGCTCAGGACAGCCTGCACACAACCTTGAGGACGTTCACATCCGCAGCGGTGGGAACGGGGCCGGGGTGGGGAGCGACTTGAAGATCAGGTCGGCAGACTGTCATAATTAGACCAAGTTCAATTCTTTCGCCCCTCAGGCTCCCGGGTTGCCCGGCGCCGCGCCAATTCATCCGCCCCCCCTCTCACCTCCCGAGGAGCGCCATGTCCCCCACCGCACCGTCCCACCCACAACTGCCCCGCCCCTGGCTCCAGCACTACGAGGTCGGCGTGCCGCACGACTTCACGCCCAGCACCCTGACCCTGCCGCAGATGCTGGAGCGCAGCGCCCAGCGCTACCCGGACCGGGTGGCCACGGGCTTCCTGGGCGCCAACACCACCTACCGGGAACTGTGGCAGAGCGCGCAGAAGCTGGCACTGGCGCTGCAGAAGATGGGGGTCAAGCCCGGGGACCGCGTCTCGGTGATGCTGCCCAACTGCCCGCAGTTCGTGACGGCCTTTTTCGGCACGCTGCTGGCCGGGGCAGTGGTGGTCAACACCAGCCCGCTGTACGTGGCCGACGAACTCAGGCACCAGCTGAACGACAGCGGCAGCGAGACGCTGATCATGCTCGACACCTTCTATTCTCGCTACGCCGAGATTCAGGACAGCGTGCCGGTCAAGCGCGTGATCGTGACTGGCATCCAGGACGCCTTGCCGTTTCCCAAGAACCTGCTGTATCCCATCAAGGCGCGGCGCGAGGGCACCTGGGTGGATGTACCGGCCAGCGCGCACGTGCTGCAGTACGCGCGGCTGCTGAAATTCCAGTCGCCCACGCCCGCGCCCGCGCCGCGTGAGCCCGGTGACCTCGCGCTGCTGCAGTACACCGGCGGCACCACCGGCACCCCCAAGGGCGCGATGCTCAGCCACCTTAACCTGATGGCCAACGCCGAGCAGGGCCGCGTGTGGATGACGGACCTGAAAGACGGGCAGGAGGTCACGCTGGCCGCCATTCCCTTCTTTCACGTCTACGGCATGACCGTGGCCATGAACCTGAGCATCATGACCGGGGCAACGATGGCGCTGGTGCCCAATGCCCGCGACATCAAGATGGTCCTGTCGCAGATCGAGGCGTCGGGGGCCACGCTGTTTCCCGGCGTGCCCACGCTGTACAACGCCATCAACAACCACCCGGACACGGCCAAACACGACCTGACCAGCATTCGCGCGTGCATCAGCGGCAGCGCGCCGCTGCTGCTGGAAACGGCTCGCAAATTCCGCGAGATCACGGGGGGCGCCAATCTTGTGGAGGGTTACGGTCTGACCGAGGCCAGTCCCATCACCCACACCAACCCCATCTTCGGCCAGCAGCGGGAAGGCAGCATCGGCCTGCCCATGCCCGGCGTGGATTCCATCGTGGTGGGCGAGGACGGCGAGATCGTGCCTGTCGGCGAGGTCGGCGAACTGTGGGTGGCCGGGCCGAACATCATGCTGGGCTACTGGCAGCGCCCCGACGCCACCGCCGAGACCCTGCGGGAGGCGTATGGCAAGACCTGGCTGCTGACCGGCGACATGGCGACGATGGACGAGGACGGCTATTTCAGCATCGTGGACCGCAAGAAGGACCTGATTCTGGTGGGCGGCCACAACGTCTACCCGCGTGAGGTCGACGAGGTGTTGAACGCCCATCCCGCCGTGCTGGAGGCGGCGGCGGTGGGCCTGCCCGACGAGTACCGGGGCGAGAGCGTCCACGCCGTGGTTCACCTGAAGCCAGGTATGAAGGCCACCGAGGCCGAGATCATCGCGTACTGCCGCCAGCACCTCAGCGCCTACAAGGCCCCGCGCAGCGTGGAGTTCCGCGATGAGGAGCTGCCCAAGACGGCCGCCATGAAGATCCTGCGCCGCCAGCTGGCCCAGGAGGCCAGGGAAACGCAGACCAGACAGCCGGGCGCGTAAGGCAACGAAGCCCGGACCGACAGATCCAAACATCCCCCCCGCCCAGATCGGCGAGGGGGATGTTTCGTTGGCGGGCGAGTCGCGCCGAGGGTCAGCGGAGGCTATCCGTTCGCCAGCGGGGCGTAGGCCGTGGCTCCCGCCGCCAGGGAGCTGGGGGCGCGGCCTGCCCTGAGGGCGGCGGCCCCAGCCAGGGCGATCATCGCGCCGTTGTCGGTGTTCAGGCCCTTGCCCGGAAACACCACCCGCAGATCGGTGCGGGCAAAGGCCTCGCGCAGGGCGGTGTTGGCGGCCACCCCACCCGATACCACCACCGTGCGCCGCCCGTACGCCTCGGCGGCGCGGCGGGTGGTCTTGACCAGCACATGCACGGCGGCCTTCTGGAAGCTGGCGGCGAGGTCCTCGGGGGCTGCTCCCGCCTTGTGCGCCAGCAGCGCGGCGGTCTTGAGGCCGCTGAAGCTGAACTCGAAAGCTTTCTGGCCCTGCAGCGGTTCCTTAAACGGCACGGCGTCGGGGTTGCCGCGCAGGGCCGCCTCGGCAATGGCAGGGCCGCCGGGGTAGCCCAGCCCCGAGAGCCGCGCGATCTTGTCGAAGGCCTCGCCCGCCGCGTCGTCGCGGGTGGCGCCCACCAGCACGTACCGGCCCTCCTCGGGCACGTCGAACAGGTGGGTGTGGCCGCCGCTGACCACCAGGGCCAGGTACGGCGCCTGCAGGTTGTCCTCGGATGCGGCGGCAAAGATGTGGCCTTCCAGGTGATGGGCGGCGAAGAACGGCACGTCCAGCGCCTGCGCCAGACCCTTGCCGTACATCAGGCCCACCAGCAGCGCGCCCACTAGACCGGGACCGGAGGTGGCCGCCACCGCCCCGATGTCGGAGACCTTCAGGCCCGCCTCCGCCAATGCGTCGCCCATCACGGCGTCGATGCGCTCCACATGCTCGCGGCTGGCAAGTTCGGGCATCACGCCGCCGTACTGAGCGTGGACGGCCTGGGTCCAGATGCGGTTGGCGCGCACCTGCACGCCGCCGGCGGTCAGTTCCACGATGCCCACGCCGGTGTCGTCGCAGGAGGTGTCGATGCCCAGTATGTACAGCGGCGCAGCACTCATCGCCGGGGAGTGTAGCAGGGGCGGCCAAGACAGAAGGAAAGCCGTATCCTCGCTGCGTATGGACCTCGCCGCCGATCTTCCCCCCATCATCGAGACGCCCGACGGCTCGCGCACCGCCTTCAGTGCCCGTTTCGGCGAGGCCTACGGCTCGCAGCACGGCGCGCAGACGCAGGCGCGGCACGTTTTTGTAGAGGGGACCGGGACGCACGGGCATCCGACACCCCGTGTGCTGGAAATCGGCTTCGGCCTAGGCGTTAATTTCCGCGCCACGCTGGCCGACACGGCGGCACGCGGCGTGGGGCTGGAGTACATGGCCTACGAGTTCGACCCGGCCCCGGTGGGCTGGCTGCATGAGGTGTCGAAAGGCGACATCGGCGCGGACCACCCGGCCTGGCAGTCGGTGCTGGCACGCTGGCCGAACCCGCCGCTGGACCTCGAGGCCGGAAGCGTGTGCCTGACCGTCCACTTTGCCGACGTGCTGACCGCAGCGTTGCCGCAGGGCTGGGCCACCGCCGTGTATCTGGACGGCTTCTCGCCCACCCGCAATCCGGAGGTCTGGACGCCGGAGTTTGTGGCGCGGCTGGCCGCCACACTGGCGCCGGGCGGCGTCCTGGCCACCTACAGCGCCGCGGGGCATGTGCGCCGCTCGCTGGAGGCGGCGGGCCTGACGGTGCAGCGGCGCCCCGGGGCGCCGGGCAAACGCGAATGCCTGCGGGCCGTGCGGTGAAGTCGGCCCTGGTGATCGGCGGCGGCATTGCCGGAGCCTCCGCCGCGTATTTTCTGTTCAGGCTGGGGGTGCAGGTCACGGTCATTGACGCCGGAGTTCACGCGGCCAGTTCGGTGCCGTCTGCCCTGATCAATCCGGTGCGCGGGCAGTCGGGTGGCGTCGACGCGCGGGCGCTGGAAGGCATGGCAGCAACCTGGGCGCTGCTGCGGGAGCTGGAGGCCGCCGGGCACCCGGTGCCCCATGGGCAGACGGGCGTGCTGCGCCCGGTTCCCCACGATCAGGCCCGCGCCCGCTTTGAGCGCAATCTGCCGCCTGAATTGCCACACCGCTGGCTGACGAGAGCCGAAGTTCCCACGCCACTGCCCCCCAGCTGGAACCACGCCCTGTGGCTGCCGGAGGCCGGCTGGGTAGACGGCTCAGCCTTCACGCGGGCCTTGCTCGAAGCGTCAGGAGCGACGGTGGTCCGGGGGCGGGCGCAGGAGATGAATGGGCGATGGGTGGTGGTTGATGGAGAGGGCAACGACCGCATATCGGCCCGTTCCACACCACAGATCATTCACTGCGGCGGCTCCATCGGCTCCTCGTGGAGACACGAGACCCGCATCCACCGCAGGGGCAGCCTGCTCACGCTGGACCGTGCAGCGACGAACGTGCCCCTGAGTTTCGGGGCGTATCTGGCTCCTTCTGCAACGGGCGGCGTGCTGGGCGCCACCTACGAGACCCCGGCGCAACGCTGGTCCCCGCCGACACTGCCGCTGGCCTCGCTGGGCTGGCTGCTGAACAAGGGTGAGACCCTGGCCGATCTGGGCGGCGTGCGGGTCACCGGGCGCTGGACGGGTTCGCGCCTCTCCGAACTGCGAAACGGACAGGACGGGAACGGCGTGTGGCACCTGTCGGGCCTGGGCAGCAAGGGTTTCCTGCTGGGGCCGCTGCTGGCACGCGCCCTGGCCGAACGGGTGGTGGAGGCGCTGGCGTAGCGGGCCGCCGCATCCCGTCACACGCCGGGTAACGCCCCCCGCGCCTGGCCACTGGTGAACTAGACTGTCAATTATGGCGAAATACCGCATCTGTTCTATCGAGGGCGATGGCATCGGCCACGAAGTCATCCCCGCCACCCGCCGTGTGCTGGACGCTGCCGGCTTCGACGCCGAGTACGTGGACGCCGAGGCCGGGTACGAGTATTACCTCGACCACGGCACCAGCGTTCCGCAGGCCACCTACGACGCGGTGGAAAACACCCACGCCACCCTGTTCGGCGCGGCCACCAGCCCCAGCGGCGAGAAACCGCCCGGCTTCTCCGGCGCGATCCGGCACCTGCGCCAGAAGTACGGGCTGTACGCCAACGTGCGCCCTACCAAGACCCGACCGGTTCCCGGCGCGTACGAGAACGTCGATCTGGTGATTGTGCGCGAGAACACCCAGGGGCTGTACGTCGAGCAGGAGCGGCGTTACGGTGACACCGCGATTGCCGACACCGTGATTACCGGCGAGGCCAGCCTGCGCATCGGCAAGTACGCCGCCGAACTGGCCATGAAGCGCGACAAACGCCTGACCGTGGTGCACAAGGCGAACGTGTTGCCCGTGACGCAGGGGCTCTTTCTGAACACCATCCTGGACCACACCAAGACGGTGGAGGGGTTAAACACCAGCACCATGATCGTGGACAACGCGGCCATGCAGCTGGTGCGCAACCCCCGGCAGTTCGACGTGATGGTGATGACCAACATGTTCGGTGACATCCTCTCTGATCTGGCCGCCGGACTGGTGGGGGGCCTGGGCATCGCGGCCAGCGGCAATGTGGGCGACAAGTTCGGCATCTTCGAGTCGGTGCACGGCAGCGCCCCCGACATCGCCGGGCAGGGCATTAGCAATCCCACCGCCACCATCCTGGCCGCCGTGCTGATGCTTGATCAGCTGGGCGAGCACGACACAGCGCGGCGCATCGACACCGCCGTGAACAAGGTGCTGACCGAGGGACCGCGCACCCGCGATCTGGGCGGCACGGCGGGCACCAAAGAGTTCACGGAAGCGGTGATCGCGGCACTGTAAGCAGGCCTGCAACCACCAACTGTGCAGCGCAAACGAAAGGGGTGGCCCCCAAACGGAGGCCGCCTCTTTTTACTTTGCAGGCTCCAGACTATTTCTTGAGGGCCGCCACCTGCGCCTGCAGTTCCTTGACCTGGGCCTGCAACTCGCGGATCATTTCGGTCATCTGCCGGATGCTGGGGTCCCCTCCGATGATGGTGGTTTTCGCGTCGTTGAGTGCCACGGTCAAGGCGTCGCTACGGTCCGCACGCAGAATCACGTCCCGCAGGACGACCGTCTTGAGTTCGCTTCCAGCCCGGTATGCAAACTGCACCTCGTAGCGGCCCAGCGGCAACTGCCGCACGTCGCGCGCACTGGGCCTGAGTTCGGCTGAGGACACCGGGCCGGCGCCGTACTTCTTGATCAACTCCGGATCGGCGGGAAAGACCTTGACGTACACCAGCCCCGTATACGGCGCGGCCTGGGTGCCCACGGACGCCCCGCTGTTGGGATAATTGATGACCAGGGTCTGCGTGACTGTCTGTGGGGTGGTCTGGGCGGAGGCGGCGGGACCGGCACCCAGCATGGCGGTCAGTAGCGAAACCAGAACGGCACGGGCGTGGGTTGAGGCTGACATGCGTTCTCCCTCCTGCACTGGGCGGGCGTCCGGACGCCGGCAGTCTGCCCACAGCGGCTCGCCAGCAGGAAACCTTCAACTGTCGCCGACGTGGCCGGGCCGGGGGGAAGCAGGACCACGAAGCACCTTCCATCTTAAGCCCGGCTACGGCCCTCCGCCTCGCCTGCCGGCCCGCTAGTCCAGCGCACTCTCAAAATCGCCCAGCAGGTCCCCGATGTCCTCGATGCCCACGCTGATGCGCAGCAGCCCCGGCGTGATCCCCAGACGGCGGCGCTCGGCCTCGGGCAGGGCGCGGTGCGAGGTGCCCCACGGCCACGACAGGGTGGTGATCACGTCGGCCAGACTGGGGGCCAGCGGAATGCGGCCCGCCAGCGCCTTGACAAATGCCGGGGCGTCCTCGATATCGGCGGCCAGCATGCCGCCAAAGCCGTGGGGGTACAGGTCCATCGCCAGATGAAACTGCGGGTGATCGCTGAGGCCGGGGTGGTACACCGCCTTCACGCGCGGGTGGTTGACCAGCACGTCGGCCACCGCCTGCGCGTTGCCGCTGTGCGCCCGCATCCGCAGACCCAGGGTCTTGAGGCCCTGCATGGTCATCCACGCGTCGAAGGCGGACATGGTGCCGCCCAGCCGCAGCAGCCGGGTGCGGGCCAGCGCCACCAGCTCGGCGCTGGCGCACAGCACGCCGCCGAACGCGTTGCTGTGGCCGCTGAGGTACTTGCTGACGCTGTGGGTGACGAGGTCCGCGCCGTGCAAGGCGGGACGGAACACGGCGGGGCTGGCAAAGGTGTTGTCCACGCTCAGGAGTGCGCCGTGACCATGCGCCAGCCGGGCCAGCGCAGGCACGTCCGGCACGGTCAGCAGCGGGTTGGTCAGGCTCTCGACATGCACGATCTTGGTGTTGGGGCGCAGGGCTGCCTCCACCTCGTTCAGGTCGCAGGCATCCACGAACGAGACCTCAATGCCCAGGCGCGGAAATTCCTCGGCCAGCAATGCGTAGGTCACGCCGTACACGCGGGCGTCGGTGACCACATGATCGCCGGTTTTCAGGACGCCCAGAAAGGCGGCGCTGATCGCGGCCATGCCACTGGCCGCCACCAGCGCGGCCTCAGTACCTTCCAGCACGGCCAGGGCGCGTTCCAGGCTGGCCGCGTTGGGCGTGCCGTTGCGGTAGTAGAAGGCCGCAGGCTCCGCGCCGCTCATGGCCCCGTCCAGGGCGTCCAGATCGGGAAAGGCGTAGACGGTGGACTGGTAGATCGGCTCGACGAGCGGCACCGACGAGTTGGGCCGGGCCTCCTCGCCTGCGCGGGCGGCCAGGGTGGTCAGGTCATACTTGGCGTGCTTGTCGGCAGGAGTCACGCGCACAGGCTAGCGTCTCTCGTGGCCGGAAGACCCGAGACCCACCCGGTGTTCCCTACAGCAACCGTTGTCCGGCCCCCTTCACGTTCCACTCCCCACACTCTGCACGCCCGTCATCCGTCATGCTGGGGCGCAATGGAGCTTACGGTTTTGGGCAGCACAGGCAGCATCGGCACGCAGGCGCTGGATGTGGCGCGGGAGCGCGGATACACGGTGACGGCGCTGGCAGCAGGGCGCAATCTGGAACTGCTGTCGACACAGGTCCGGGAGTTCCGCCCGGCGCTGGTCAGCGTGGACCCGGCGGTGTACGCCGAGGCCAGAGCGCTGCTGCCCGGGACCCGGTTGACGGCGGATGTCAGCGAGGTGGCCGCCCACGACACCACCGTGGTGGTCAACGCCATGAGCGGTCTGATTGGACTTGCACCTACCCGCGCGGCCCTCCAGGCAGGTCAGGCCGTCGCGCTGGCGACCAAAGAAGCGATGGTCACGGCGGCGGGCCTGATCTGGGAGGCGGCCTCAGCAGGCGGCGGGCGCGTGGTCCCGGTGGATTCCGAACACACCGGCGTCTTCCAGTGCCTGACCGGCGAGGACATGGCCGACGTGGCCGAGGTGATCCTGACCGCTTCCGGCGGCCCCTTCCGCGACGGCCCCGCCGATCTGGGCGGCGTGACGCCCGCGCAGGCGCTGAAGCACCCGTCGTGGAGCATGGGGCCGAAGGTGACCATCGACAGCGCCACCCTGATGAACAAGGGGCTGGAGGTAATGGAGTGCGCCAGCCTGTATGGCCTGCCGCTGTCGCAGGTGGGCGTGGTGGTCCACCCGCAGAGCCTGATCCACGCAGCGGTGCGCTTCCGCGACGGCAGTCTGAAGGCGCAGTTCGGCCCCACCGACATGCGCCTGCCCATCGCCTACGCCATCGATGCCGCCCCCACCGGCATGCAGCGCCCCGGCGACGTGCGCGGCACCAGACGGGGGCCGGAGGTGGCCGGGCACCTGTCGTGGCCCATGCGCGGCACCTGGGAGTTCCGGGAACCGGATTTTGACCGCTTTCCCTGCCTGGGGCTGGCCTACCGCGCGGGTGAGGCGGGCGGCCTGCTGCCGGTGGCGCTGAACGCGGCGGATGAGGTGGCGGTGGAGGCGTTTCTGGCCGGTCATCTGCCGTTCATGGGCATCCCCAGACTGCTGGAGCGCGTGTTGAACGAGACCCCTGCCGGAACGCTGGACTGGGACGCGCTGGCCGCAACCGACGTCTGGGCGCGGGTGCGGGCCTGGGAACTGGTGGGGGTGCGGGCGTGAGCTTCCTGCAAAGCCTCGCGGCAGCCCTGACCCCGGTGGGCCTGCTGTGGACCCTGTTGCTGATCAGCATCGCCACGTTCCTGCACGAGCTGGCGCACTACGCGCTGGCCCGCTGGCAGGGCGTACAGGTCAAATCGTTTTCCATTGGTATGGGGCCGATTGTCTTCAAGCGGCTGTGGCGTGGCACCGAGTGGCGGCTGTCTCTGCTGCCCATCGGCGGCTACGTGGAAATCGACGGCATGGCCCCCGAGGAGGTCCGCACGGGCGAGGGCGAGGTCAGTTACCGGCAGGCCACCCGGGGCTTCGCGGCCCTGCCCGCGTGGGGCAAGATCGCCGTGCTGCTGGCCGGACCCCTGATGAACCTGCTGCTGGCCATCGGCCTGATGACGCTGACCTTTTCCTCGCAGGGCATACCGGCCCCGGACCGGGCGCGCATCGAGTCGGTGCAGCCGGATTCGCGCGCGCAGACGCTGGGGCTTCGGACCGGGGACGTGATCACCGCCATCGACGGTCGGGACATCCCCGACACCCTGCAGGTGGACGGACGCACCGTGACAGGCTGGGAGAACCTGCGCAACGTGCTGGGCACGCCGGGGCCGCATAGCTTCACGCTGGAGCGGGCCGGGCCGTCCAGAACCCTTGAAACGCGCACCGTGACCTTCGACTGGACACCCACAGTGAACGGCCAGCGGCAACTGCTGGGCATCGGCTACGGCCCGGACATCGTGCCGGTGGGTGTGGGCACGGCCTTCCGGACCTCGCTGACCACCACCGCAGAAGCGGTGCCGCAGGTGCTGCGGGCCTTCGGCAACCTGTTCGGCCGCTTTCTGACCCTGAACTTCTCGCAGGACGAGAACGTCACCGGTCCCATCGGCACCACCGAGATCGTGAGCCGCGCCGCCGCCCTTAGCCCGTGGGCACTGGTGCAGGTGGCCACGCTGCTGAACCTGTCGCTGGCCTTTTTTAACCTGATTCCGATTCCGGGGCTGGACGGCGGACGCATCCTGCTGGTTCTCGTGGGCGTGCTGCGCCGCCGCCCGCTGAGCTTCTCGCAGGAGCAGGCCATCAATGTGGCCGGCTTCGCCTTCGTGCTGCTGCTGATGACCTTCGTGGTGGTGCGCGACGTGAGCCGCTTTTTCTAATGCAAGGCGCGTCTGTGGACTCCTGAAAGCGCGGCGTGGGAGGCAGATTCGCTCACGTGCCCGAGTGAAATGGTGTGTTAGAACAGTCTTCATGATTGGAACTTTGAAGAAGAGCGTCACGGTGGGACTGGCAGCGGCGGGGCTGGCCGCAACGGGTATGGCCAGCGCGACGGACGTGCGGCTGGGCCTGAACAGCAGCGCGGGCCTGGGCTGCCAGATCGTGGGCGGGCGCGTGGGCTTTCAGGAGGGCCGCTTTGGCATCTACGCGCAGGGGGCCTACTGCACCAGCAACGTGGAGGGCAGGTCCGGCACCGGGTCCTTTGGCGGCCTGATCACGGGCGACCTGCTTACCTACGGGAACGTCACCACCTACGCCCTGCTGGGTGCGGAGGTGCAGGGCAGCAACACCGCCGTTCAGGGCGGCCTGGGCCTGCGCTACGGCATTGCCCTGTTACCGGTGGAAGGCTACGTGGAAGTAGGCGCACAGCGCATCAGCACGGCGCTGCAGCCCATCATCGGGCCGCGACTGGCGGTGGGCATCAACTACCGCCTTAACGTCGCCAGCCTGCAGGGCCAGATGCCCGCGCCTTTCAAGTTCGAGGACGGCACCACCACCCAGTACGCGGGCAGCGCACCGGCCGAGTGCAAGCTGACGCCCGAGCAGGACATTGCCAGCGCGCGTGGCGCGGCCCGCTCGGCCGCCGATGAGGGCCTGGGAGCCGCGGCCAGTGCCTACGGCGCGGCGTACTCCAAGGTGTCCTACAAGATCGAGATCACCAGCGTGGGCATCAACGGCAACGTGGGCAGTGCGGGCGGCAAGGTGACCATCAGCGCCACACAGAACAGCAACGGCGAGCAGGTCAGCGGCACCTACGGCGGCACCATCAAGCTGGTGCGCTCCGGCTGCGGCTGGCAGGCCACCGGCTTTACCCGCAACGACGGCTAGGCGTAAAAGACACCAGCTTTCACAGGGGCGTGACCGCCCGAACACCCGCCACCGGTATGGGGTTCGGCCAGTCACGCACTTTTCGGGTGTGACCGCCTCTCCCGCACCCCTAGCCCTGGCGTCCCCGCGAGTGATATTCCGCGTTGGGAATGAAGCCCAGCGCGCTGCTGACGCGGTTGGTCATGTTGAACATGCCGATCACCTGCACGGCCTCCAGAATCTGGGCGTCGTCTAGGCCCGCGTCCCGCAGGGGGGTCAGATCGGCCTCGGTCATGCCGGCGGGGTCCAGGGTCAACTGCTCGGCGAAGGCGCACAGGGCGGCTTCACGGACAGACAGGTCGGCGTGCCGCCAGTTGACGGCCAGCGTGTCGGCTTTCTGGGCCTCCATGCCGTATTCCCGCAGCGCCGCCCCATGCGAGACTGCGCAGTACACGCAGCGGTTCAGGCCGCTGACCACCACCGCCATCATCTCGCGCTCAAGGTTGCCCAGGTGGCCCGGCTTGTTGACCAGCAGGTTGAAGTAGTTCCACCATGCCAGGAACTGCTCGCCGTTCAGCGCCTGCGCCTGAAACACGTTGGGCACGAATCCCAGGTTCGCCTCCGCCTTGTTCCACAGTTTGCGGACGCCCTCGTGCGCGTCTTCATTCGTCGGCACGGCCAGCCAGGAGATCTTATTCATGAGACCGCCAGCTTATCCCGCACGCGCCATTTTCTGTGCGGGCCGCCGCGTGAGATAGTCACGCCAGTGATTGCCCCTGCCCCACATGTCCGTGTTCACCGCCTGTACGCCAACGTCTACCTCCTGAGCAGCCCGGCCGGGCGCCTGCTGGTGGACGCCGGGGCCTGGCCCTACGCCGCCCGTTTCGACCGCATCCTGGGGCAATTCAGCCCGGACGCCGTGCTGCTTACCCACGCGCACGTGGACCATTCGGGCGGCGCGTGGCGGGCGGCCCGGCGCGGTATTCCGGTGCTGGCGCACCCGCTGGAGCACCCGCAGCTCTCCGGAAAGGTCCACAATCTGCCGTACCCGGCGGGCCGCCCGGACATCGGGCGAATGGTGTCCAGGGCGCATCCCAAGGTGCCCAGCGCCGCCCTGCACGCGGTTCACCCTGGCGAGACGGTGCTGGGCTGGGAGGTGGTGGCCCTGCCTGGCCACACCTACGGGCAGATCGGGGTAATGAGGGACGGCGTGCTGGTGGCCGCCGACGCGGTGATCGGGGCCGCCGACG
The DNA here is from genome assembly GCF_014647055.1 of Deinococcus aerolatus. Lineage (NCBI taxonomy): Bacteria > Thermotogati > Deinococcota > Deinococci > Deinococcales > Deinococcaceae > Deinococcus > Deinococcus aerolatus. The sequence goes on along the minus strand of NZ_BMOL01000002.1, from coordinate 74,347 downwards.
GCGCGCATCTGCCACGGGCCGCCTACAACGCCAACCACGCCCAGGCCCTGGATACCCTGAAGCGCATCGCCGGAATGGACCTGCGTACGGTCCTCCCCGGTCACGGCGGCCCGCTGACACCCGAGCAGGTGCGGCGGCGGGCGGGCCGGCCTGGACCGTAACCCGGACCTTCGGGGAGTCGCCGCGAACCGGCTCTTCCCCTGATTCCGCTGATCAGCCGGTTGTCCCGGAGGAAGTCTCCAGCCCGCCCAGCGCGTCCATCAGCTCCAGCGCGTAGCGCACCCCGGTCTCGAAGTCACGGCGCAGCACATTCTCGTTGGGCGCGTGAACGCGGCCCGCCACGTTGCCGATACCCAGGGCGACGACCGGCGCGCCCACCGACTGCATGAAGGGGTGCATGGGACCGCTGCCGCCGCTGCTAGGGTGCAGAATCGCGTCCTGTCCGTACACCTGCCGCGCCACCCGCACGGCGGTCTGCACGAACGGATCATTCAGGGCGCTGCGGGCCGGGTGCTGGTGGCTCTCAAGCTCGACAATTTCCACGTCCTGCAAATCCTGGGCGTCCAGATGGGCACGCAGCAGTTCCACGATCCGGTCCGGGTGCTGGTCCGGCACCAGACGAAAGTCGATCTTGACGAAGCCCTCGGCAGGCAACACGGTCTTGCTTCCCTCCTCGCCGTAGCCTCCGTGAAAGCCGTTCACGTTCAGCACCGGCATCAGGTTGGTGCGGGCGTTGAAGTCCTCCGGCGCTCCCAGACGGCGCGTGACCTCGTAGGCGTCGTACAGCGACTCGCCCTGGCCGGGAATGCTGGCAATGGCCTCGCGGTCCGCCTCTGAAGTCTGGCGCACGTCGTCGTGAAAGCCGGGGATGGTCACGTGTCCGGTCCCGTCGCGCAGGCTCGCCACAGCCTTCGCCAGCCGCCACAGCGGATTGTCCACCACCGCGCCGGTGCTGCTGTGCAGGTCACTGGCCGCCACCCGGCAGCGCAGTTCCAGGCACACGATGCCCTTGAGACCAGCGTACAGGACGGGGCGCCCCTCGGGCGTCACGCTGCCGAACTCCCACCACACGCCGTCCGCCTTCAACTCAGCGGCGTGGTCCTTCACGAAGGCTTCCAGGCTGGGGCTGCCCACCTCTTCCTCGCCCTCCAGCAGCCACTTGACCTTCAGGGGCAACTGTCCGCTGTGCCGTTCACGCAGCGCCCGCAGCCCGGCCAGCCGCGAAACGAACTCGCCCTTATCGTCGGAGGCGCCGCGCCCGTACAGGCGGCCGTCGCGCTCGGTCAGCGTGAAGGGAGGCGTGTCCCACAGCTCCAGCGGGTCTTCCGGCTGCACGTCGTAGTGGTTGTAAATCAGCAGCGTGAATGGGCCGTCCCCGGCCTCCGCCACCAGCACCGGGGCCACCTGACCGGCGTGGCGGGCGACGCGGAAGCCCTCGGCCTCCAGCAGCGCGGTCACGGTGTCCGCCGTTTCGGGCAGCATGCGGCCCTGGGCGGACACGCTCTGCATGGCCACCAGCTCACGCAGATCAGTCAGGCCGCGTTCGATGTGGGCGGAGAGGTCAGGGAAACCGGGTGTGGTCATGCTCCAATCTACTTCTCAAACCCGTGCGGATGCCCCCGGTGCCAGTTCCACGCGGTCTGCACGATGGCCTGCAAGTCGGTGAACTGCGGCGCAAAGCCCAGTTCCTGCACGATGCGCGTGGCGTCGGCCACCAGCCGGGGCGGATCGCCTGCACGGCGCGGCGCCATCTCGCGCTCCAGCGGCGTGCCCACCACCTCGTCCACCGCGTCCAGCACCTCGCGGACAGAAAAGCCGTGGCCCAGGCCCACGTTGTAGGTGGCGGCGTCGGTCTTCCCGGCGTGCAGCGCTTCCACCGCCAGCACATGCGCGTCGGCCAGATCCTGCACATGCACGTAGTCGCGGATACAGGTCCCGTCCGGGGTGTCGTAGTCCTCGCCGAAGATCATCATCCGGTCACGCTGCCCAAGTGCGGTCATGCACGCCAGTTCAATCAGGTGCGACTGGCTGGGGTGCGCCTCGCCAATGTCCCCGGCGGGGGACGCGCCGCAGACGTTGAAGTACCGCAAGATCGTGTACGGCAGCCCATGCGCCGTGTGAAAGGCGTGGATCATGCGCTCGGTCATCAGCTTGGTCTCGCCGTAGACGCTTTCAGGCTGCATGGCGGCGTTCTCAGGGATGGGCACGGCGTCGGTGGTGCCGTACACGGCGGCGGTGCTGGAGAACACCAGCGGCACCTTGCGGGTGTCCACAATGGCCTGCAGCAGGTTCAGGCTGCCCACCACGTTGTTACGGTAGTAGCGGGCCGGGGCGCGCATGCTCTCGCCCACCTCGATCAATGCGGCGAAGTGGATCACAGCGTCGGGCTTGTGGGCTTCCAGGACCGCCTTGACGCCGGGAAAATCCAGCAGATCGGCCTGGACCAGTTTTACGTCTTTCGGCAGGGCCTCAGCGTGACCGTTGGACAGGTTGTCCAGCACCACCACCTCGTGCCCCGCCGCCCGCAGTTGCCGCACTGTATGTGAACCGATGTAGCCCGCGCCGCCGACGACCAGAAGTTTCATTGCGGTTCAGGGTAGCAGGCGAGTTCAACGGAGGCATCCCCTGTGCCGCCCTGCACAGCCTGTCCGGAGAAGAAGTCTGCCCGGACCAAACACAGCGTGCGGGCGGATGAGTCGATGTCATCCGCCCGCACGCTGTGGAATTCCTGGTTCAGTTCAAGACGCGGCGCGCGCCGTTGTAGCGGCTGGCCCAGTACGTATTGGCGAACAGCGGCTCGATAACGGTACGGCCCTTGTAGCTGTTGGCGTTGGCCATCATGCCGTCGCCCACGTACAGGCCGACGTGACTGGCGACGCGGCCCATGGTGTTAAAGAACACCAGATCGCCCGCGCGCAGATCGCGGCGGCTGACCGCACGCCCGCTGCGCCACTGCGAGGCAGCGGTGCGCGGCAGATTAATACCCAGGTTCCTGAACACGCTCTGGGTGAAGCTGGAGCAGTCCAGACCGTTGCGGCCACTGCCACCCAGTACGTAGCGCACGCCCAGGAAACGGGCGGCGGCCGTCCGCACGAACGCGCCGCCAGTGTTCGTGGCGGCGGGCGCGGCGTTGCGGACGGGAGCGTTGACGGCCCCCCCACCGATATTGAGCTTCTGGCCCACCTGAATGGTGGAGCTGTTCAGACCGTTCAACCGCATCAGCGTTCCAGCGTCCGTTCCCGTGGCCCGCGCTATGGCGGTCAGGGTGTCACCGCTTTTGACGGTGTACGTGGCGGCCACAGCGGAGGTGCTGGTCAGCGCGGCGAGGGCAAGGGGCAACAGGAAGCGGGAGTAATTCATCGACTGTAGGAGTTTATCCCAGCTTTATTTATTTGCCCTTAATTCTTGGACGGAACCGCCTGGTTTATGCGCCTATACGTTGTTTATGCGTCCCGGCCCTTCTCATGCCGCACCCGGATCTGCCGTTTGGCTCAAGCTTCTCAGATTCGGACTCATGTTGGAACAGCAGCCAAAAGTAGTGTCAGTCACAGCCATAAGCCCAACTGTACCCTTGATCACATCCTCATCTTCCTCATATCTTGGAACGTGGTGTCTGGCAGATATGAAACTTTGCGGTGGGGTGATGGCAATTCCGGCTGGACCTTCCGCACGCGCAGACTCCTATACTCGGTTCCAGGGAACAGCCATCCGATCAGGCACCCGATCTGGAGGACCGATGAAGGAACCCATGACCACCGATCAGCTCCTGCAAGGTCTCAAGCACTACCGCCGGATTGCCCGCCAGGACATGCTGCGCGCCCCTGAGACGCCGTGGCCCGACGCCTTCTTGAAACATGCCGAGTGCCGCCGCGAGGTGTACGTGGCGCTGGGCACCCACGCCGAGAAGCACGCCCCCGACGACGTGATCGCGCACGCCCTGTCGCTGTACGAGGCCATTCCGTTTTCCACCGGCACGCCGGAGCATGAGCATCCCGATCTGAAGGGCCGCGAGAACGCGCTGGAGAACTTCTTCCTGCTGGTGGGGCTGGACCCCAAGACCCGCCGCGAGGCCCGCAGCCGCCGTCCCAAGCTGGAAACCGCCGCTGGCGGCTGACCCGGCTGCCGCGTTGGGGGCGCTGGACCTGCTGGCCCAGGGGTGTGCCGCGTGCCGCCTGCGCCCCGGCTGCAGCGGCGTGGTGGTGGCCGAGGGCCACGCTGCGGCCCGGCTGGTGATCATCGGCGAGGGGCCGGGGCGCGAGGAAGACCGGCTGGGCCGCCCCTTCGTGGGGGCGGGCGGGGAGCTGCTGGACCGCATCCTGGCCTCGGCGGGCATCCGGCGGGACGAGGCCTACCTGACCAACACCGTCAAATGTCGTCCACCGGGTGACCGCCCGCCCCGGCCCGACGAGGTGAATACCTGCACAGGGCTGTGGCTGGGCGCGCAGCTCAGGCTGCTGCGCCCCCACGTGATCCTGAGCCTGGGCAACACCGCCACGCAGCACCTGCTGCGGACAGACCGGGGCATTGCCAGCCTGCGCGGCCAGTGGTTTGCCTTCACGCATGACAACGGCGCGGGCGGCACGCACCAGGCCCTGCTGATGCCCATGTTCCACCCGGCCTACCTGCTGCGAAATCCGGCGCGCAGTCCCGGCACCCCCAAGGCGCTGACCTGGCGCGACATCCGCGAGGTGGCCGCCGTCCTGTGCGGCGAGAAGAGGCCGGAGGCCGTCGCGCAGCTTGCGCCAGCGGACATGGACGGGCAGCCGGGGCTGTTTTGAACCCTGCCCCGTCTGGCCCACAGCTCCTGAATGGCTGAACACACCCACCGACCAGCACCGCGAGCGGGACAACGGACCTGCTTCCGGCGGCCCCGTAGACTGGGGCCCATGCCCCATCCTGAATTCGTTGGACTCGTCAATTCCCTCCAGGCCACCGCCGAGGCCGCACTGGGCGACCTGAATGCCGCCACCGCCAGCGCCGCGCGCGACGGACTGCTTCAGGAGGGCCGCGCCCGCCAGACCGCCGAGCGCAGCCTGAAACTGCTGACCATGCTGGCCGACAAGACCCGGGGCAACCTGGACTTCGCGGAGGCTGACCTGCTGACCGGGGCAATTTCGAGCCTGCGTGAACGGCTGGGCAGCGGCGCGCAGGGCCACTAGTGCGGGCCGTCGTACAACGGGTGACCCACGCCACCTGCACCGTGGCGGGCGCAGTTACCGGGCAGACCGGGCCGGGGCTGCTGGTCCTGCTGGGCGTCGCGCCGGGCGACACCGCCCAGACCGCGCGGGCGCTGGCGGCCAAGATCGCCAAGCTGCGGATCTTCGGCGATGACGCGGGCAAGATGAACCGCAGCGTGCTGGACACAGGCGGCGGCGTGCTGAGCATCAGCCAGTTCACGCTGTACGCCGACACCCGCGCTGGCAACCGCCCCAGCTTTACCGGAGCGGCCCCACCCGAGCAGGCCCGCGGGCTGTACGGCGCATTCAACGCCGCCCTGCGTGACCTGGGCCTCAGCGTGGGCGAGGGCCGCTTCGGCGAGCACATGGTCATCGACCTGGGCAACGACGGTCCCGTGACCATCACGCTGGACCTGGATTGAACCGGATGACGGTTGCGGGACCCACTTGGGCCTGACCGGAAGGGGCAGCAACGCAGACGGGTGAAGCGCCGGTCTAGCCCTCGATCTCCTCGTCCGTCTCGTCGCTCTCCACCGCCGGGGCCACCGGGTTGCGGTTCTTGCCGATCTCGCGCACGCGCCCGCTGAAGCGGCCCTTGATCTCCTCGTACATGGGGTGGGCGCGGATGTCGCCGGGGCGCGAGGGCGCGGCGCTGGCCACCGGCTGGGGCGCCGCCGCCGGGCGCGGGGCCGGGGCCGGACGTTCCACCGTCAGCGCGGCGTACGGCGCGTCTTCCAGGCTGGGCGGGCCAGAGGGTGCCCCCGCGTCCAGCGGACCGCCGATGTCGTCCCAGTCGGGTTCCACATCGATGGCTTCCACGATGTACAGCTCGCGTGAGGCGGCGCGGGCCTCCGGAGGGGCCGATCCGGCAGGGGGCGCAGGCGCGTCGGCCACATGGGCGGTCAGCCAGGGATCCGCGTCAATGGTGGGCAGCGGGGCAGGGGCCACGTCGTCCGGGCTGGCGGGGCGGGCTAGGCGGGTCTCAGGCGGGCGCGTCTGAGGCCGGGGCGGTGGCCCGCCGCCCGGCGGTTCCAGCGTCGCCACAGCCGCCGGGCGCGGCGGCAACGTGGTCTGGGGCTGGGGAGGCGTGGCCTGGGCAGAAGCCTGCGCCCCCGGCACTTCGGTCCCCCGGCTGGCCCGGCGCGGCGCCGGATCGAACGGCGCGATCTCGATCTCGGCGGCGGGGGCGGCCTGCACAGGCACCGTCCGGGGCGCCTCAGGCGCAGGACGGGACGCCGGGGCAGAAGCCGCCCCCACAGCACCGCCCCCGGCCCCGCCACCCAGTTTCTGCTTCTTGTTGGCCTCGGCGGTGACCAGTTCGAAGGTGACCGGGCCGAACACCTTGAGGGCCAGCGTGGCGATGTCGTCGAACTTGCTCAGCGCCTGCTTGGCGTGAAAGCCGTTGTCGCTGTAGGTCAGGCTGACGTAGCCCGCCTCGGCGTGCATCCTCGCAGGCTTCAGAAAGGCGCGCAGCTGCATGCTGGCGGCGCGCACCACGTCGGCCCAGTTGCCCTGCTGGGCTGGCGGGGCCTCCTCCTGCGCCTGGGGGCCAGCCTGAACCACCGCCACCGCGTCCCGCACCACCTCGCGGGCCGGGGCGGGGCCGCTCCGCTCCTGGGCTGCCACAGCCGCGCTGCCTGCCCCAGCGCCTGCACCGACCGCTCGCAGACCGGCCAGCTCCTTTTCCATGCGGTTGAGGCGCTGCAACAGGTCCGCTGGCATGGCCGCCGCGCCTGCGCCCGTCGCCGCCCCTCCTCCACCGGTCCCACCGTCGGCGGCCAGCAGGGCGTGGGTCAGCGCCAGTTCCAGGCTCTGTCCGTCGGCGGAACGGGCAAAACGCGCCTCCTGTTCATCCAGCGCGGCCTGCAACTTCAGGAGCCTGGGCACGTCCGCGCCGTCCAGCCGCCCCTCGTCACCCAGGCCCAGTTCGGCGTGCAGGGCGGCCCCCAGCGCCGAGACCAGACCCTCCACCACCGTGCGGGCCGCGAAGCCGTCGCGGTACAGGTGGCCGGCCCCCTGCAGCGCCGCGCCCGCGTCGCCCACCACCAGGGCCGCCGCGATGCCGCGCACGCGCTCGCCGGGCGGCAGGCCCAGCGCCTCCTCCACCCCGGCCCGCGTGACCACCTGACCGGCGGCCAGCATGCGCTCCAGCAGGCTCTCGCCGTCGCGCATCGCGCCGTCGGCCAGCCGTCCAATCAGGTTCAATGCCTCCGGCTCGGCGGTCATGCCCTCCTGCCGGGCCAGCCCCGCCAGTTTCCCGGCAATCTCCTCCGGCGTCAGGCGGCGAAAGCGGTAGTGCTGGCAGCGCGAAAGGATGGTAGGAATGATCTTTTCCGGCTCGGTGGTGGCCAGGATGAAGATGACGTGGCCCGGCGGCTCCTCCAGCGTCTTGAGCAGCGCGTTGAAGGCACTCTTGGTCATCATGTGCGCCTCGTCCAGAATGTAGATCTTCTTGCCGCCGCGCATGGCCGCCAGCCCCACCAGCTCGCGCAGGTCACGCACGTCGTCCACACCGTTGTTGCTGGCCGCGTCAATCTCCATCACGTCGGGATGGGATCCGGCGCGCACGCTCAGGCAGGACTCGCATTCGCCGCAGGGTTTCGGCGCAGGCCCGCTGCAGTTGGCGGTCATGGCGATCAGCCGCGCCGTGGTGGTCTTGCCCACCCCGCGCGGCCCACTGAACAGGTAGGCGTGACCCACGCGCCCGGCCTCCAGCGCAGCCTTCAGCACGTCCTTGACGTGTTCCTGGCCCACCACCTGGTCCCAGCGGATGGGCCGCGCACGCTGATAGATGGCGCTCATGCCTGCGCCTCTGGTGCGGCGGGCAGCAGGCGGCAGAGGGCGGGTAACACCGGGAAAAAGACCGATTCATTGACCGCCAGACCCTCACCGCTTACCGCAAACCTCTTCACCTCTCCAGTGTAGTGCGGGGCGGTCCGGGGCGGGGTGAGGGAAGGCCGGATTGAGAGGCTCCGGCCAGGGTCCCGGCACATACAGGAAAGGCCCCCAACACTGCTGCCGGGGGCCTTTCACTGGTCCTGCTCTCTTGCTGTGGTGCCGAGGATGGGATTTGAACCCACACACCTCGCGGCGCTAGTCCCTGAAACTAGTGCGTCTACCAATTCCGCCACCTCGGCATCTGTCTTTCGTGAAACGGCCCTTCCGCTTGGTAGCCGCGCCCGTGGGGCGTTTCGGAAGGCTCGGTTACTTTACTGGCGAGTTTGGAAACTGTCAATAGGCCGGCCAGCCAGACCCCGCAGATACGGCCGCCCGGAGACCCAGAAGAGAGCGCCCTGACCCATTGCAGGCCAGGGCGCTTACTTCTCCGGAACGCCGTCAGGCGAGGACGACGGCGCGGTGGAGCTGGGGAATCAGAGGACTACAGCGCCAGAATGGCAGCGAAATCGCCGTTCAGGCCTTCGGGGAAGAAGCCGCCCTTGACCGCGTCGACCTTCAGGAAGACGATGTTGCCCACCTGACGGGGGGTACGGCTGAAGGCAATCGAGTTGGTGTCGGCCAGCACGATGTTGGCACCGCCCGCCGCATTCAGGATGCCCTGGTCCACGTCGCTGGCGCCGTCCACCGCGTCGCGCAGGTTGCTGATGGCCGCCACCACGTCACTGACCTTGAGGGCCGGGGTGACTTGGGTGTTGCGCTGCTGGTAGAGCAGGGTGCGGATCTGCCCGGCGTGGTACGCCTCGACGGCCAGAATGCCCGCCGCGTTTTCCAAGTTGCCGCCCGCCGAGGTATCGGACAGGAAGCGGGCCGCACCCTTGTACGCGCTGACCCCCACATCCTCGAAGATGAACGCGCCGTGCAGGAAGAACAGGTCGTTGGCAAAGGGGTTGAAGCCGGTGATGGCGCCGCCCGAGGCCGCGTTGCCCGCCGCCAGGAAGGCCGGACCGAGATCGATCATGGGCTGGGCTACGGCGCCCGCACCCAGCACCTTGCGGATGATGCGGACGTGGTTCAGCTCGTCGGAGGCGATCTCGTTGGCGTAGGCCGCCACGTCGGCGGACTCGAACTTGATGCCCGCGCCGCCCTTGCCGGTAAAGCCGGCGGGCAAAATGACCTTCTTGCTGTCGCCGCCCACCGCGTCCAGCTCTTCCAGGCGGCCCACGGCGGCCAGGTAGAACGCGGCTTCCAGATACTCCAGGTTCAGGGCGAAGTTGAAGATGGTACCGTCCAGGTTGGCCTTCTTGTCGCCGCCCTGCGCCATTGCGCCGCCCATCATGCCGGGCGCGCAGCCTGCCAGCAGGGTGCCGGCGCCGACAGCGCCAGCGGCTCCCAGGAATTTACGGCGGTTCAGCAGTTTTTCGTTGGTTTCGTTGCTCATGGTGTTCCTCCAGGGAAGTGAGAGGCGGGGGCACAGGACGCGGCATCAGGACACGAAAGGGTTGGCCTGCCCGGCTGTTCAGATGGCCCCTTTCGCCTTGTTGTCCTTCTACCCAGACATAAGCGGGCGGGCGGTAATTGGATCATCTCGGTCACGCCTATAAAGATTGGATAAAGGCACTGGGGCCGAATGGGTCGTGTGGACCTGCCGTCACACAGGGCATGGAGTCCCACGCCCCCTTCGCCCATACGGCCTGTCAGGGGGCGGTCAGGGTACGGGGCGCTGGCTTCTGGTAGCCGCGCGCCGCCGCAGCAGCCCGAAGGCCGCGCCTCCCAGCAGGGCCACCAGCACGGCCCCGGCCAGCGCCACGCCCAGCGCCGCACGCAGGCCAACCTGCTGGGCCACGAACCCGATCAGGGGCGGCCCCAACAGAAAGCCGCCGTAGCCGATGGTGGCCACCTGCGCGATGCCGCGCCCGGCCAGCGCGTGCCCCGCCGCGCCGTACAGCACCGGGACCACGTTGCTCAGGCCCAGACCGGACAGGGCGAACCCCGCAGCGGCCAGACCCGGCCCCTGCGCCAGCAGCGCGGCGCCCAGGCCCAGCCCCGTGAGCGCCGCGCCCACCCGCACAATGGCCTCGTCGCCCAGCCGCCCACGCGCCCGGTCCCCAAACCAGCGGCCCAGCGTCATGGTCACCACAAAGGCCGTGTAGCCGACGCCCGCGTTGCCGTCCCCCTGGCCCAGCACATCGTGGAAATACAGCGCCGCCCAGTCGTAGTTGGCCCCCTCCGAGAGCATGCCCAGAAAGCACAGCAGGCCCAGCAGCAGCGCGGCGGAACTGATGCCCGCGCGGCGCGGCGGCGCGGCGGCCCGAGCCTCGTCCGCGTCCCCGGCCACCGGAGCATCCGGCAGCAGCAGCCGGCCCGCCAGCAGGCCCGCGACGGTCGTGACGCCCACCACCAGCAGCACGTGCGTGAGCATCGGCACGCGGCCTACCAGCAGGGTGCCCAGGCCCGCGCCCAGCACCCCGCCCAGACTGAAATAGGCGTGCAGGCGGCTCAGGACCGGGCGCTTCAGGGCCTGCTCGACCGTGACCCCCTGGGCATTCATCGCCACGTCCAGGCTGCCGTTGGCGGCCCCCAGGACGGTCAGCGCCAGCACCAGTCCCAGATAGCCCGGCACCACGAACGGCAGCGCCAGCGACAGCATGCAGGCCACCACCGCCACCCGCGTTACCGGACCGCTGCCGTACCGCGCCGTCCAGCTGCCTGTCAGCGGCATGGTGACCAGCGCCCCTAGTCCAATCGCCAGCAGCGCCCCGCCCACCTGGGCCTCGCTGAGCCTGAACGCGTCGCGCACCCCAGGAATATTCACCGCCCAGGTGGCAAAGAACGCGCCGTTGACCAGAAAGATCAGACTGACGGCGCGGCGGGCGGACTCGGCGCGGCCAGGGGCAGGGGGAAACTGGGAAGGGGACATGCAGGCTCCTGGAGTAAAGGAAATGGGGAGAGACTCGGGACGCAGCCACGGGAGACACCGGGCCCGGACAGCCCTCGGCCCGGGCCGACCCTGGGACTGTAACCCGCACGATCTGGGCGGGGATGAACAGGGCTAAAACGATTCAGATAGCCGGGAGGAGGGCTAAGATAGAGATCATGCCGCCCAAGCCTGCCGCACCGTCCAGCGGACGCATTACCCTGCGCGAGGTGGCGCGCGCCCTGGGGGTCAGCGTGGCCACCGTGAGCAACGCCTACAACCGCCCCGATCAGCTCTCGGCGGCGCTGCGCGAGCAGGTGCTGGAAACGGCGCGCACGCTGGGCTACGGCGGCCCTGACCCCCTGGCCCGCAGCCTGCGGCGGGGCCGCACCGGGGTCATCGGCGTGGTGTACGACGCGCCGCTGGAATACGCCTTCGCCGATCCGGCTGCCGCGCAGTTTCTGGGCAGCGTGGCACAGGCGCTGCAGGATGCCTCCTACAACCTGTTGCTGCTGGCCAGTCCCGCCGACACCCAGGCCGATCCACTCCTTCCCGTGCAGAGTGCCAGCGTGGACGGCCTGATCGTGTACAGCGCCGCGCAGAACAGCGATTTGCTGCGCGCGGTTCTGTCGCGCAACCTGCCCACCGTCCTGGTGGATCAGGACCAGCATGCCCAGGCTGCCGGCGTAGGCATCGACGACGCTGGAGGGGCCACCCTGGCGGCGCAGCATCTGCTGGGACTGGGCCACACCCACATCGGCGTGCTGTGCCTGGAACTCGGTCTCCGGCAGGGCGGCGGGCGCGTGACCCACGAACGGGAGCGGCAGATCGTCTATCACCCCACCGCCGAACGCCTGCGCGGCTACCGTGAGGCGGTGGCCGCCGGCACACCCGCCCACGCCCAGCTTTTCCTGACCGAAGCCGGGCGCAACACCATTGCCGACGGCGAGGCCTGCGCGCTGGAGTTGCTGCAGGCCGAGCCCCAGACCACCGCGCTGCTGTGCATGAGTGACGTGCTGGCTCACGGGGCGCTGAGGGCCGCCCACACCCTGGGCTGGGCCGTGCCGCAGCGCCTGAGCATCATCGGCTACGACGACGCGCCCGGCAGCGCCGACCTGAACCTGACCACCGTCTGGCAGCCCACCTCTGAAAAGGGGCGGCGCGTGGGTCAGGCCATGCTGGCCCTGCTGGGCGGCGAGGCCCAGGTGGACGTGCGGCTGCCGACCCGGTTAATTGTGCGCGGCAGTACGGCGGCGCGGCCCGCCACGCCGGCCCAGCATCTCTAGCCAGTTCTTACCGGCACTTTTTGGGCTGTGATCACATGCCGTGGATCCGCTGCCCAGGCCACGAACCGCCTGCGGCCTACAGTCCCCGCCGGAACCATCACGCAACAACGGGCGTGCCGCGCAGGCCACACCCGTTGTCAGGCAGAACGGCGTTACTGCGGCAGCGTCAGGCGCAGGGCGGCAGCGTGCAGCATCTTTACGCCGGTCTCCAGACTGGCCTCATCGATGGTGAAGCGCGGGTGGTGGTGCGGCCAGCGGCTGTCCTGCTCGTCGCTGCCGGAGCCGACGTTGAAGTATGCGCCGGGGGCCTTTTCCAGGTAGGCGCTGAAGTCCTCGCCCCCCATGGTGGGTTTAGCGTCGCGGAAGTGGTCCGGCCCCACGGTCTCCAGCGCGATCTCCTTGAGCTGCTCGGCCACCCAGTCGGTGTTGATCAGGGCGCGGTAACCGAATTCGTACTTCAACTCGTACGTCGCGCCGTGGGCCTCGCACACGCCCTTGATGACGCGCTCGATCAGCTGGGGCGCACGCTGACGCAACTCGGCATCAAAGCTGCGAACCGTGCCCAGAATCTCAGCGCGGTCCGGGATGACGTTGTGTGTGGTGCCGCTGTGGAACGAGGTGATGCTGATCACCAGCGGGTCCAGCGCCGCCACACCACGGCTGACGATGTGCTGCAGGTTGGTGACCACCTGCGCGCCCACCGCGATGGGATCGATGGCCTCTTCCGGGTGTGCACCGTGCCCGCCCCGGCCCCGGATGGTCAGTTCCAGCATGTCGGGCGCCGCCATGAACGGCCCCGGCTTGACCGCCACCATACCGGCAGGCAACTGGCTGTTCAGGTGTAGGCCGGTCACCACATCCACGCCGTCCATCAGCCCGGTTTCCATCACCAGTTCCTCCGCACCGCCCGGCCCGATTTCCTCAGCGTGCTGGAAGATCATGCGGACTTCGCCAGGCACCTCGTCGGGATTCCCGGACAGCAGCTTCGCCACGCCCAGCAGAATCGCGGTGTGCCCGTCGTGGCCGCAGGCGTGCATGACGCCCTTGTTTTTAGAGGCGAATTCGAAGCTGTTTTCCTCGGTGATGGGCAGCGCGTCGATGTCGGCCCGCAGCAGCAGCGTGCGGCCCGACTGGCCGCCCCTGAGCACCGCCAGCACGCTGGTTGCGGTGGGCCGCGTGACCGTTAGCCCCGGCATCCTGTTCAGCTCCGCCTCGATGTAGGCCGCAGTTTCATGCTCGTGAAAGCCCACCTCGGGGTTCATGTGCAGGTGCCGCCGCCACGCCACGAGCTGCTCGCGCAGCGCCGCCGTCCTCTCCTGGGTTGCTGTCATGCCGCCAGCCTAGCGCGGGTGCCGGGCCGGTGTCCGCCTGCCGCAGATGCATTCGCTTATGTGGGACAGCCCTACCCCACCCTCCCAGAAAGCAACCCGTCAGAGGGTGCGGACCGCCGCCTAGCCTCCCCCGTTGGCCCGGCCCTCGTCGAGCCCCACGCCGAAGCCCTGGTCCAGCAGCGCGTCGTTGTAGGTGCGGAAGGCCAGCATGGTCTGGGTGCGGGCGATGCCCTCCACCTTCCGCAGGTGGCCGGTCACCACGTCGTCGAGCTGGTCGTACTCGGCCAGCTTGAGAATTGCCACGATGTCCCACTCGCCGGTCACGCTGTAGACCTCGCGCACGGCGGGAATGGCGGCCAGCGCCTCGGCGGTTTCCTGCACGCGCTGGCGGTCCGCCTGCACCATCACGATGGCCGTTACCATTTGAGGTTCCTCATGGAAGACATTGTGACGCGCAGCGCCGCAAAAAACAGCGCCTGACCGCTCGTTCGGGGACGTTTCGCCGCTCAGGAGCGCCTATTGTGGAGGCATGACCGCCCCCTCGCCTGCCCCGGAAACCACGCTCCCCACGGCGCGTGAGCAGCTTCTCAACCGTATACAGAAAAATATTCCTATCGTCCGGCGCCCCTACCAGCTGATTGCCGAAGAAGTCGGGTTGAGCGAGGCCGAGGCCCTGGAAATTCTGCGCGAGGTCAAGGCCGAGGGCGTGCTGCGGCAGGTCAGTGCCATCTTCGACACCCGCACGCTGGGGTACCAGAGCAGCCTGGTGGCCGCCGTGCACGACGAGGATCAGCTGGACGCAGGCGCGGAAGTGGTGAACGGCCACCCCGGCGTCAGCCACAACTACAAGCGCAATCACGATTTCAATCTGTGGTACACCATTGCCGTGCCGCCCGAGAGCGATCTGGAAGCGCACGTCCAGAAGTTGCACGAGCTGAGCGGCGCCCGTCTGACCCGCCTGATGCCCACGCTGCACCTGTTCAAGATCGGCGTGGAGTTCGACATGACCGGTAAAGAGGACTGGAACGCCAAAGCCAAGCCGCAGTACACCAGTGAGCAGCGCAACATCGGCTACGAGGTGACGGATCTGGACCGCGCCTTCGTGGTGGAGTTCCAGAAGGATCTGCCCGTGACCGAGGAGCCCTACGCCGATGCCTGCGCCGCGCTGGGCCTGAGCATCGACGAGGTGGCCGCCCACGCCGAGAAAATGAAGGCTGCCGGGGCGCTGCGGCGCGTCTCTGCCGTGTTCCGCCACCAGAAGGCGGGCTTTACCTTCAACGCGATGGGCGTGTGGGCCGTGCCGCAGGAGGACGTGGCCGAGGTGGGCCGCCAGATGGCCGAATTCAAGGCCGTGTCGCACTGCTACCTGCGCCCCACCTACCCGGAGTGGCCGTACACGATTTTCACCATGGTTCACGGACGCAGCAAGGAAGAGGCGTTCGGCAAGATCAGGGCAATTGAGGAAGAGGTGGCCAGCGGCGTGGCCCACGACATCCTGTACTCAACGAAGGAATACAAGAAAATCCGGCTGGAATTTTACAAGCCGGAGTTCTACGAGTGGGAACAGGAAAACCTGAAAAGCTGACGCAGCCGCGTCCGTCCCGGAGGCCAGCGTCAGTGCATTGGCCTCCCCTTCGGACGCTGCTGGGCAGACAAGGGGCGGCGCAATGGGCGATCTATCCCAGACCTCCGCACCTGGGCAGACCGCTATCCTCTGCCCATGACCACGCCTGTCCCCTCCCCTGACCCGCGCATTCCCATCCTCGTGATCGGCGGCTTTCTGGGCGCAGGCAAGACCACGCTGGTCAACCATCTGATCCGCAGCCTGCCGCACCGGCTGGGCGTGATTGTCAACGAGTTCGGGCAGGCCGGGGTGGACGGCAGCCTGATCGAGCGCCTTCAGGACGACGTGACCGAGCTGACGGCCGGCTGCCTGTGCTGCACGGGCCGCGACGATCTGCTGCGGGCACTGGTCACGATTTCCATGCGCGACACGAAACCTGACGCGGTGATCGTGGAGCTGTCGGGCGTGGCGGACCCCACACCGGTGCTGGCGACGCTGCTGGAGCGCGGGGTGCGGGCCGCCTTCCGCGTTACGACACTGGTGGCGGTGGTCGACGCCCGCCACGTCCTGCACACCCTGCGCGAACACCCGGAGGCGGCGCGGCAACTGGCTTACGCCAACGTGGTGGTCCTGAACAAGACCGATCTGGTGGGCGAGGAGGCGCTGGAGCGGGCCGAGGCCACCCTGCGCGGCGTCAACCCGCTGGCCCGCGTGATCGGCGTGGAACGCGGCCAGATCGATGCCGACGCCCTGCTGGCCCGCGATGACTTCGATCCGCGCGTGCTGGACGGCCAGGACACAGAGAGGCACGCGCACACGCCGGACCTGAAGACCTTTACCCTGCGTGCAGACCGTCCCCTGGACCCCTACGAGTGGCAGCGCTTCATGACCTCGTTCATCCTGGCCCGGCCCGCCGAGGTGCTGCGCGTCAAGGGCTGGCTGGACCTGCACGGCTACCCCCAGCGCATCCTGTTTCAGGCGGTGCGTGACCTGTTCACCGCCGACGCCTGGGACACCGGGGGAGGCGACAGCGAACTGGTGTTTATCGGGCGCGGGCTGGACCGCGAGGAATACGCGGCGGCCTTCGCCGCATGCCTGACCCCTGATCCGGCAGACCTGATTCCCGATTGAGCGCCGTCCATGAATCCGCCTTTAGCGGGCGCGGCACGCCAGCGCAGGCGCCGCGCCTATCGTCAGGGCATGAGCCTTCTTCCCTGGCAAGCCGATCAGGATAAGCCCAGCTATGTTCTTGAAGACGCGGTGGTCAACCACGACGCCATCGAGGCGCTGGCCGAGAAACTGCAACTGGCCCTGCGCGGCGCGGAGGACCTGCTGCCCGAGGGCGTGACTGACGCCCTGCACGGCGTGCCGCTGGGCCACCCGATTCACCCGATTCTGGTGCATCTGCCGCTGGGCGGCTGGATGATCGCCGGGATGCTGGACTTCTTCCCCGGCCAGAACACCGAGGCCACCGAGCGGGCCGCCGATCTGGCGCTGACGCTGGGCACGGTGGGGGCCGTCGCCACCATCGCCACCGGCTGGACCGACTGGAGCGGCGCACGCGGTCAGGCACGGCGCACCGGTCTGATTCACGGCCTCCTGAACGAGACGGCCTTCTTCCTGAACGTCGGGTCCATCGTGGCGCGGCGCAAACACAGGCGCGGCCTGGGCAAAGTGCTGTCGGGCACGGCGCTGGGACTCTCGCTGGCGGGCGGCTTTCTGGGCGGCGAACTGGTGTACCGCCACGGGCTGGGCGTGGGCCGGACCCTGGACCACCCACAGGGCTAAGACTGCCCCGGCGCCCTATTCTCCCCGCATGACGCTGCATCCCGATCTGAATTTTCCCAGTCCCGAGGAGCTGGCCCGCCTGACGCCCGAGCAGGTGGCCGCCTTCATGAATGGTCCGCAGGGCGGCGGCTTAAGCGGTACCCTCGGCGCGCGTCTGGGCATTAATTTCATCGCCATTGCTCGCGAACGCCTGAGCGCGCAGATGCCGGTAGAGGGCAACCTCCAGCCCGCCGGACGGTTGCACGGCGGCGCAAACCTCGCGCTGGCCGAGGAACTGGCGAGCGTGGGATCGTGGGTCAATCTCGATCCGCGCAGGCAGGTGGCGGTGGGCGTGGACCTGAGCGGCACGCACGTCCGGGGCGTGTCCGGCGGCTTCGTGACCGGCGAGGCGACACTGGCCTACCGGGGCCGCAGCGTGCTGGTCTGGACGGTGGAGATCAGGGACGAGCGCGGACGGCTGACCAGCATGGCCCGCTGCACCTGCAACGTGGTGTCGGTGGGCAATTAAGAGAGCTGTCACGGCCCCGTGCTCCGGCGACCGCAGCGGCCTAGAAATGAGCCAGCACGCCCAGCACCTGCACGAGATCATGCGAGGCTGCCACCGCGCCGCCCTGGCACACGGGCGGCGGCCCGATGGCAGCCTCAGTTACCTGCAGGGCACGAACGTGCCAGGCTTCGTCAGGGTGGCCCAGGCCATGCTGCACCAGGGGTGGTGCGGTGGCAGGGGGCCAGGGCGGCTAGACGACTCCCCTTGCCCCCACCGCCGCATCCGTTACAGTCCAGCCATGATCCGCTCTGGCCTCCTTCTTACCCGTCCTCCGGTGGAGTGAACGGCCAGCAAGGTTTTCTGCGCGCCCGATCCCCCGGAGGAGTCCCCTCCGGGGGATTTGCTTTGCCCATCAACCTGCCTCTCAAGCACATTCAAGTACAGGAGCCCCCATGACCCAGCCGCAAAGCACCGACCGCATCCGCATCTTCGACACAACCCTGCGCGACGGCGAGCAGTCGCCCGGCGTAGCCCTGAACCACGCGCAGAAGCTGGAAATCGCGCATCAGCTGGCAAGGTTGGGTGTGGACGTGATCGAGGCGGGCTTCCCCATCGCCAGCCCTGGCGATCTGGAAGGCGTGTCGCGCATTGCCCGCGAGGTGCGCGGGCCGATCATCACCGGGCTGGCGCGGGCCGGACGGGCCGACATTGAGGCGGCAGCGCGGGCCGTGGAGGCTGCCGAGAAGCCGCGCATCCACACCTTTATTGCCACCAGCCCGATTCACATGGCCAAGAAGCTGAATCTGGAACCCGACGCCGTGGTGGAGCGCGCCGTGCAGGCCGTGACGCTGGCCCGTTCCTTCGTGGACGATGTGGAGTTCAGCGCCGAGGACGCCACCCGCAGCGACTGGGATTTCCTGAGCCGGATTTTCAAGGCGGCGGTGGAGGCCGGGGCCACCACCATCAACGTGCCGGACACCGTCGGCTACACCACCCCCGACGAGATGCGCAAGCTGTTCGCGTTCCTGAAGGCCGAACTGCCCGCACACGTCATCCTGAGCAGCCACTGCCACGACGATCTGGGCATGGCGGTGGCCAATTCCATTGCCGCCGTCGAGGGCGGCGCGCGGCAGATCGAATGCACCATCAACGGCATCGGTGAGCGGGCCGGCAACGCCAGCCTGGAAGAGATCGTAATGGCTTTTCATACCCGCGCCGATCACTATGGGTACAGGACCGGCATCCAGACCCGCGAGCTGTACCGCTCCAGCCGCCTGATCAGCCGCCTGAGCGGGATGCCGGTGCAGCCCAACAAGGCCATCGTGGGCGACAATGCCTTCGCGCACGAGTCCGGCATTCATCAGGACGGCGTCCTGAAGGCCCGCGAGACCTACGAAATCATGAACGCCGAGCTGGTGGGCCGCGAGGCTGCCGTGCTGGTCATGGGCAAGCACTCGGGCCGGGCCGCCTTCCGTAAAGCGCTGACCGATCTGGGTTACGCGGACATGCCCGACGACAAGGTGCAGCACCTGTTCGGGCGCTTCAAGGATCTGGCAGACCGCAAGGGACAGATCTTCAGCGACGACCTGCGTGCCCTGGTCGATTCCCGCAGTGACGTGCCACAGACTTTCAGCCTGGAAGGCTTCCAGATCACCAGCGGCATGAACATGACTCCGGTGGCCTTCGTGCGCCTGCACACCCCTGACGGTCCGGTGGACGCCACGGCGCACGGCGACGGCCCTGTGGAGGCCGCCTTCCAGGCCATCAACAGGATCACGGGCATCACGCCCACGTTGGAGAGCTACCGCATTCAGGCGGTCACGCAGGGCGGCGACGCGCTGGGCGAGGTCAGCGTCAGCGCCCGCCACGGCGAAACGCTGCTGCACGGCCTGGGTGTGGCAACCGACGTGGTGGAGGCCAGCGCCCGCGCGTGGCTGCGCGTCCAGAACATGATCGTGGCCGGCATGGGCACCGAGCGGCGGCAGGGCGAGTTTGCGCCGGGGCGCATTTGAACAGAGGCGGTGGGGCACATCTTGCCTCACTGCCCAAGAAAAATTTGTGAAGTCTGACGCCAGAAGAGTGTCAGGGATCGCGCCCATGATTCAGGAACTTGCCCTCCTTCACACCCGCCCCGGCCAGACCGCCGCATCTGGGCCGGCGGGTGACCCGGATCATGGCCGGAGAGGTGCGCGTGGAAGACGGCCCGGCGCTGCGGGGCCACGAGATCCTGTAGGCCGCCGGCACCGCCCCAAGAATCCTGCCCGGCACCGAGGGGGCGCCGCGTGACGGCGCGGGCCGCCTGCTGACCGAAGAGTTTCTGCACGTGCAGGGCCAGACCCGGCTGTGCAGCGGCGGGGACACCGCCCGCTTGAAACATCCCACCTCTGCCGGGGACTGCCCGTTCAACGGCATGTGGGCCAGTCACAATATGGCCCGCAGCCTGCAAGCCTGGTCTCTCAAGCGGTTTTCATACCGGAGGCTGGGGCAGGCGCCGGGCCTGGAACGGAGCGACGGCGTGGGTGAACTGCTGGGCGTGCCGCTGACTGGCAGCGCGGCGTGGTGGCTCAGGCGGCTGTTCCTCGTCTGGCACATGCCCCCAAAGGTGCAGGGGGCGCGTTTTGGTGGAAATGCTGCACCCCCGCCCGGTGCCCACCGGGGGGGGCGGCCCGCCCTCAACCCCCGCCGGCGCTGAACCCAGCAGCCTCAAGACCTACAGGGTGAAGAGACGCAGCAGCGGACGCCACCATGGCACGCCTGCCAGCGCCACCACCAGACTCAGCACGGTCCAGACGGTCACCGCGCGGAACTTGGCCGGATGGCCGCTGGCCCGCTTGCTCAGCGCGGAGGCCAGCGTGGCGAACACGGCGGCCAGCACACCCAGGCCCAGATGCTCCCACTGGAAGCTGGACCGCGTCCCCGCGAAGACCGGGGTGTTCTGCGCCCCCATCAAGCCGAACAGCAGCAGGCCCAGCACCAGTTGCAGGCTGACCGTGCCCACGAACGCCACCACTGGCCGCCGATCCGCGGCGGTAAAGGCCCGCCCCGAACGCAGGCCCGAGAAGCCGCGAAACAGTGCCCAAGCCCCGGCCAGCACCACCAGCCAGCGGTTGATGTTGTGCAGTGTAAGCAAAACGACATACAGGGTAGCCATGCGCCCAGCCTACGGGGTGACGTGCGCCGGGTCAAAGGCAAAGGGTGGAGGACTGACGGCTGCACCTGGTTCCCCG
This sequence comes from Deinococcus aerolatus, assembly GCF_014647055.1. NCBI lineage: Bacteria > Thermotogati > Deinococcota > Deinococci > Deinococcales > Deinococcaceae > Deinococcus > Deinococcus aerolatus. The sequence continues at coordinate 53,675 of NZ_BMOL01000002.1, read as the reverse complement.
CTCTTCACAGGCTCTAAAACACCACCGTCTTGTTGCCATGCACCAGCACGCGGTCCTCGACTTGTGCCTTGACGGCGCGGGCCAGCACCTGCCGTTCCACGTCGCGGCCCAGGCGCATCAGCGTGTCGGGCGTCTCGCGGTGGGTTACGGGCACGACGTCCTGGGCGATGATCGGCCCGGCGTCGAGTTCCTCGGTGACGTAGTGGCTGGTGGCCCCGATCAGCTTGACGCCCCGGTTAAACGCCGCGCGGTAGGGGTTGGCACCGACAAAGGCGGGCAGGAAACTGTGGTGGATGTTGATCACAGGCCGCCCGAAAGCGCGCAGAAAGTCGCCCGACAGAATCTGCATGTAGCGGGCCAGCACGACAAATTCGGTGTCGGCCTCGCGCAGCAGCCGGACCTGTTCGGCCTCGGCCTCGGCCTTGTTCTCCTTGTTCACGGGAACGACGTGAAAGGGAATGCCAAACATCTCCGCGTCGCGGCGCAGGTCCTCGTGGTTGCTGATAATCAGGGGAATGGTCACGTTCAGTTCGCCCCGGCGCTTGCGCCACAGCAGGTCCAGAAAACAGTGATCGTAGCGGCTGACCAGAACCGCCATGCGCTTGGGTTCGGCACGGTAGGTCAGGGACCACTCCATCTGAAAGGGCTGGGCCACCACGCTGGAAAAGGCCCGCTCGAACCCGTCGCGGGCCAGATCGAGGTGGGCCAGATAGAACTCCATGCGCATGAAGAATGTGCCGCCCGCCGGATCGGTGCTGTGCTGATCGCTGTGGATGATGTTCGCACCGTGGTTGTGCAGAAACTGCGACACCGAGGCCACGATGCCCCCGCGGTCCGGGCAGGTGATGGTCAGGGTCGCAGTGTTCAGGGGATCGGGAACGGTGGCAGGCGCGGTCATGGGGTGCAGGATACGGGAGCCGCACGCCTCCCCGCCTGCGCTCTTTAGCTCAGGCTGCCGCGTGCGTAAAGGCCACCAATGATGAAGGTCATCAGCACGAAGGCCAGCGAGGCCACGGTCAGGCCCAGGGCCTTGATGGAACTGTCGCGGGCGTCGCGCTTGGGCAGCCAGTAGTACAGCATGACCAGCCCCAGCGCTCCCAGGCCGCCCAGGTAATGCACGTACTTCTGCACGGTCCCCAGCCCCTGATCCAGCAGTTTAATTCCGATCAATGCCTGAACCATCAGCGCGATCTGCAGGGCAATCAGGGCGGCGTTCTGCCAGCCGCTCAGCGATGGGGGGGCCGCAGCGTCTGCTCCCACCCCCCTGAGTTTCAGCAGACCGCGCCAGTTGAGCATGACGGTCACAATGGCGGCCAGCACGACGATGCCGCCGACGGCGTTGTGGATTGCGGGTTGAATGACGATCTCGTCCATGGTTCGACTCTCCTGGCAGGACTCTGGGTGAATTACTTACCGGTAGGTAAGCACAGGGCCAGCGTATCCTCTTTGCCCAGGAGCGTCAAGGACGCGCTGTCCTGCCTGTGCTGTGACCTTTGGAGGTTCAGCTCAGTCGGTTCAGGCAGCCCCGCGCGAAGGCCACAGCCTCTGCCATGCGTTGTGGGCCACCCTGTCTTGCAGCGCGGCCTGCACGGTGAAATGCCAGCAGCAGGCCAAAGCGGCGTCGCGGTCAGCATCCCCAGCCACCTGTCCTGCCGCCCACCAGCCGCGGAAACAGGCCTTGCTTGCCATGTCCCACGCGGGCGGCCCGACGGCAACGTCACGGAAATCCAGCGGCGCGGTGAGTCGTCCGCCACGCCAGCGAAACTGCCCTGCATGGAGATCGGTGTGGCACAGGGCTAAGGGCTTTTCGGCCACCTGCCACAGCCCAGGCCCAAGCGCCCTCAGCGGTGAGGCCAGGTCTGGGGCGGACAGAACGGGCGGCTGGGCAGCCAGTTGGCCCCCTTCATCGGCCACGCCTTCTGACGGGTGCGGAACTGAAGACCCGCCCAGAGGGAAGCGAACCCAGTTCCAGCACCTCCGGCACAGGCACGCCCGCTGCGGAGAGGGCGCGCGTGATCGCCGCCTGCAAGCCCAGGCTGGCCTCGGGGCCGAGGGCCAGCCGCAGCACCCGCACACCGGCCGTGAACACCTCGCACGTTGCCCCGGCTGCCAGGAACCGTGAAGACGCGCTGAGGATGAACTGCGCCTCAGCGGCCAGCGACGTCTCTCGCGCACACCATGAAGGGGGCGTCCAGATCATTGTTGTCGACCACCACGCCCGCCCGGCGTTCTGGATCGGCCTCGCTGAAATACAGCTGGTGGCCCCCGATATAGCGCCGGTTGCTCTGGTCCAGCGGATCGGGGGAGCCGAAGCCGGGGCCGCGCGCTGCGCCGCGCGGAACCGACACGGCAAACGCCACCCGTAAGAAGACGGAATCGTCCCACACCTCACGCAACTCGGGGCGGTGTAGAAACAGGCCGTCCACCAGCAGAATGCTGCCGGGGCGGGCCACCATCCCCTCCGGGGTCACCGGCAGGTCGGCAGCGACATCGAACGTGGCCGTGCAGTAGCGCCGGGAACCGCCCGGCCCCAGCGGGTCCAGCAGCGCCCGCCGCAGGGCCGCGTAGTCGTAGGACTCCCGGTAGAACCCCTCGGGCGAGTCCCGGCCCAGGCGGTAACGCGCCGCGCGGGGTTGGTGAAAGCCGTCCACGCTGGCCCGGATAACCTCACGGCCGCGCTGTCGCAGGGCGGCGGCCAGTTCGTCGGCAAATATTGTCTTCCCTGCCCCGTCCACTCCGTCCACAGCCACGCGCAGGACAGGACGGGCGGGCTGGGCCGCGAGCCGGGCCGCCAGCCCAAGGACCACCTCCTCACGGACACTCAGAGCTTGAGCTCACCCTCCTGGCCCACCTTCAGGTTCTGGGCCACCTCGCGGGCCACCCCCTGCCGCTCGCGGTCCAGGTAGGTCTGGGCCTGGGCCACCTCCTTGTCCAGCACCTGCATGGTCTCGCTGAAGCGCTCCAGCGCCTGCTGCCGGTAGGCGCTGATGGCGTCCAGCGCACCGTACACGTCGCGGAAGGCCCCCTGGATGATCTGCGGGTCCACCGTGGCGCTGCCCGCCTGCCGCTGGATCTCGGTGGACTGCTGCTTCAGGAGGCTGGCGGTAGACCCGATCATCTTGCCGGTGGTGTCGTTGATGGCCGTGATCTGCCCCAACACCGCGCCCTGCGTGCCCAGCGCCTGCGAGACCATCAGCGCGGTCTTCAGGGCGCTGACGGTGGTGGTAGTGGCGCGGTCCACGCCCTTGATCAGCTCCAGGTTGTTGCGCCGCACCAGGTCCAGGGCCAGGTACCCCTGAATGCTCACCGCCAGCTGGGTCAGCAGGTCCGTGACGCGCTGACGCACGGCAAAGAGGAGTTCCTCGCTGACCATGCGGGCCTTTTCCGGATCGGTCTGGGCCAGCTCCGAGAGACGCTCGGTCAGAGCCGTGTCCACCGCCTTGCCGACGTGGGCGTACTGCCGCAGCTTCTGCATGGTCTCCCACAGGTGCAGCTTCTCGGTCTCGATGGTGGCGTTGTCGCGCCGCAGCTCGTCCTGGCCGCGGTACAGCGACTCCAGAATGCCGTTCAGGTGCGACTGCGCGCTCTGGTACTTGTCCATCGCGTTCTGCACCTTCCTGGCCCCCGGCAGGATGCCGAACAGGCGGCGGGGGGTGGGCGCCCGGCTGGGGTCCAGGTTTTCCACGGTGCGGCGCAGGTCCGTCAGGCTGTTAAGAATGTCGCTGCCCTCGGCCAGGGCGCCGCTGCGGGTGGCCCGCAGGGGGCGGTCCAGCATGCGGTTGCTGGTTTGCGCCGCCGCACGCTGCTCGGGCAGGCCCAGGTCATGCACGGCGTCCAGCTTGCGCCTGAATTCGGGAGTATGCGCCCCGGCACCCAGCACGTCCACCGCGAAGGCGCGGGCCATGCTGTCCAGCCGGGCGCGGTCCTCAGGCGACAGGGGCACCATTTCCGGAGCGTCCACCGGGGCCACGTCCCTGACGGCTTCCGGCGCGCTCAGAGAGGAGTCGGGTGGAGTCAGCGGGCCGGGTTTGCCATCAGTCATGGTTCCTATTACGCACCATCTGCGTGAAGGGTTGCATCCGGCAAAAGGCGTAAGGGCAGGCGGGCAGTCAGGCGCTGGGAGAAGGTAACCCCAGACCGGCCCATCCTCTGGAACCTTTGCAGGTATGCCTGGAGATCTGACGCCAGATACTGTCCTGATAAACAGTTCACCTGTGTACGATCTGAACGTGACCCTGCAACCCCGACGATTTCCCTTTCTGTTGCTGGCCGTGACAGCAGGCACCCTGTTGCCCATGCAATTCGCGGTCAACAGCGCGCTGGCCGGTGAGCTGCACTCGGTGACGCTGACGGCTGGCATCTCGTATCTGGTGGGGGCGGTGGCCCTGGGCGCCGTGTTGCCGGCATTGCGGGTGCGGGCCAACTGGACGGCGGCGCGTGCGGCCCCGCGCTGGGTGTGGCTGGGCGGGGTGGTGGGCAGCGCCTACGTGGTGGGCAGTGTGGTGCTGACCCGGCTGCTGGGAGCCGCCCTGGCCACCACGCTGGTGATTGCCGCGCAGGTGTTGACCGCGCTGGCGCTGGACCACTTCGGGGCGCTGGGCCTGCCGCGCCGCCGGATGAACCGCGCCCGGACCCTGGCCGCCCTGCTGGTACTGGCGGCACTGGCGCTGCGCCTGTGGACTCCGGCGTGAGCGTCATGGCGTTGCTGCCCGCCCTGCTGGCGACACTGGGGGCGGGCATCGGCCTGTCGGCGGGCCTGGCCTTCAACCTGCGCCTGGCCGCCAGCCTGGGCACGCCGCTGGCGGCCACGCTGGTTACCTTCTTTGTGGGAGCCGGGCTGCTGCTCTCGCTGTGGGCGCTGGGGCTGGACGGCGCGAGACCCACCGCCTGGCCGGAGCTGTGGACGCTGCTGGGCGGCGTGCTGGGCGTTACCTACGTCACCCTGAGCCTGATCGCGGGGGCACGGCTGGGGGCCGGGGCCAGCACGGTGGCCGTCACGCTGGGGCAGGTGCTGGGAGCAGCGGTCATCACCGGCCTGGGCTGGCTGGGGCAGACCACGCAGCCGCCGACGCTGCTGGGCGTGCTGAGCGCGGCGCTGCTGCTGGGCGCGGTGGGCCTTCTGGCGGCGGACCGCGAGCGGTGGCGAGGATGACCCCCGTGCCCACCGCAGAACTGCTGGAACGCATTGGCTGCGACTGGCACGCGGCCCGGCCCGATCTAGACCCGGAACCCATGCTGACCGTGATCGCGGTGCAGCGCACCTCCGGGCGGCTTTACGCACGGCTGGAGGCGTTTCTCGCGCAGTACGACCTGACACCCGCGGCCTTTGACGTGCTGGCAACCCTGCGCCGATCGGCCCCGGCGCAGGGGCTGACGCTGGGCGACCTGGGCGCGCTGATGGCGGTTACGCCGCCCGCCGTGACCAAACGGGTGGACGCGTTGACCGGGCGGGGACTGGTCGAGCGGGTGCCCGACGCCGTAGACCGCCGCGCCATCCGGGCCCGACTGACGGCGCCGGGCCGCGAACTGGTAGACGGCCTGCTGCCCCAGCATCTGGAACACGAGGAGCGGCTGCTGGCGAACCTGAGCCACGCCGAGCGGCACACGCTGAGGACCCTGCTGGGCCGGATCGGGGCGGGCTAGGGCCAGCCGTTTCACCCCATTTAGTGGGCCTCGGTGGGCAGGTACTCGAAGCTCGCCCCCAGCGTTTCCAGATGCTGGAAGAACAGCGGGTAGCTCTTGCGGATGTGGTGCGCGCCGGTGATGCGGATGGGCGCGTCGGCTTTCAACCCCAGCAGGGTCAGCAGCATGATCATGCGGTGGTCGCCGTGCCCGTCGGCGGTCACTCCTCCGGCAATCCGCGCGGTTCCGGTGAGGCTGAGGCTGTCCGACGTCTCGGCAGCGTGGAGGCCCAGCCCTTGCAACTCGCGCCGGGTGTCGCTGATGCGGTCACACTCCTTGAGCCGCAACGTGGACACGTTGTCCCAGGTGGTGGTGCCCTGCGCGAATGCGGCGGCGGCGGTCAGCGCCTGCACCGCGTCGGTAAAGCCGTCCCCGTCGCGGGTAACGGCGCGGAGGGGCCGGCCACCCCGGACCACCAGCGTGTCCCCCTCGCGCACGATATCCGCGCCCATCTCGCGCAGCACGGCCACCGCCTCGCGCTCACCCTGAAGGTCGTTTTCGCGCAGGTTGGACAGGCGGAGCTGGCCGGGCAGCAGCGCCGCCGCCGCCAGAATGGCCGCCGAGCCAGGGTAATCGCCGGGAACGGTGACGCGCCCGGCCCGGTACTGCTGCCCACCGGGAATGGAGATGCGGCTCAGGTCCGGGCTGGCCCCGAACACGACGCCGAAGGCCGCCAGCGTGTCCAGCGTCTGCCGCAGCGGGGCGTGGCTCTTGATCTGCCCGGTCAGGCGCAGTTCCAGCCCCAGCGGCAGCAGCGGCCCCAGGAACATCAGGGCGCTGGCGTACTGGCTGGACTTCTCGGCACTGACCTCCACGGTACCGCCCTGCACCGGCCCGCTGATGCTCAGGGGCAGGCGTCCGCCGCTGCTGCCCACGCGCGCGCCCAGGCGTTCCAGGGCGTCCAGCAGGTCCCCCTGGGGGCGCCGACCCAGCGACTCGGGGTAGTCGGTGACGAAGGTGGTGTCCGTCGTCAGCGCCGCCACGCCCATAAGGAACCGCGCCACCGCGCCCGCGTTGCCGGGGTTGAGGGTCACGCCCGCACGGGGGGCCGCGCCAAAGCCCCGCACCACGGCGTCATCGCCCAGCAGGGTCACGCCCGCGCCCCAGGCCTCCAGGCAGCGCAGCATGGCCCCGGCGTCCTCGCTGGTGGCGATGCCTACCACGCGCGTCTCGCCCTCGGCCAGCGCCGCCGCCAGCAGGTAGCGGGTGGTGTAATTCTTGCTGGGCTGGGCCTGCAGGGCGCCGCTCAGGCCACGGGCAGGGTGAACGAGAACATCGAACGTTTCGGGCAGGCCGTCGGCACTCATGGAACCCAGGCTAGCGCCGGACGGGGGCCGGGGCCGGAGGGCTGTCTGGCGCAGGGACAGCGGGGAACGCGCCTACAGCCGCAGGATCATTCCCCCCGCGATCAGGCCCGCCCCGGTGCCGACGAGCAGCAGGGTGTCGCCCTGCTTCGCCCGCCCCCCGGTCCGGGCCTGATGCAGCGTCAGCGGCAGGCTGGCCGCAATCACGTTGCCCAGGTGGGTCAGCGTCACCTCGGTTTTCCCGGCAGGCCAGCCAGCGCGGCGCATCAGGTCCAGACCCGCCGCGCTGGCCTGATGCGGCACCACACGGTCAATGCCGGGCAGGCCCGTGCTGAGGCCGGATCTCAGCCCTTCCAGAAAGTCGGGCACCACCTGAGACGCTAGCCTCAGCACCGACAGGCCGTGCATATCGAAGGTGAAGTCCTGCGGGACGACGTCAGGGTGCCGGGGCGTCAGCAACGAGCCGCCGCCACGAATGCGGGTGTGGTCCGCGCCCTCGGGGTAGGTGACGACGCGCATGGCGTGAACGCCCTGACCATCATGCTCGGCGGGTCCGACGACCACCGCTGCCGCGCCGTCCCCGATCAGCAGTGCACTTTCCGGCTGGTTAAAATTGAGGCCGAGGCTGCCGGCCTCGCTGCTGACGATCAGCACATGCCGCGCCTGTCCCGCACCGATCAGCAGGGCGGCGTGGTTGAGGGCCAGCAGGAAGCTGAGACAGGTGCCGTGAATGCTGTAGGTGGCCGCGCCGCGCAGGCCCAGTTCGCGGGCAAACAGCGCCGCGCCGTCCGGGATGGGCTGAAGCTGGCTGCCGCTGGCGTTGAGCAGCGTGTCGATCTGCGCCACCTCCAGGCCTGCCGCCGTCACCGCCTCCCGCGCCGCCTGAGCGCCCAGGGTCAGGGCTGTCTCGGCCCCCGACAGCCAGCGGCGCTCGTGAACCCCGGTGCGTTTGAGGGCCACCTCCGGCGCGATGCCGCACAGAGCGGCGGCCTCAGAGGTGGGGACCACGCGGGCGGGCAACGCCTGGGCGGTGGACAGAACGCGCAGACCCAGCACGCGGCTCATGACGGCCCTTCCCCGCTCTCCGGCCGCCACAGCCGACGCACCCGGCGGCGCTTGACGCCCGGCAGCGCGGCGGGCAAGGGCTGAACGCCGAGGCGCACCCGCACGGCGTCCGCCCCACTGCGCGTCAACGCGCCACAAATCTGAACGCACGCCTCCTGCCAGGTCTCGGGGGTCAGGGGGTCCAGCAGCACGCGCAGGTCCGCCGCACCTATTTGCTCTACCCGGTACTCGCGCAGGCCGGGCACGCGGTTCATGGCCCCGCGCAGGAAATCCGGCCAGACCGTGACGCGCCCCGCGCCGCCCGGCAGGCTCAGCGCGTCGTCCTGCCGCCCGGCCACGCGCAGCACGCGGCGGGAGGCCAGCCCGCAGGAGCAGCGGTCGGCCAGCACCAGCAGGTCATCCAGGCGGTGCCGGATCATCGGCTGGGTGGTGCGGCGCAGGTCGGTCAGGACGGGACGCAGGTGGCCGCCGTCGCCTGGACCGCCCACGGGCTCAAAGTCGAAGTGGACGTGCCCCTCGTTCAGGTGCAGGTGGCCGTGCGGGCAGGGCAGCCCCAGCAGGCCCTCGGTGGCCTGGTAGACCTGTACCACCGGGCCGAAACCGCGTTCCAGCGCCGCCCGGTCATCGTCCTCCAGCACCTCGGCCACGCTGACCACCCGCGTCGGCTGCGCCACGGCCCCGGCGCCCAGCAGGGCACGCAGCACGCTGGGCGGCCCGATCAGCAAAGTTGGGGCGTAGGCGGTGAGATCGGCAGCCAGTTCGTCCAGCGGGCGCAGCAGATCCAGAAAGCGGAAGGCCAGCCGCGCGCTCCCCACGCTGCGGTACAGCCCGCCGTCGGCCCGCAGCACAAAGGCGACGCGCTGCCTGTGCAGCAGCCCCAGCGGAAAGGCGGGCAGCAGCCAGCGCAGCACCACACCCGCCCACTGCAGCCGCTCGCCACGCGACACCACGAACGCGCCCGCGTTGCCGCCCGTCCCGCTGGACAGGCCCACCGTGACCGGGCCGCGCGGGGTGGGCAGGGTGGGCGTGAAGTCACGGGTGTCCTCGGCGCGGCGGGCGACGGCCAGCACGTCGGTCAGGCACAATCCAGCGGTATTCAGGGTGTCGAAGGCAGCCATCATCCCGGCCTTGTCCACGGGGGGCAACTCGCGCCACTGGCCCAGTCCCAGGCCAGCCTCCAGAAACCGCCGCGCCGTGAAGGGGCTGTGCGCCGCGACCCAGCGCAGGTGGTGAACGGCCAGCCGCTCCTGGTGACGTTCCAGCGCCGCGCGGTCCCGGAACATCCGTCTCCCCTCGCCCAGCGCGTGCCGCACGACGGTCACTCGGTCCAGAAGCTCAGGCATGCCGGGCCTCCGGCGCGTCGTGGCTGACGATAACGCGGGCGCGGGGGTGCGCCTGCAACCACCCGCGCAACTGTCCGGCGCTCCGGCGTTCGGCGTCGGCGTCATCAAACACGATGCGGGCCAGGGGATGTACCTCCAGCCCCTCGCGCAGGCCGCGCACGCTCCAGGCGGCGTCGCTGGCCAGCAGGGTCAGCCCCGCGCCGTCTCCGTTCAGCGCCGCCTGCGGGGTGGTGCGGACGATCAATGCGATCAGTCCTGCCGCGTGGCCCGGCACCTGCACCGCGTAGGCGCTGCCGTCCCCGAACACGTCGGCAGCGACGGGAAACGGCGACAGGCCGAGCGGGGCAGGCTGAAACACCAGCGGCTGGAGGCGGGACTCGAAGTCGTCCGGCAGCAACTCTGGCATGAACGCCTTGCGAATGGCCGCCACGCCGCGCAGACCACGCAGAGGACGGTACGCGGCGGGGTCCAGGTGAAACCGCGCCGCCCCGAAGTCGCGCAACCCACCGATATGGTCTGCGTGCAGGTGGGACACGATCACGTCCCGGACCTCCATGGCCGCGAAGCCCAGCCGGGCCAGTCCCGCCGCCGCCGTCTGGCGCGGGTCAAGGCGCACCGGGGTGAGCAGACCGTACAGCACACCGGGCCAGCGCCGCATGGCGGCCACCACCCGCGCCGAGTAGCCAGTGTCGAACAGCACCGGACCGCGCGTCGGGTGCAGCAGCAACGCGAAGCCCGCCGGGTATGTCTGTACCCGCCACGCCGCGCCGCGCTGCGTCAGCGCCGAGACATTCAGGCACTCGCCGGCCGTCAGGGGAACGACGCGCAGGTACGTCATGCGTGCACCGCCATCAGCACTTCCGCCAGCCCTGCCTGCGGCCCGATGACGGGCGCGTAGCCCAGCCGCTCTCGTGCACGGGTCAGGTCCAGGGTCATGGGACGGGTCAGCAGCCGCACGCCACCTGCGGTCAGCGTCGGCTCGGGCCGCGCGGGGTGCAGGCGGGCGGCCAGCTCCAGCACGCGGGCGGCATTCTCGGCGAGGCGGGCCGGGACGTAGCGTGCCGGACGCGCCACCCCCAGCGCGTCGGCCAGCGCGTCCAGCGTGGCCCAGATCGGGACCGGCACGCCGTCGGTGATGTTGAAGACGCCGGGGGCCGGATGCTCCAGCGCCAGCCGGGCCGCGTGGGCCACGTTGCGAACGTGCGTAAGTTCAGTGTGAACCTCGCCGCGCACCAGCCGGGGCAGGCGGCCCGCACGCAGCGCACGGGTCAGCCGGGGCATCAGGGCCGTGTCGCCGACGCCGTAGATTCCGCGTGGGCGCAGCATGGTGGCTTCCGGGTGGGCCAGCGTGACCTCCAGCTCGGCCAGGTATTTGCTGTGAGCGTACAGGCTGTCGAAGCGCGGGCCAACCGGCGTGGTCTCCGGCACGTGGTGCGAGAGCCGCATGGCGTTGTACACGCTGGGCGTGCTGATGTGGACCAGCCGCAGCCCCCGCGCCGCACAGGCCCGCGCCACCTCGCGGCTGACCGTGACGTTGTCCGCCATGAAGTCGGGCCACCGGCCCCACAGGGTGGAACGGGCGGCCGCGTGCAGCACGGCGTCTGTGCCATTTAGAGCGGGCAGCCACTCGGCAGGGGTCCGCAGATCGGCCTGCATGAAACGCACACCGTCGGCTTCCAGGGCCGCTCCCCTGGCCGCGTTACGGCCCAGTCCCATGACCGTGTGACCGTGCCGCACCAGCTCACGGGCAGTAACACCGCCCAGAAAGCCCGTTGCGCCGGTGACCAGGATCCGCATGACGACAGCCTAGTGGAGTGGGCATCCGGCGCGGCCCGATTGGAACGCCGTTCAAGCGGTCAGGTCTCATGGGGTCACGTCATCCGGACGGCCTTTCGTGCCGGGCCGACTGCGGCACGCCGGAAGAGACACGTCTACCGTGCAGAGGCTGGGCGCGGCGGGTCCACCTGCATGTCAGGATGAACGACCTTCAGCTCAGTGGTGACCAATGCGAGGACGAATCGTGACGCGAAGCGCCTGAACAGGCGGTCAACCCACCGCGCCCAGCCGAGGTCCATCCACTGTTTCAGAAAACAGGCTGGAGCAGACACAGACTGAAATGGCGCCCGCCCTAGCCGCTCCCGCCGGATTCAGACAACCGGGCCGCGTTGTAGGCCGCCGACCCGCCACGCGCGATGCTGAGGGTCTGCCAGGCCTGGCCGCGCAGGGTCCGGACCAGCAGGATCAGCTGGTAGACGTGTCCGCTGTAATGGGCTACCTGCCGTTGAATGGCCTCCAGCACGGTATGCACCTCGCCCCGGATGGTCAGCGGACGGGTCAGATCCTCGGGGGTCAGGTGGTCCAGCGCGTCCAGGAAGACCTGCCACCCGGCGTCCCACACGGCCCGCAGGGTGGCCGCGTCCAGCGTCCCCTCCTCGAACTCCGCGTCGCGGTTGCGGCCAGCGCTCTCGCCCTCCGCACCCGCGCAGTAGCCGCCACGTAGCGCCCCCCAGCGCGAGTGCATGTTGCCGGCCAGATGCGCGGCCAGCACGGCGGCAGAGTTGCCGTCAGGGGCCAGCGGCGTGTGCCACTCGCTGTCGCGGAGTTGCGCGAGGGCTGCCTCTCCCAGCGCCTTGACCCCACGCATCCGCCCGCGCACGTCCGACAGGTACAGCTCTGCCACCGTCATGGGGCTCACTGGACGCGTCTCAACGTCAGCGCGGAGCGGACGCCGTTGACGCGCAGGCTGCCCAAGAACCCGTCAGCCGTGATCCGCCCGCTCAGCAGGGCGTCGGCCTTGACGGACACCCCGCTGACGCCGAAGCCCAGGATGCCCGCGTTCAGCCGCGGAGCGCTGCCCGGCGAGACCTGCGCGGTCAGTTCCGCGCCGTCGCTGGCGGGCAGCAGCGTGCCTGTCGCCTCAAAGCGGTCCCCGCTGCTGAGGTTGGTCAGCGTGCCGCTCAGGGCGTGGCTCACCGGATTGACCGTGAAGGTCAGGCGGTACTGTTGCACCGTCAGCAACACCCGCGCCGAACCCTCCCACACCTGTACCGGCTGGGGCCTGGCGGCGGGCGCACAGGCGGCCAGAAGCAAAGCCACGGGCAGCAGCCGCTTCACGCCCCGGCCTCCCACGCCAGCCCCAGCCCCAGCAGGCGGTCATCGTCTCCGTGCTGCCCAACCAGTTGCACCCCGACAAAGGGTGTGGTTGTGGGCAGCGACACGGTGGGCGTGCCCAGCAGGCTGAACGGCGCCGTGAGACGCAGCACAGCGCGGCGCAGCGGCAGGGTCCCCTCCCCCACCTCCACGTCGTCCTGCCCGATCAGCGGGGGCGGGGTGGGCACAGCGGGGGCCAGCAGGACATCGAAGGCGGTGAACAGGCCGTTCAGCAGCCACGCATAGTCCTCACGGCGGTCAAAGGCCGCCTGCACCTCCCCGGCACCCAGGGCGGCCCCCTGGCGCAGGGCCGAGAGCGTGAACGGCTGGAAGCCGGGATCGGCCAGCCGCAGGGCCTGGGCATGAACGCGGGCCGCCTCGCTCAGGACAATGGGCGAATAGGCGTCCAGCATTTCAGGCAGATGGACGGGCGTGACGGTGGCCCCGCGCCGCTCCAGCCCGGCGGCGAAGGCCAGCGTCGCGTCCCGCACCGCACCATCGGTCCAGCCATCCGGCAGCCACAGGCCCACGCGCACGCCGGTCCAGTCCTGCGGCGCAATCGGGCGCCCGGTCAGCGCCTCCTGCACCCGCACCACCGTGCCCAGGTCACGCGCCAGCGGGCCGGCGTGGTCACAGGTCCACGACAGCGGCAAGACCCCCTGGGTGCTCCAGTCCGGGTGGCCCTTGCTGGGCTTGTAGCCGGCCACGCCGCACCACGCCGCCGGCACGCGAATGCTGCCGCCCGTGTCCGTCCCCAGCGCAAAGTCGGCCTGCCCCAGCGCCACGCTGACCGCCGCGCCGCTGCTGCTGCCGCCCGGCACGCGGTCCGGATCGTGCGGGTGCGTGGTGCTGCCGTAGCCGTTCATGCCGGTGATGCCCAGCGCAATCTCGTGCAGGTGGGTCTTGCCCACAGCCGACGCGCCCAGCCCCAGCAGCCGGCGCACCAGCACGCTCTCGCCCACGTCCGACACCGGGGCGCGGGTGCTGGCGGTCAGCGGCCAGCCGGGAACGCCGTACAGGTCCTTGACGCTGAAGGTCAGGCCCGACAGCGGCCCGCCAGCCGCGCCCGCCAGTGGCTGGGAAGGACGGTAGGCCCAGGCCCGCTGGGGGTCCGGAAACTCTGGAGAGATCGGCATGCGGACACAATAGAGCGCGGGAAGTTCAGACCCGCCGCATTCCAGCCAGAACCCGAAAGGCCTCCTCCCACACCCGCAGGAGGAGGCCAGGGAAAGAGGCCTCAGCCCAGGCGCCTGGCCGCCCTGTCCGACAGCACGTCCACCAGATGCGACCGGTACTCGGCGCTGGCGAAGCGGTCACCCAGCATGTCCGCGCCCTCGACCAGTCCGGTCCCGGCGTTCTGACCGGCATTCAGGCGCTCTTCAAGTGTGGGCAGCCGCGCCGCCTTTTCCGCCGCGCCGGTGTAGGCCGCGCGAATCTGGCCGTCCGCGTGACGGGCCATGGCTACCCCCACAATCGCGTAATGGCTGGCCGGATGCCGGTATTTCTCGTACACGCTGGCCGTGATGCCCCGGGGAATGCGGATGTGGGTCAGCAGTTCGCCGGGCTGCACCGCGCTCTCGAACATGCCCACGAACATCTCGTCGGCGCCCACGGTGCGCTCCCCGCCCATGCCGCGAATAACGAACTCCGCGCCCGTTGCCAGCGCTGCCGCCGGGTAATCCGCGCTGGGGTCAGCGTGGGCGAGTGAGCCGCCGATGGTGCCCCGGTTGCGGACCATCGGATCGCCCACCCAGCCCGCGACTTCAGGGAACAGGGGGAGCTTGCTGCGCAGCACGTCGGCGTGCGTGGTCATCGCGCCCACCACGTAGAAATCGCCGTCTTCTGAAATGCCTTTCAGCTCTTCCAGATTGAAGATGTCCAGCAGGGCGGGCGGCTGGGCCAGCCGCAGTTTCATGGCGGGCAGCAGCGAATGCCCCCCGGCGATGACCTTGAGGTCAGGGTTGTCGGCCATGGCTTTGAGGGCGTCATCGACGCTGGCGGCTTTCTGATAATCGAAATTGGCTGGATACATGTCTTGCCTCCGGGAAGATCGTGGGAGCTGGAACGTGAACCGTGGTCTTCTTGCGCCTACCGTCCAGGGTTCACGTTCTGGTTTCAGTCGTCTGCGGCCTGTCCCTGCGCTCCACGCGAATCCCGGATGGCATTCCAAACCTTCTCGGCGGTGTAGGGCATGTCCATGTGCTCAATGCCGCACTCGTGCCACAGCGCGTCTAGCACTGCGTTGGCGACGGCGGAGCTGCTGGCAATCGTGCCGGACTCGCCGATGCCCTTGACGCCCAGCGGGTTGTGCGGGCTGGGGGTCACGGTGTGGTCAATCTGGAACATCGGCAGATCGTCGGCGCGCGGCATGGTGTATTCCATGTAGGTGGCAGCCAGCAGGTTGCCTTCCTCGTCGTAGGCCCCTTCCTCCCACAGCGCCTGACCTGCGCCCTGGGCAATGCCGCCGTGCACCTGACCCTCGACGATCAGGGGATTGATCAGAGGCCCGCAGTCGTCCACGCAGCCGTAGTTGCGCAGATCCACCTTGCCGGTGTCGGTGTCAATTTCCACCACGGCAATGTGCGTGCCGAAGGGGTACACGAAGTTCTTGGGATCGTAGAAGGCGGTGGCCTCCAGCCCCGGCTCCATGCCGTCGGGCAGGCTGTGGGCCAGGTGGGCCATCAGCGCCACGTCGAAGAAGGTCTTGGACTGGTCCGGCGCGCCCTTGATGCGGAACACCCCGCCTTCGTGCTCCACGTCCTCCTCGGAAGCTTCCAGCAGGTGCGCGGCGATCTTCTTGGCCTTGGCGGTGATCTTCTGCAGCGCGACTTTAAGGGCGCTGCCGCCCACTGCCGCCGAGCGACTGCCGTAGGTGCCCCAGCCGTAGGGCATCCGGCCAGTATCGCCGTGGACGAGGTCAATGTCCTCTATGGGAATCTGCAGCTCATCGGCGGCGATCTGCGGGAAGGCCGTCTCGTGGCCCTGTCCGTGGCTGTGCGATCCGGTGAACAGTTCAACCTTGCCGGTGGGGTACACCCGCACCAGACTGCTTTCCCACTGCCCGGCCTGCGCGCCCAGTTGCCCCACCAGGGCCGACGGCGCGAGGCCGCAGGCTTCCACGTAGCTGATGACGCCCACGCCCAGAATCTTGTTCCCCCCCTTCATGCGGGCCTGCTCGGCACGCAGGTCCGGGTACTTCATCATGTTCAGGGCCATGTCCAGCGCCGGTTCATAGTCGCCGCTGTCGTAGACGAGGGCCACCGGGGTCTGGTACGGGAAGTCCTCGGGCTGGATGAAGTTCTTGCGGCGGAACTCGGCAGGGTCTTCCCCCAGCGCGTGGGCCATCGCGTCCACGGTGCGCTCGACGGCGTAGGTGGCCTCGGGGCGGCCCGCGCCGCGGTAGGCATCCACCGGCACCGTGTTGGTCATCACGCCCTGCACCTTCACGTGCACCGCCGGGAACTTGTACACGCCGTTGCACAGGGTGCCGTACAGGTAGGTGGGCACGGCCGGAGCAAACAGCGTCTGGTACGCGCCCAGGTTCGCCAGAGTGTTCACACGCAGGGCCAGCATCTTGCCGTTCTCGTCCACGGCCATCTCGGTCTCGGTCTCGTGGTCGCGGCCCTGCATGTCGCTGACGAAAGCCTCGCTCCGGCGCGCCGTCCACTTGACCGGGCGCCCCATCAGGCGGGCGGCCAGCAGCATGATCACCTCTTCCTGGTACTGGAAGATCTTGGAGCCAAAGCCCCCGCCCACGTCCGGGCTGATCACGCGCAGCTTGTGTTCGGGGATGTTCATGACGAACGCCGCCAGAATCAGGCGGTGAATGTGCGGGTTCTGCGAGGTGGTGTACAGCAGGTACTCGCCGCTGGAGGGCGTGAACTGCGCCAGCGAGGCCCGCGGCTCGATGGCGTTGGGGATCAGTCGCTGGTTCTTAAGCCTGACCTTGACTGTCTTGTGGGCCACGTTGAAGGCTTCCTGCACGGCCACCGGATCACCGATCTCCCAGTTGAAGGCCACGTTGCCCGGCACATCGTCGTGAACGACAGGCGCGCCCTCGGCCACTGCGGCCCCAGCAAAGGCCACCGAGGGCAGCGGCTCGTAATCCACTTCCAGCAGAGCGGCGGCGTCCTCGGCCAGCGCACGGTTCTCGGCCACCACGACGGCCACGATGTCGCCCACATGATTGGCCTCGGTCAGCGCAATCGCCGGGTGCGCGGGCGTCTTGAGTTCGGGCAGCAGCCAGCCCACCGGAATGCTGCCGATGCCCGCGTCGGCCACGTCCTGTCCGGTCAGCACCGCGACCACGCCGGGCATGCCCAGAACGCTGTCCTTGTTGATGCCGTTGATCTTCGCGTGCGGGTACGGGCTGCGGACCATCGCGGCGTGCAGCATGCCTGGAATCACGATGTCATCGGTGTAGTTGCCCGCGCCGGTGATGAAGCGCGGGTCCTCCTTGCGCTTGAGGGCCTGGCCGAAATACTTGTCTGTTCTGGATTCGTTGCCGGTCATCTTCTGTGCCTCCAGATAGGGAAGTGGCCCGTGGTGGACGATGAAAAGCGGCCTTCTCCTGCCCCCTTTTCATCATCCGCCAGCCTGTCAGTCGTCCGCGGCCTGTCCGCCCTGCTCTCCCCCGCCGGCCATGATCTCTGCCGCGTGCTGCACAGCCTTGACGATGTTGTGGTAGCCGGTGCAGCGGCAGTAGTTGCCTTCCAGGTGGTAGCGGATCTCTTCCTCGCTGGGATTGGGGTTGTGCTTCAGCAGTTCGGCGCTGGCCATAATCATGCCGGGGGTGCAGAAACCGCACTGCAGGCCGTGCTTTTCCCAGAATCCGGTCTGAAGCGGATGCAGGTTACCGGGCGTGCCCAGGCCCTCAATGGTCCCCACGTCCATGCCGTCGGCCTGCACCGCCAGCACCGTGCAGCTCTTGACCGCGTGGCCGTCGATGTGCACGGTGCAGGCCCCGCACTGGCTGGTGTCGCACCCGACGTGGGTGCCGGTCAGCAGCAGATCGTCGCGCAGAAAATGGACGAGGAGGGTTCGCGGTTCCACATCGCGGGTGTAGGGTTTGCCGTTGACGTTCACTGTCACGTTCATGGATGCCTCCTGTAACGGGGAGCCGGAACCGGGGCGCGCTGAATGCGGACTGCGCTGTGCCTTGCAGGTCCGCGTCTGCCTACACAGAAAAACGACGCGCGCCAGGCGCCGGCTGAGCAAAAACAGGGTGCGCCCGGAGGGCGTCCTGTCTGGATTGTCTGACCGCTCATATTCAAGCACACAACGGGACATGGGGGCTGTAGTCCAGGCTTCAACCCGCCTGCGGCGCAGAACCGCACCGGCAGGTTTCGCCCACCGGACTACACAACAGTTCCTGGAGGTACAGGTCAGCGCAAGCAACCGTGTACACTGGGACAAAGCTGGTATGCTGTCCAGTATTTCACTCGTGAATTCGTTCACAGGAGCATGACGATGAAAACCCTGATCCTCGGTGCCGGTTACGCAGGTCTGGCCGTGGCCACCAAAATGAAGCCCTTTCCCGGTCTGGAAACCCTGCTGGTTGAGCAGAACGCCTTCCACACCTTCGAAACCCGTTTGCACGAGGCCGCCGCGCACAACACCCGCGTGACGTTGCCGCTGGCCCCGCTGCTGCGCGGCACCGGCGTGGAACTGGAGCAGGCCAGCGTGGAGGGCGTCGATCTCGACGAGCGCGAGGTCACCCTCAAAGACGGGCGCGTGCTGACCTACGACACGCTGGTGGTGGGCCTGGGCAGCGTAACCAACTTCTACCGCATTCCGGGGCTGGCCGAGAATGCCACCGAGCTCAAGCAGCTCAGCGACGCCGATCAGATCTTTAACTTTGTCAACCGGGTCTACAGCGGCGAGTACCAGGGCAACCGCGACATCGTGGTGGGCGGCGCGGGCCTGACCGGCGTGGAACTGGTGACGGAACTCGCTCAGCGCGCCGAGATGCTCAGCAAGGCGCGCGGTCTGCCGCCCTTCAACATCTACCTCGTGGAGGCTGGGCCCAAGATCCTGCCGGTGCTGGACGACGCCCTGCGCAACAAGGCGCAGCGCACGCTGGAGGACTACGGCATTCACGTCATGACCGGCCACCGCCTGATGCAGGCCACCGCCGACAGCGTGACGGTGCAGACCGCCGACGGCGAGCAGAAGATCATCCCGGCCGGCAAGATCATCTGGACCGGCGGCATTCAGGCCCGTGACATCCTCAAGGGCAGCAAGCTGGAAAAGGGTCCCGGCGGACGCGTGGCCGTGGACGAGAAGCTGCGGGCCAAGGGTTACCCCGACGTTTTCGTGATCGGCGACATGGGCCTGGCGCTGAACCAGGAAGGCAAGCCGGTGCCCACCACCGCCCAGCACGCCGGGCAGCAGGGCCGATTGACCGGCAAGAACGTGATGCGGCTGGCGAAGGGCGAGGAAATCGAGAACTACGAGCCCACTACCCTGGGTGAATTCGTGTCGCTGGGCGGCCTGATGGCCGTGGGCTGGATGAAACTGCCGTGGAATCAGAAACTGGCCATCACCGGCGGCATCGCCCACGTCATGAAGCGCGCCTCCGAGTGGCGCTGGCGGGCCAGCATCGACTGAGCGGCCACAGGACAGGGGGGCTGGAGGCGTTGGCTTCCGGCCCCCTTTCATGTGATGTCAGGCTGTGGGGTGCCAGTCCCGGTGATGCCGCTCCGTCAGGCAGGGAAAGCCCAGGGCCCGGCCTCTGCCTGCCGGTCCACCTGCGCCGCATCGTGCCTGCGGACGGGCAGCGGAAAGTCTGCGGGTGCCAAGGGCAGACTCCACAACGGCTCCACCGCATGGGTACAGACCCAGTGCGGCTCCAGCACCCGGCCCAGGCCGGGCCAGTCGTAGGGCTGCATCTGCCTGAACCCTTCTATGGGCAGGACATATACAAAGCCGGGCGACAGCAGGTCACGCGTGTGGCCCCCATCATTGCGTCTGTTTCGAATCTCACGGCCATGTTCAGCATGCGCTGCACCTTCGCCAAATCCCGCAGCGCTTACATCATGGCCCATAACCCGTCCGAGGCGGCAATTACGCCGGTGCGCCTGCTGAAGTCAGCCGGACTGCGGTCAAGCGGCGTGCGCGCCTCGAAATGCGTGATGCCCTGCTGCTGCGAACCGTGCAGCAGGTGGCCCTGCCCGGCCACTGGAGAAACAGCCAAGGCGGCAGGCCCACCGGCAGCAAAGCCATGTCCCGCGCAGTCCAAGCAGCGGCGAATGCCGCCACGTCCCCATCGTGCAGGCCCTGCGCCGGGGCCTGCAGCATCCACGGGCGCGGGAGGTCGGGCCCGGCCTTCAGGCAGCCCGCTAGATTCGCTCTCCCACCGGGCGTGCCAGCTGCACCAGACGCTCGCCCAGCTCATGAGTGACGCCCTTGATGCCGCCCTGAGCCTCGATCGGCGGGCCGAAGCGCACAATCCAGCGCCGGCCCTCGCGGCAGATTCCGGCGGGCAAAATGGGGGCGCGGGCCTTGGCGGCGATCAGGGCCACACCCCCCTGCATGGCCGGTCCCCCACGGGTGCCCTGCGGAAAGATGCCCACCGTACCGTT
Source organism: Deinococcus aerolatus (assembly GCF_014647055.1). Classification (NCBI taxonomy): domain Bacteria; kingdom Thermotogati; phylum Deinococcota; class Deinococci; order Deinococcales; family Deinococcaceae; genus Deinococcus; species Deinococcus aerolatus. Next base: position 33,548 of record NZ_BMOL01000002.1, on the reverse strand, counting down.
GTTCTTCAGAATCCGCACGGCCATGCGGACCGCGCCCAGGTCATTGCCGGACCGCTCCACCGGAAAGCTGCCGCCGGTGCTGATGATCCACCCGATGACCGACACGAACAATTCCTTCTTGGCCATGAACTGCACGAAGCGCCCCGGCGGCAGGGCACGCGCCACCAGGAACGGATCGAGATTGGACCGGTGGTTGGAGGCGATGACCAGTGGGGTGCCGGGCGGCGGCACATGCTCACGCCCGTGCACTTCCAGGTGCGCGCCGCTCAGCACCACCGGCAGGTAGGTCAGGGCCACCACTGCGCGGTATACTCGCGGGTCTACCTGAGGCGGTCCGGCTTCCGCCGCTGCGGGCCTGGGCGCGTCGGCGCGGCGCGGGACGGGGCCGGAAGCATCGGGGGAAACGGCGTCGCTCATGAGGGCAGGATACGCCCCAGTCAAGGGGGCCGGCCCTTTACTTCTGCTGTCCCGGCTTTAGCCTTGGGGCATGAAGATCGCAGTGATGGGTGCGGCCGGCGGTGTGGGCCGCCGGGTGGTGGCGCAGGCCGTCCAGGCCGGACACAAGGTTTCGGCCCTGGTGCGCCGCGACGAGCAGGCCGATATGGTGTCGCTGTACGGGGCCAACCCCGTGATGGGTGACCTGGAAGGCGAGTGGCAGCGCGTGCTGGACGGCGCCGACGCGGTGGTCTGGGCGGCAGGGGCCGGGGCTGCCGGCAATTACGCGGCCATTGATGGCCAGGCCCTCAAGCGCGTGACCGACACTCTGGTGGAGCGCGGCCCAAAACGACTGGTGGTGGTCAGCAGCATGGGCGTGGACCGCCCGGAACAGATGCCGCCCTTCTTGCAGGACGTGCTGCGCGTCAAGGCCGACTCCGACGCCCATGTGCAGGCCAGCGGGCTGGACTGGACCGTTGTCCGGCCCGGCGGCCTGCTGGACGGGCCCGGCAGCGGCAAGGTGACGGTGGCCACCCACGCCCCTGGCGGCAGCATTCCGCGCGACGACGTGGCCGCCCTGGTGCTGGCTTGCCTCAATACTCCGTCCAGCGTGGGCAAGACCTTCGAGGCGGTGGCGGGGGACCAGGGCTCCTCCGAGGCGGTCCAGAGCCTGTAACCCCGGTGAGCGGGACTCGCTGTCAGCGGGATTCCGAGGCGGGCGACCCCGCCAGCCACCAGCGCAGGAAGGCCGGGAACCGTTCGGCCCACGCCGCCTCGTCGTGCCAGTGGTTTTCACCAATGGTGACGTGAACCTCGTGCACCCTGGGGCGCAGGCGCCCGGCCAGATCGTGGGTCAAGGCCACCATCTGCGCGGCCTCATTCACAGACTCGGCCTCATGGGTGCCCATGTCCAGCCAGACGTGGGCCTGGGGGGCCGCCCGCCCTTCCATCCAGCGCAGCAGTTCAAAATCGGCAGGGAAGATGGCAGGGCTGAACACGCCCAGCGTGCCGAATTCGGCGGGAGAGCGCAGGCCGCCGTACAGCGTGACCAGCCCGCCGAAGGATGAGCCGGCCAGGGCCGTCTGGGATGCCGCGCCAAAGCGCCCGGCCAGGGCCGGCTTCAACGTGGCCGCGATCCAGTCCAGATACTCGTCTGCGCCGGGATTGAAGTGGTTCAGCCCAAAGGGAAAGGGGACATAACGGCGGCTGCGCTCGTCGTTGACGCTCAGGGCGGCGATCAGGCAAGGGTGGCCCTGATCGGCCAGCGCCTGGGCAGCCGCAGCGACGTTCCAGCTCTCCCCGGCGAAGGTGGCCGCCTCGTCGAAAACGTTCTGGCCGTCGTGCAGGATCAGCAGGGGCAACGGCCCCGCAGACGCGCCGTCCGGCCACCATAGCCGGACCACCTGCTCGCCCCAGGGCGCCCCCAGCACGGTCTCCTCGCGCGGAGGAGCCGACGCGGAGGGCCGCCCTCTCCCCTGCTGGTCATCCTGCCAGCCTGGAAGGTCCAGCAGGACTTCCATGTCGCCGTGAACCACCGCCTTGTGGGCCGGTGCGCGGCCTCCCCAGCGGTCCCCCTCTTCGGTGACCTGCCCGTCCGGTCCCAGCACCCGGACCTTCACGCCCAGCAGGGTTCCGTCCGCAAGATGGGCGTCCAGAACCGCGCTGCGCCCCCGGCACTGGAAGGTCCAGCCCGTCGGATCACTGCTCCACCCCCGGTGGCCGCCGGTCAGAATGAGAAGGCCCGCCGGCGTGTTCGGCGGCAACTCGGGAATCACGAAACGGACGAGTGCCATGCCCCAGAGTAGGGGTTACAGGGACATACTGGCCAGGTGCCCCCGGTTCCGTTCGACAGTCCCACCCTGGCCCGCGTTAAGCCCCCGTAAGCTTGGGTGAGGTTGGTGTCAGCAGGGCGGGAGTACGCTGGAGGGGGAGAAAAAGGCAGGCCCACCCGCCTCCCCCCGAGGCCGCAATAGCATCAAAAAACACTTGCCTTGATTTCCTAAACTTGATATACTTGCACTCAAGTTTCCTACAGCTCAATCCCTGGAAACCTCCTCTTCCCACAGACCTGCAAGGGCCAAAGGAGTTCCGCCATGCCCACCGAAACCCTGAATCTCCCCAAAAATGTTCCCGTCTGCCCGGTTCGCGGCAGCGTGATCTATCCGACGATGGTGCAGCATATTGACGCCAGCCGCTCCATCTCGATCAACGCCATCGAAGCGGCCATGAACGCCGACAAGGTCATCCTGATTGTGTCCCAGAAGGATAAGGACGTGGACGATCCCAAGGGCGCGGACCTGTACGACGTGGGCACCGCCTGCAACGTGCTGCGCGTTCGCAAGAATCCCGACGGCACCGTGCAGATGCTGGTCAGCGCCGTGGCCCGCGTCAAGGTGAACCGGTACGAGGCAGGCGATCACCTGAGCGCCAGCATCAGCGAACTGCCGGTGCCCAGCGACGATCCGGTGGAACTGCAGGCGCTGACCCGTGAGCTGCGCGAACGCTTCGAGACCATTGCCGGCAACGGCAAGATCAGCAGTGAGAGTGTGCAGACCATCAACGGCAAGGATGACGTGGGCGAGATGGCCGACCACATCGCCTTCAACCTGGATTTCCGGCTGGAAGACAAGCAGGGGCTGCTGGAGGCCACCCGCCTGACCACCCGCATCCGCACGCTGCTGACGCTGCTGGACACCGAGCAGGAAGTGCAGGCGGTGCAGGCCAAGATCCGGGCACAGGTCAAGGACGAGATTGACAAGAACCAGCGCGAGTACTACCTGCGCGAGCAGATGAAGGTTATCCAGAAAGAGCTTCAGGGCGGTGAGGACGGCGAGGAAGGCGACGAGGCCGAGGTGTTCCGCACCAAGATCGACGCGCTGGACCTGAAGCCCGAGGTCAAGAAGGAGATCGACCGCGAGCTGAACCGCCTGGCCCGCATGCACCCCGACGCCGCCGAGGCCAGCGTGATCCGTACCTACCTGACCTGGGTCACGGAGCTGCCGTGGAACACCCGCAGCGAGGACCGCCTGGAGGTCGAGGAAGCCGCACAGGTGCTGGACGAGGACCACTACGGCCTGGAAAAGGTCAAGGACCGCGTGCTGGAGTTCCTGGCCGTGCGCCGCCTGCGTAAGGAGCGGGCCGAGCGCGGCGAGTTGAGCGCCGAGGACGTGAACAAGGGGCCGATTCTGGTGTTCACCGGACCTCCCGGCGTGGGCAAGACCAGCATCGCGCAGAGCATTGCCAAGGCGCTGGGCCGCCAGTACGTGCGGATCGCCCTGGGCGGCGCACGCGATGAGTCCGACATTCGCGGCCACCGCCGCACCTACATCGGCGCGATGCCGGGCCGCCTGATCCAGGGCCTGCGCACCGCCGGAACCAAGAATCCTGTGATCCTGCTGGACGAGGTGGACAAGCTGGGCAGCTCCTACCAGGGCGACCCCAGTGCGGCGCTGCTGGAGGTGCTGGACCCGGCGCAGAACCAGAACTTCACCGATCACTACCTGGGCGTGGCCTTTGACCTGAGCGAGGTGATGTTCATCGCCACCGCCAACTACCCCGAACAGATTCCCGCCGCGCTGATGGACCGCATGGAAGTGATCGACTTTTCCAGTTACATCGAGCAGGAGAAGCTGGAGATCGCCAAGCGCTACCTGATGCCGCGCCAGCTGACGCAAAACGGTCTGAAGTCCAACCAGATCTCGTTTACCGACGCGGCGCTGGAAAAGCTGATCAGCCACTACACCCGCGAGGCCGGGGTGCGCAACTTGGAGCGCGAGATCGGCACGGTGGCCCGCAAGGTGGCCCGCCGCATCGCCACCGGCGACGTCAAGCGCGTCAAGGTGACCGACAAGGAGCTGGAGCGCTACCTGGGCCAGCCGCGCCACACCCCCGAGACCGAGAACCGCGAGGACATGGTGGGCGTGTCCACCGGGATGTTCTATACCCCCGTGGGCGGTGACATCCTGTTCGTGGAAACCTCGATCATGCCTGGCAAGGGCCTGGTCCTGACCGGACAGCTCGGCGACGTGATGAAGGAGTCGGCCCGCGCCGCCCTGACCTACATCAAGAGCAACGCCGAACGCTTCCACATCGACCGCGCCCGCATCGACGACAGCGAGATTCACGTCCACGTTCCGGCCGGGGCGATTCCCAAGGAAGGCCCCAGCGCAGGCGGCGCGATGGTCACCAGCCTGATCAGTGCCCTGACCGGCATCCCCGCCCGCCACGACGTCGCTATGACCGGCGAGATGACCCTGACGGGGCGCTACCTGCCCATCGGCGGCCTGAAAGAGAAGGTGCTGGGCGCGCGCCGTGCGGGCATCAAGCACATCATCATGCCCAAGGCCAACGAGCCGGACCTGCGTGACATCCCGGTGCACCTGCGTTCCTCGGTGCGCTTCCATCCCTGTGAGACGGTGGACCAGGTGCTGGACGTGGCCCTGGTGGGCGGCCTGAAGGCCCTGGAGACCCCACGCGGCGGCGAGGCGGCCACCCCCACCAAACGCCGCCCGGCGCGGCGCGGCGCGGGCGCGAGCGCCTGAATCCTCCCCCCCCACACCATCTCCCGGCCCCCTGCCCACGCGGGGGCTTTTTCGTGCTGTGGTTTTACGGCGACCAGACGCGGCAGTCAGAAACCGCCGCGTGTACCCGGCAGCCGCCCGCTATCCTGTACGGCGATGAGTGGGCCTCTGACTTTTCTGGTTGCCAGTCCTCACCTGCACGGCGAGGTGTTTGGCGGGACCGTCATTCTGCTGCTGGAGCACGACGCGAAAGGCGCGATGGGGCTGATCGTCAACGCACCGACGCCCCAGCCGGTGTCAGAGCTGATGGCCGGGGCCGAGGGCCAGAATGTGCCCGCGTGGCTGGGCGGCCCGGTGGACCCCACCCTGGGCTGGTGCCTGTATCCGGACCCGCTGGAACTGGACGGCGAGATCCGGCTGGTGCCGGGCCTGAACGTGTCCAGTAGCCTGGAGGTGCTGCACGCCGTGATGGAAAGCGGACAGCCGTACATGCTGGTCCTGGGCTACGCGGGCTGGAGCGCCGGGCAACTGACTGAGGAGGCGCGGGCCGGGGCCTGGGTCTGGGTCGAGCAAGACACCCCGGACCTGCTGTGGAAGGTGCCCCCCACCGACCGCTGGGGCGAGGCGCTGCGGCGGCTGGGCGTGATTCCCAGCACCATCATGCCCGGCGGGGCGCAGGCCTGATCCGGGGCTGGCGGGGCTTCATCCCGTCCATCTTGCAACCGGCAGCAAGTGTCGGACGAAACAGCACCGCGCCCACCTCTGTATTGGAGGCGGGCGCGGTGCTGAAACGGCTCTTCAGTCCATTGCCAGGGCCAGATCGTTCTGCTGAACGCTGGCCCCGATGCCGCGCAGCCGCTCGGCCAGACGCTCGTAGCCGCGGTTCAGGTACTGCACGCCGTCAATGACGGTCTCGCCCTCGGTTGTCAGGGCAGCGATGAATAGGGCGGCCCCGGCGCGCAGGTCGGCGGCCTTGACGGGGGCCGCATGCAGCCTGGTGCCCTGGATCACCTGGGTGTAGCCGCTGACGGTGATGTTCGCGCCCATGCGGTGCAATTCAGCCACGTGGGTCAGGCGGTCCGGGTATACCGGGTCCTGCACGACGCTGGTGCCAGGCACGGTGGCCAGCAGGGTGCTCATCTGCGGTTGCAGGTCGGTGGGAAAGCCGGGGAAGCTCTGGGTGGTCACGTTCACCGGTTTCAACTCGCCTGCCGTGGCGTCCACCAGCAGGGTGCTGCCGTCCTCGGTCACCGACACCCCCATCTCCTGCAACTTGGCCGTCACGGCGCGAAGGTGATCGGGACGCACGTTGCGGATTCTCAGGCGGCTGCGGGTGGCGGCAGCCAGCATCATGAAGGTGCCGGCCTCGATGCGGTCCGGAATCACCGTGTAGGCCCCGCCGCGCAGGGCCGACACGCCGCGCACCGTGATAATGTTGGTCCCCGCGCCGGTGATGTCGGCCCCCAGCGAGTTCAGGAACTCCACCATGTCCACCACGTCGGTGTCGATGCTTGCATTTTCCAGCACCACCACGCCGTCACCCAGCACGGCGGCCAGGATGGCGTTGTGGGTGCCGCCCACGGTCAGCAGTTCGAAGACAAAATGCCCGTTCAGGCTGCCCTCGCGCCGGGCGTCGAAGTTGCCGCCGTCCTCGGTCATGGTCACGCCCAGCGCCCGGAACGCCTTGACGTGCTGGTCTACCGGGCGCGGCCCCCACGCGCAACCGCCGGGCATGCTGACGGTGGCCTGTCCGGCGCGGGCCAGGATCGCGCCCATCACGATAAAGCTGGCGCGCATCTTGCTGACCAGCGCGTAGGGCGCGTCGGTGTTGATGATTTCCGGGGTGTGCAATTCCAGGCTGTTGTCTCCCACCCACTTGTGCTGCGTGCCCAGGTGCGCCATCAGGTCGAGGATGATGTAGACGTCGCTCAGGCGCGGGATGCCGTGCAACGTTACCGGCTCGCGGCTGAGGAGCGTGGCGACAATGACCGGCAGGGCAGCATTCTTGCTGTGCTGGACGGTAATTTCGCCGCCGAGCGCGCGGCCACCCTTGATGTGCAGTGGGGTTAGTTGCATGGGATTCAATCCTCTTGGAAGCGGGTGGAGTGGGTCAGCTGAAAACAAACCAGGACAGTCTAGACGGTTGGAGAAAGTTCGCCAAATCGGCGTTTACAGGTGCATGTTACACATGATGCTCACTGTACGTCTACTCTCCAGGGGCCCTTCACTGTCGTGAATACGGCAACCATGCACCCCATGAGCACGATATTGAGGTGAGTGCCGCTGCATGCTACGCTCGGCTTACGGTTCGCCGCAGCCCACCCGGCCACGCTTCACGGCCATTCCCGCGCGGCCCGCACCAGGAGAGGTATGCCCAAAAAGGAACGCAAGCGCCTGCAGGTGGTGATCAGCGACGAGCAGGACGCCCTGCTGACGCGCACCGCCTACGAGCTGTCCAGTCCGGAACGCCTGATCAGCAAGAGCGAGGTTGTCCGGCTGGCGATTGAGAAGATTGCCCGCGAACTGGGCGAGGGGCAGGCCACCGGCCACATCGAGGAGTACCGGGCCATCCTGGGCCACGAGGGGGCCGGCGACGAGGACTGAGCTGGCCGGGTCAGCACCGCGAGGCGTGGAGGACAGGGTTCCCCGCGCCTTTTCTGATGCCGGCATGTCAGGTGGGAAGGCCGCCTCCGCGTGAGCGACGTCCCCCACTCCCGTGCGTGGTACGCCCGACTGGCCCGCGAGCTGGGCGGCTTCCGTCACCCGTGGACCCGCACACTGGACGGCCCGGACCCGGAACTGGCCTTCGGCGCCCTGCTGGCTGGACACCTGACCCCACACACCCGCGTGCTGGAGGCCGGCTGCGGCCACGGCCCCGACGCCGCCCGCTTTGGCCGCCAGTGTGCCCGCTGGGTGGCCTACGACTGGCTGCCGGAACTGCTGGAGCAGGCCCGCAGCAACGCCCCACACGCCGAGTTTCATCTGTGGGACGGCAAGGGGGAGGTGCCCATGGGGTTGCGCGGCCCCTTCGATCTGATTGTGTCGCGCCGGGGGCCGACTTCAGTGATTCGTCACCTGCCTGCTGTCGCTGCGCCAGACGCCCGGTTCCTGTACGTGGGGCCACGGCTGGACATGCCGCAAGTGCCAGAGCGACTCGCGGCGGTGGGCTGGGCCATCCTGGCCGAGTGGCGTGTATCGGTGCGGGCCAGGATTCCAACGTGGGCCGACTGGCAGACCCGCTGCGAATGGATGGGCGAGACGGCCAGCCGCGAGGACTGGGACGCGCACGCCGGGGCGCGGGGCCGGCCCTACCACGAGGAGCGCTACATGGTGCTGGCAGGCCAGACTTGAGCGTCGAGCGGCCCTGGCCTCAGCCTCCGTCCTGGCCGTCATAACGCGCGCCGCTGAAGTACAGGCCGTGGGCCGGAACATTCGCGCCCGCCTGCGACCGCTGGCGCGAGGCCAGGATGTCTGTTACCGCCCCCACCTCCAGCCGCCCCGCACCGACCAGCAGCAGCGTACCGACCAGTCCGCGCACCATGTGCCGCAGGAAGCTCTCGCCCGCGACGTGGACTTCCCACAGGTCACCGCCCGGCACGACGGCCAGTCTTCGCAGTTCACGCACGGTCTGGCGGTCTTCCTGGGTGGCAAAGGCGGCGAAGTCATGGGTGCCGGTCAGGCGGGCGGCAGCGGCGTTCATGCCCCCGACGTCCAGCGGTGCGGACACGTGCAGGGCGCGTCCGGCCCACAGCGGGTGGCGCTGCGGCGCCCGCAACAGCCGGTACACGTAACGGCGCTCGGTGCAGGAAAAGCGTGCGTGGAAGCCGGGCGGGGCCGCTTCCACGTCCAGCACGGCCAGCGTGGATGGCAGGTGGGCATTCAGCGCCCGCGCCAGCCGGGGCAGGGGCAGCTGGAACCCGGCAGGCACGTCGACATGCACCGGCATGGCCTCGGCGTGGACGCCCGCATCGGTGCGCCCGGCAGCAACAGGGCGGAACACACCGGGTGTCAGGCGCAGGAAGGCCTCCTGCAGGACGTCCTGGACGCTGGGCACGCTGGGCTGGGACTGCCAGCCGGCATACGCGGCCCCGTCCCAGGCCACGGTCAGCCGCAACCGGGCGTGGCCTTCCGGGGGGACGTAACGGGGGCGGGGCTCGGTCATGGCACGCAGGGTAACGCCGGGCGCCGCGGCCCCCGCCGGGGTCTCACGAAACCCCCGCGCCAGAAGGTATGCTTTCTGGCGTGAAGAACGTCCTGTGCGCTGCCCTGTGCGGCCTGATGCTGGCCGGCTGGGCGGGGGCCGCCACCTCCTACCGGGTCAAGCCCGGCGACACCCTGAGCGAGATCTCGGCCAGGGCCGGCCTGAGCGTCAGCCAGCTGCAGGCGGCCAATCCCCGTCTGCGAGGCAAGACCACCGTGCAGGCGGGCTGGGTGCTGACCCTGCCGGCCAGCCCCGGTGCGGCCACCCAGTACCGGGTGCGCTCCGGCGACAACCTGACCGTGATCGCCAGACGCCACAATGTGTCGCTGTCCCGTTTGCTTCAGGCCAACCCCCAGTACGCGGGCAGCAAGCCCATTCAGGTTGGTGCGGTGGTCCGGATTCCGCCGCGCGCCGCGTCAGCCAGTTCGCCGCGCACCCCCGCCGCCGCCGTGCGTGCGGCCAGTACCTCGGGCCGTGGGAGCAGCTGGCTGTGGCCGTTGAGCAGTCACCAAACGGTCAGCAGCGGCTTCGGCGAACGGACGCTGGAGGGTGCAGGTGAGATGCACTATGGCCTGGACATCGTCGCCCCCGTGGGAACCGTGGTCCGGGCGGCCAGAAGCGGGCGGGTGCTGGAGTCGCGCCCCGATTTCGAACGCGGCTGGGGCTGGACCGTGGTGCTGGAACATCCGGACGGCTGGATCACCCGCTACGCCCACATGAGCGCCAACCTGATCAAGAAGGGGGAACTGGTCCAGCGGGGGCAGGCCATCGGACGGGTGGGCAACACCGGCCGCAGCACCGGGCCGCACCTGCATTTCGGCACCTACCTGCGCTGGGACCCGCGCGATCCCATGGGCCTGTTCTGAGGAGTGGAATGAAACTGGTGCATTACGCCGAGGCGCGTGGCGACGACGCACACGCCCGGCTGCGCGCCTTTCTGGAGACCCTGCCCGCCCATCCCGGCTTTGTGAACGCGGAGTTGCTGGGCAGCCCCGATCAGCCGGGCCTGTATCTGGTGGCGAGCCGCTGGGCCGGAGCCGTGCCCACTCTGAACATCCCCGCCGGAGCAAGAGCCTGGAGCTTCGAGGTGCTGGCCGAAGTTTAGTCTCGCAAACAATGCCCTGGTTCGTACGCGCCCGCGACCTTAGAAAGCGAGGGCGTGGCCACCAGAACTCGTGCAGGCGACAGACAGTGGGCGACGCGCCGTGCTGGTCTATCACCCACACTCGGGGAACTTACGCCACCCGGCCCAGACCGGAGTCTCTGCCGCCCAGCTTGAGACCCAATCTCCCTAGACCTCCGGCAGGTACCCGCCCACCTGATCCATCAGGTCACGGGCTGTCAGGTCCAGACGCACCGGGGTCACGCTGATCAGGCCGCGCTGCACCGCGCCGTAGTCGGTGCCCTCGTCATGTGCGTCATCGGCGCGGCTGACCCCGGCCACCCAGTGGTAATCGCGGCCCTCCGGGTCCTGGCGGGTGACCACGCTGTCCTCCCAGCGGTGGTGGCCCACGGCGGTCACGCGCACGCCCCCGGCCACGCGGCTGGGAAAGTTGACGTTCAGCAGGGTGCGCGGCGGCAGGCCGTGCTGCAGCACCTGCCGGGCCAGCCGCGCGGCGTAGGCTGCCCCGGCACTGAAGTCGTACTCGCCGTCCGGCCCGCTCTGCTGGCTGAAAGCGATGCTCGGCAGCCCCAGCGACAGGCCCTCAATGGCCGCTGCCACGGTGCCGGAATGCGTCAGGTCATCCCCCAGGTTGGGGCCGAGGTTGATGCCGCTGACCACCAGATCCGGCCGTCCCAGCAGATGCACCCCCAGCACCACGCAGTCGGCGGGCGTACCGTCCACCCGGTAGGCGGGCACGTCGCCGAAGCCCGCCGAAGCCGTGTGCTTGAACCGCAGCGGACGCCGAATGGTGATGCCGTGGCCCACAGCCGATTGCTCCACATCGGGCGCCACCACCGTCACATCTGCGAATTCGGCCATGGCGAGGCCCAGCGCCTTGATGCCCGGAGAGAAAATGCCGTCGTCGTTCGACACCAGAATGCGGGGGCGGGCGGCTGAAGGTTGACTCATGTCCAGCAGGCTAGCGCGGCGGCGCCTGACGGGGAGTTGATGTTGAAGGCAGCAGGCCCGGCCCACCGCCACCTGACCGCCCTGGTGTTCCACCTGCCTGTGCGTAGGCAGGATCGGGGCCAGCCAGACAGCGAACGCCCCCGCGCCCATCAGTGCGGGGGCGTGGACCAATCGGGTGGGCCTACTTGCCCTGCTGGGCCAGCCTCAGGTAGTACGCGCTGGACTTGTCGCCAGGGTCCAGCGCCACGGCGCGGCCATACGCCTCGGCGGCCCCGGCGTAATTCTTCGCCTCGTAGCGGGTGCGGCCCAGCCACGCCCAGGCCTTGGCGTAGGCCGGGTTCTGGACAGTGGCCTGCTGAAAGCCGCTTTCCGCCGCTACCTTGTCTCCAGCTGTGTACCTGCCGTAAGCGGCGCGGAAGGTCCGCACGGCGTCCAGCCCAAACTGCGCGCCCTCCTGCGCCAGCGCGAGATTGAATCTGTCGGTGGCGTCGGCTGTGGGCAGGGCGATGGCCCCCTGGTACGCCTCCAGCGCGGCCTGGGCATTGCCCATGTCCAGCGCCAGTCGCCCGGCCTGACGCCACGCCTCGGCGAAATTGGGGGCGCTGCGGGCGGCGGCCTGGAAGCCTTCCAGCGCCCTGTCCTTGCGCCCGGCGTCCAGCTCGGCGTAAGCGCGGCTGAATGCCCCGGTGGCGGCGGGACCGTAGTCGGCGGCCTTCTGGGCCAGCCCCCGGAAATAGGCCAGGGTCTTGTCGGCAGGCGTCAGGGCGACGGCCTGGGCATACAGCGTCTGGGCACGGGCGTAGTCACCGCCTTCCAGCGCGGTGCGGGCGGCCCAGCCCGCGCACTGGGCGCTCTGGGGATCAAACTTCAGGCACTCCGCGAAGTAGCGGGCCGCCAGATCCGGCTGGTTGCGGACATACGCCGAATACCCCAGGTTGTACTGCGCCTGTCCGGCCTGCTGGGCCTCACGGCTGCCGGGAACGGCGGGCACCGCCTTGAAATACGCCGCCCAGCCCACCTCGGCCTGGCGCCAGAACCCGACTTCGGTGTAGATCTGGGCGCGCAGTTTCAGGTACCCGGCGTTGTCTGGCTCGGCCAGCACGGCAGCCTCGGCGGCGGAGGCAGCCTGGGTCCACAGCGCCTGATCGATGTTCGCGCTGCCTTTCGGATACGTGCTGCGGGCCTCCTCGGCAAACTTCTGGGCCGCAGCGGCCGCGTCCGCCGCGCTCGCGTAGGTCACGGTCTGGGGCACAAAGGCCGGCTGACCGCTGGGCTGCGGCGCAGGTGCGGCAGTGTCCTGTGCCAGGGCGGGCGCGGCACTCAGTCCCAGGACCAGCAGGGCCTGGGCCAGGGTCATGGACGGACGACGTTTGAGGATGGACATGTGAAGCCTCCTGTGCTTGCGGTGATGAGAAATTCAGATCCGAAGAATGCTCCTCTGACCCTAGGTGGGGGCCGTGGGCAGGACGTGAGAAGTCCTAGGTCCCACCAGAGTTTAATTTGAACCTTCGCGGGCGTCTGGCCCACATGCCGGGCCTCAGGACCGCCAGTGCGCGGACCCACAGAAAACCGTATCCACCCTGCTCGGGCGGAGGGCCGGGCATCTGTCAGGACGGGTGACAAGTGTCACCTCTGCTACGCTGGGTCCCGATGACTGCAATAGAAACCGTGCGCTATGACGCCGTGGTGCTGGGCGGCGGCGATCCGGGAGACGCGTTCGCGGCGGCGCACGGCGTGGCCGTCAAACCGCTGATTCCAGTGAACGGCCAGCCGATGGCGCTGTACGTGCTGCGCGCCCTGCACGGCAGCGGGCGGGTGGCCCGCATCGCCTACGTCGGCCCGCTGACACCCGAGATCGAACCGCTGATCGACATGCGCGTGACCGATCACGGCTCTTTGCTGGCCAACCTGGAGGCCGGGGTCGAGGCGCTGGAGGTGGACGGGCAGGGCGCCCAGCGCGTGCTGGTGGTCACGGCGGACATTCCCATGCTGACCGCCGCCGAGGTGCAGGACGTGCTGGACCGCGCCTCGCCTGAGGCGGCGCTGGTCTACCCGGTGGTGCGGCGCGAGGTCTGCGAGGCTGCGTACCCCGGCGTGCGGCGCACCTACGCCCGGCTGCGCGACGGCTCGTTCACCGGGGGTAACCTCTTCATTCTCGATCCGGCGCTGATCGGTCAGTTCCTGCCCCGGCTGCGCGAGGTGCTGGCCGCCCGCAAGGCCCCGCTGAAGCTGGCCGGGCTGATCGGACCAGGCATCCTGCTGCGCCTGCTAGCCGGCCGCCTGACGGTGAAGGCGCTGGAAACCAGGGTTTCAGAGCTGCTGGGCGTGCCGGCCCGCGCCCTGATCACGCCCCACGCGGCGGTAGGCACCGACGTGGACCAGGACGAGGATCTGGCGCTGGCGGCGGCGTATCTGGGCCAGGAAAAACCACCGGCATAGGGCTTCGGCCTTGGGGGGGCGGCCAGGCTGATCCGCTGCCCCGTTCCCCCCGAAACGCTGTGCCAATTCACCCTTGCGCCGCCCCCACCGGCTGTGCATACTGTCCTGCATGACCCATATCATCACCAGTCCATGCATCGGCACCAAGGATCAGGCTTGCACCGAGGTCTGCCCCGTTGAATGCATTTACGATGCCGGCGAGATGTACCTGATTCACCCCGACGAGTGCATCGACTGCGGCGCCTGCGTGCCTGCCTGCCCGGTCAGCGCCATCTTCCCCGAAGAGGACGTCCCAGCCGGCGAAGAAAGCTTTATTCCCAGGAACTACGAGTTCTTCGGAGCCTGAATCCCACGGCACCGCAGCCCATCCCTGTTTCAATCTGCTCCCGGTCGCGCACTGGGGGCTTTTTTGTACGGGGCATTTTTGTGCCGTCCAGGCTTGCCCCGCAGCCGCGCCGGGGGCTAGCATGGCCTCTGCGCCGCGCGCCGGCTGCGAGCAAGATTCATAAACTGCCCAGCGCAGCACCGCAACAGCTCAGTGCTGCCCCCCAAGACCGCGTCCCCACAACAAGGAGGTGATGACGTGAACCCTGAACCGCTGGAAGCTGACCCCCCCAGTCTGGGCCTCAAGCCCGCTGGTCTGACCAGCGCACGCCTCACGCCACCCCCTGTCTGGAGGACGCCATGCACCCACCCACAACCCACACCACCGTGACGCCGGGGGGCGGCCCATGCTGACGTACTACCGCAGCATCGGCGGCCGGCTGACCACCACCGACGGCTACACCGACGGCTGCTGGATCAACGCCGCCTCCCCCAGTCCCGAGGAACTGGCCCGCATCAGCCGCGAAACGGGCCTGGAACTCGACTATCTGTCCTATCCACTTGACCCGGACGAACGTTCCCGCTTCGAGCGCGAGGACGGCAACCTGCTGATCATCATGCAGACCAGTTACCGGCTGCCCGACACCAGTGACATTCCCTACGACACCGTGCCGCTGGGCATTCTGCACACCGATCACTGTCTGGTGACGGTGTGCATGCTGGAAGACAACCCGGTGATCAAGGACGTGATCAGCGGTCTGGTGCGCCGGGTCAGCACCGTCAAGAAAAACCGCCTGACGCTGCAATTGTTCCTGCGAAACGCCCAGCGCTTCCTGATCGACGTGCGCCAGATCAACAAGCGCGTGGATGTGATTGAGGACAAGCTGGAAAACAGCCAGCAGAACCGCGAACTGCTGAACCTGCTGAAGCTGGAAAAGAGCCTGGTGTATTTCATGACCGGCCTGAAAGCCAACGAGGCCATGATGGAGCGGGTCAAGCGGGACCGGATCTTCGAGATGTACGAGGAAGACAGCGATCTGCTGGACGACGTGCTGATCGAGAACCTGCAGGCCATCGAGATGGCGTCGATTGCCAGCAACATTCTGACCAGCATGGCGGGCGCGTTTGCCAGCGTGATCAGCAACAACGTCAACCAGGTGGTCAAGGTGCTGACCATCACGACGATTCTGGTGGCGATTCCCACGCTGGTTACCAGCATCTTTGGCATGAACGTGCCATTGCCCTTCGAGGGCAACCCCAACGGCATCTGGTTCGTGCTGACGCTGGCCATCAGTCTGGCGGGCGGTCTGGGGTACCTGTTCTACCGCTGGCGAGTGTTCTAGCGGTCCGGCCCTAACGCTGGGCCGTGATGAAGGCCACCCGTTTGGACACGTGCCACTTGCCGCCCTGCATTCGGGCCGTCACCGCACCGGTCAGGGCCGCCCGCGCCGCAATGCCCGCCGAGAAGCCCAGACCGATGATGCGTCCACCGTGACCCTATACCCGCAGCCGCACTGGAAAGTCGCTGGGGCCAGCGGGCGATCCACGGTGGCCCCACGCTGTAGCGCTTATGCGTTTCGATACGCGTATGCAGATGCCCCGTTCCGTGGCGTACGGCGCGGCGACTTCGGCAGGCGAACAGGGGAGCGTGAATGAAGTGTGGGGCAGGCAGGACGGCAGTGGTCAAAAGTTGATGCATAGGAGAGAGGCAGGCTTGTCCTACAAGCCATACCCCCTCTCTTCAGTACTGCCGCCCGAACAGAATCCGCTTGCCGTAGGCCGCCGGCTTCCCGGTGTGAAAGCACACACCGCCCTCCTCGCGCTCGGCGAAGAACTCGGCGTCGTCCAGTGGCACGTTACGCACCGTGGCCTTGGTTTCATCCTTGATGGCCTTCTCGGATTCAGGCTCGCCGCAGTGGAAGGCCCGCACCCACTTGCCGGCCTCGATGGCGGCCTTGAAGTCGTCGTAGTTGTCCACCGTGACGGTGTTGTCCAGCATGAAGTCGGTGGCCCTCTGAAGCAGCCATGCCTGAATGCCTTCCAGACGTTCTGCCATACCGCCCACGGCCAGATCGCGTTCCAGCGTTTCCTTCTCGCCACTGTTGCGGTTCTTGACCACCACCACGCCCGCTTCCAGATCGCGCGGCCCCAGCTCAATGCGGACGGGAATGCCCTTCAATTCCCAGTCGTTGTACTTGAAACCGTTGGTCACGCCGTCGCGTTTGTCCACCTTCACGCGCACGCCGTTCTGCGCGAGTTGGGCGGCCAGCCGTTCGCCCTCGGCCACCATCTCGTCGAAGTTGTCCTTGCGGCCCACCGGCACGATCACCACCTGAATCGGGGCGATGTTCGGGGGCATCATCAGGCCCGCGTCGTCGCCGTGGGTCATGATCAGCGCGCCGATGATGCGGCTGGAAATGGCCCAGGAGGTGGTGTGGGCGAAGTCTTCCTTCTGCTCGCGGGTCTGGAACTTCACGTCGAAGGCCCGGCTGAACGCCTGCCCCAGGTAGTGCGACGTGCCGCTCTGCAGCGCCTTGCCGTCGCGCATCATGCCCTCAATACTGTAGGTCGACACCGCTCCGGCAAAGCGCTCGGAGGCCGACTTCTCGCCGCGCACCACCGGCAGCGCGAGCACATCGCGGCAGAATTCGTGATACAGGTCCAGAATCATCCGCACTTCCGCGCGCGCCTCGGCCTCGTCGGCGTGGGCGGTGTGGCCCTCGTGCCAGTAGAACTCGGAGGTCCGCAGGAACGCCTTGGTCCGCAGTTCGGCGCGGAACACGCTGCCCCACTGGTAGTGCAAGAAGGGCAGGTCGCGGTAGCTGTTGAGCCAGCCGGACCACATGTGTCCGATGATCGTCTCGGACGTGGGGCGCATCACGTACGGCTCGGCCAGTTCCTCGGTGCCGATCTTGGTTACCGTGAACAATTCCGGCGCAAAGCCCTCGACGTGATCGGCCTCGCGGGTGATGAAGTTCATGGGAATCAGTGTGGGAAAGATCAGCGACTCGTGGCCCGTCGCCTTGAAGCGGTCATCCAGCCAGCGCACGATGTTTTCCCACAGCGCCGAGCCGTAGGGCTTGACCACCATGGCGCCCGCAACCGGGCTGTTGTCCGCGAGATCGGCTTTCTTGACCACCTCGTTGTACCAGTCGTTGAAGTCCACGCTCTGGGGGGTGACGCCGTACTGCTGCGCCTTCTTGTCCTGCCCCTTGTTGCCCTTGCCGCCGTCTTGAGTCATCGCAGGCCATCATAGCGGGGGAACAGGGCGGCCCGGGGTCAGAGGCTGCCCGAGGGTGGGCCGGGCCGCGCGGTGACGTTCAGGCCTCTCCTCTTTCCGGCGACACGCCCGCCAGGTCCATGCTGGGCAGGCCGGGCGACACCCATGCGTTGCCGCGCAGCACGAAACGCCACGGCAGGTTGCGGCCCTCCCGGATTCCAACGCGGGCCGTGACCTCCACCTGTTCGTCGGGCACGGGCGCAGGTGGCGCGAGAAGATGCAGCGCGGCGCTGTCCACCGCTGTACCCCTGACCTCGGGCGGCCGGATGCCCAGCGCGTAGACCAGTTTGGCGGGGCCGTTGGTCAGGTCACGCCCGCGGGTGACCGGGCGGTGCGTGAGCATCTGCTCCCGGCCTTGCAGCGGCTCCAGCGCGCGGATCAGCACGCTGGCGGCAATCCCCTCAGGACGGCAAGAGACCTGCAACAGCGGATGCCCGTGCGTACTCCAGAACAGCCAGCGGCCCGCAGACACGGCCATCTCGGCGCTGCGGGCCGCATGAAACCGTCCGGCGGTGCAGGCCGGGTCACGCGGACAATCGTAGCCCTCCGTCTCCACGATCCTGCCACTCAGAAGTTCACCGCCCGGCAGAACATGCACCAGCGTGCCGCCCAGTAGGTCACGCGCCGCCCGGACGGGGTCCCGGTCAAAGAAGGCAGGCGGCAGGGGGACAGACACCCAGGCAGGCTAACGTAAACCGGGACTCATTCAGCTCATGAGCCTGGGTTAAGGTGGTCCTCTTGTCTTTCGGGCGGGATGGGCAGACTCTGAAGAAGACGGGCTTCCGGTCCCGCGCCCCCTGTAGCTTCTCTCAACACTTTTTCTGGAGGTGTACACCCTTGGTCCTCTATCTTTCCGTGGCCATCATCGCCGCGTTCGTCCTGTGGGGTCTGCTGAGCCCGGCCGGCCTGGGCGCCGCCGCGACCGCCGCCGTCGCCTGGACCACCAGCACCTTTGGCTGGTACTACCTGCTGGCAGTGCTGGGCTTCCTGCTGTTCTGCCTGTTTCTGGCCTTCAGCCGCTACGGCAAAATCAAGCTGGGCCGGGACGATGAGCAGCCCGAGTTCAGCACGCTGTCGTGGTTTGCCATGCTGTTCAGCGCGGGCATGGGCATTGGCCTGGTGTTCTACGGTGTGGCCGAGCCGGTCTCGCACTTCCTGACGCCGCCCGGCGGCCTGACCCCCGGCACACCCGAGGCAGCCCGCGCCGCGCTGAAGTACTCGTTCTTCCACTGGGGCCTACATCCCTGGGCCATCTACAGCGTCGTGGCCCTCTCGATTGCCTACTTCTCGTTCCGGCGCGGAGAACCCACGCTGATCAGCCGCACCTTCCGGCCCCTGCTGGGCCACCGGGTCGAAGGCCCCATCGGCAAGACCATCGACGTTCTGGCGATCATTGCCACCGTCTTCGGGGTTGCCGCCTCGCTGGGCTTCGGCGCGGTGCAGATCAACAGCGGACTCAACAGCGCTTTTGGGCTGACCATCGGCACGTCCTCGCAACTGGTGATTATCGCGGTGGTCACGGTGCTGTTCCTGATCAGCGCCATGACCGGCCTGAGCAAGGGCATCCGGCTGCTGTCCAACACCAACGTGATTCTGGCTGGCCTGCTGATGCTGGGCGTGTTCGTTTTCGGCCCCACGGTCTTTCTGCTCGACACCTTCACCACCAGCGTGGGCGGCTACCTTCAGGACCTGATCAACCTGTCCACCCGCCTGACGCCGTTTACCGGGGCCACCTGGGTCGGCGGCTGGACCATCTTCTACTGGGCGTGGTGGATCGCCTGGGCCCCGTTCGTGGGCCTGTTCATCGCGCGGGTCTCGCGCGGGCGCACCATCAAGGAATTCGTGCTGGGCGTGCTGGGGGTTCCCGCGCTGGTCAGCTTCGCGTGGTTCAGCATCTTTGGCGGCAGTGCCCTGAACGGCGCACTGGCAGGCGAGACGGCTGTGACCGAGGCGACCAGCGCCGATATTTCCACCGCCCTGTTCGCACTGCTGGAGGGCCTGCCGCTGGGCGGGGTCCTGACCGGGATTGCCACGCTGCTGATCGCCTCATTCTTCGTGACCAGCGCCGACTCCGCCACCTACGTGCTGGGCCTGCAATCCAGCGGAGGCCGGAAGGAACCCAGCAATCCGGTCAAGCTGACCTGGGGCGTGATGCAGAGCCTGATCGCCGTGGCCCTGCTGCTCAGCGGCGGTCTGGCGGGATTGCAGTCGGCCAGCGTGGTTGCCGCGCTGCCCTTCAGCGTCATCATGATCGGCATGTGCGTCAGTCTGCTCAAAGGCTTGAAGAGCGAGTTTCCCGCCTCCACGCCCGTGAAACCACAGGGACTCGTCCCCGCGCGTCCGCCGTCGGACGGACCTCAGCCTCAGCCCTGAAGACACAACCCTGTCCCGCAGTGGGTCGCCTCCAGTCATCTGGGGCGGCCCACTTGCGTTGCGGATGATGCAAAGGACTGGTTACTTCCGCATCATCCGCATTCGCCGGAACGACTGGCGTTCCTGGCGGGTCACCACGTCCTGCAGCTGGGCGGTGGTGACCTCTTCCACCGTGATAAACGCCTTGGGATAGGTGGTCTCGATCACCCGGAAGGCCTGTTTCAGCCGCTTACGGGCAATCACGCTGAACAGGATACGGACCTCGCCGTCACGGCCCGAGGCGTTGACAGTGGTGACATACAGCCCTGCCTGCCGCAGCGCCTCCTGCACGTCGGGCGCCCCGACCGGCACGATGACGCGCAGCACCACCTTGCCCACCGCCAGCCAGCGCTCGATGTTGGAGCCCAGCATGGTGCCCGAGGCGTAGCCGCCCGCGTAGGCCACGAATTGCAGCGGACTGTCCAGTGTGCTCAGCACCTTGGCAGCCGCCAGCAGCCAGATCAGCGATTCAAAGAAGCTCAGCGCGCCGGCCACCGTATGCTTGCCGCGCACCAGCATGCCGATTCGCAGCGTGCCCAGAGACACATCCACAATTCGCAGCGAGAAGATCAGCAGCGCCCCCAGCAGGGCCTCGGCATTCAGGACATCAGACACAGCTCTGAACTTAGGGGGCGCGGAAATGAGAATGGTCAGTGGTAAGAAGACGCGGAACGCTGCCGATGATGCGAAACTTCTGGGTCACACTTGGGGCCGGAGGGGTCTCGGGGCGCTATGCCTGTCTCCCCTTTCGGATTTGAAACCACAGATAGATCACTCCGCCGATGAATGCCAGACCA
Organism: Deinococcus aerolatus; assembly: GCF_014647055.1. Taxonomy (NCBI): domain Bacteria; kingdom Thermotogati; phylum Deinococcota; class Deinococci; order Deinococcales; family Deinococcaceae; genus Deinococcus; species Deinococcus aerolatus. The sequence goes on along the minus strand of NZ_BMOL01000002.1, from coordinate 13,066 downwards.
GCCACACCCAGATTCAGCCACATGAACCCGATGGTGCGGCGATAAGCTTCGCCTAGAACCTGGATCTGCCCCAGCACGGAGAAACACTGCATGGAAGAGGGACCACCGAAAACGCCGCCACCACGCTCAGCAGCACTACAAACAGCAGCGGTCTGCTGACGCTGGGCGCTGGGCCACGATATTCGGCATCTGGCCTGCGGCCGGGCTGCTTCATCCCCCCAACGCTCCCCCGTCCCGCAGCAGCCCACCCTCGTAAATGCGGCGGACCGTGGCCTCGATGTCCGGCTCCTTCACGGTGATGTCGCGCACCGGGGCGTGGGCCGTGACGCGGGCAATCGGGGCGGCGGCAGCTCCGGCAAAGCCGTAGCGCACGCGTGGGCCGTCCGCACCCAGCAGCGTCAGCCCCGGCACCTGAGGGTTTTCCGGCGCGGCCTCGAAATCCACCACCAGTTCGCGGGCGCTGCCGTAGCGGGCCTGCAACTGCGCCAGATCACCGTCGTACAGAAGAGAACCGTGGTCGATAATCATCACGCGGCGGGCCAGCCGTTCCACGTCGGTCAGATCGTGGGTGGTCAGCAGCACCGTCACCCCGCGTGTGGCGTTGACGTGCCGGATGAACTCGCGGATGCGCTCCTTGGCCACCACGTCCAGCCCCACCGTCGGCTCGTCCAGAAACAGCAGTTCGGGATCGTGCAGCAGCGCGGCGGCCAGGTCCGCCCGCATGCGCTGGCCCAGGCTCAGGGCGCGGGCGGGCGTGTGCAGAAACGGCCCTAGGTCCAGCAGGTCGGTGAAATCGTGCAGGTTCTGGCGAAAGTGGGCTTCGGGCACGCGGTAGATGTGGCGCAGCAGGTCCAGCGACTCGGCGACGGGCAAATCCCACCACAGCGTCGTGCGCTGCCCGAACACCGCGCCCAGCCGCGCCACATGCGCCCGGCGGTCTTTCCACGGCACCAGTCCGCCCACGTCCACCCGCCCGCTGTCGGGCACCAGCAGCCCGGTCAGCACCTTGATGGTGGTGCTCTTGCCCGCGCCGTTCGGCCCCAGATAGCCCACGATCTCGCCGCGTGCCACGCTGAAGCCCACATCTTTCACGGCCTCCATCACACTGGTCTGGCCGCGCAGCAGTCCGCCCCGGCGCGTACGGAAGGTCTTGCGGAGGTGTTCGACGGTAATCATGGCTGCTCCCTGTGTTTGCCTCATGTGCCCGTTCCTCCGTAATGCCGCACGCCCACCCGCCAGAAGGCAAACGCCGCCGCGAGCATTACCGGGCCGACAAGGGGCGACAGGGACGCGGCCAGCAGCGGCAGGCCATCCGGCAGCGGGCGGCCCAGGACATGCAGCACAGGAAAATACGACAGAAAGGCGGCGGGAATCAGGTAGGTGAAGGTCTTGCGCAGGAACTGGCCGTAGATGTCCATCGGGTAGCTGATCAGGGTGCGCCCGCCGTAGGTCAGGACATTCATGGCCTCCACGCTGTCCACCGTCCAGAAGGTCAGGGTGCCCCCGATAACGAACAGGCCACCGAAAAAGGCCACCATGCCCAGCACGCTGCCGGTCAGCAGCAGCGCGGCTTCGGGTGTCCAGACGGCCCCAGACGCCGTAATGCCGTAGGCCAGAATCCCCGCCGCCAGGAAGATCCGGGTCACCCGCCGCAGCGCAAAATCCGAACCGAAGATTTGCAGGCGCAGCGGCGCGGGCCGCAGCAGAAAGGTATTGAAGCTGCCGCTGCGGACATGCTGACTGAGGTTGGGGGCGTCGAAGCCGCCGAACATGAGGTCCATCAGCACGAAGGCCAGTTCCGCCAGTCCGTACAGCAACGCCACCTCGCCCAGCGTCCAGCCGCTTAGTGACCCGAAGCGCGGCAACACCAGCACGAACGCCGCGAACTCCGACAGCGTGATAAAGGCCGAACCAACCGCGTCCAGTGCGAACGACACGCGGTAGACGGCCTGCGAGCGGGCCTGGGCACGCAACAGCAGGAAGTAGAGGCGCAGGTGGTGGATGGCCGAAGCCAGCCGTCCTTCCTTTTGCCGGTGTTGCGGGGTGACGGACGGTTTATCCACCAGCTATCTCCAGCCGCCGCAAGCCCCGCGACAGCACGAATGCCGCCAGTCCGAACAGCAGCATTGCCCAGCCGAGTTGCACAGCCATGGCCGTCCACGCCTCCGGCCCGGTTCTGACGCCCAGCCAGAGTTCGACGGTGGTGTTCATCATGCTGGGAAAGGGCGTCCAGGCCAGTACCGCCTGAAACCACGGCGGGAAGAAGGCCAGCGGCATCAGAAAACCGCTGCCCAGGCCCAGCACCGCCCACGCGAAGCGCCCGAAACCAACAGCATCCGGGGACCAGAAGGCCGCGCAGTTGACCAGAAAGCGGAAGGCAAACCCGCAGGCCCAGGCCAGCAGCAGACTCAGGGTGCTGAGCAGCCAGCCGTCTGGCCCGGCGGGAAACGTGGCGCCCCACAGCAGGGCAAACAGTGCCAGCATCGGCAGACCGCGCAACGCGAACTGACCCGCCGCCCGGCCCGCATCCTGCGCCGCCCAGAACGCCAGCAGGTTATGGGGACGCAGCAGGTCGGACGCCACCTCGCCCCGGTGAATCGTCCGCATGAAATCGGTCCAGCCGAACAGCGACAGGGCCATGATCAACGCCTGGGTCAGCCCGGTGTAGGTGATCGCGTCCTGCACGGTGTATCCGGCCACCCGGGGCGTGCTAGCGAACAGCGCCACCAGCACGGCAATTCGCAACACCCCGAAGAACAGATTGGTGATCAGCCCCCACAGCGCGGCCTGCGGGTAGGCGAATTGCCGCCGGAATCCCAGCCGCGCCACCGAGGCGTACAGGGCCACGTTGGGGCCACGGGTGGAGGGCAGGGCCGCTTGCATACAGACCCAGGAGCTTAGCGGCTGCCGGGCCGGGCGCACATACGCCAGATGGCCGAGGGGCCACGGAGCGGCGGGGCGGCGGGACCAGCCCCGGTGGATTCCAGCGCCACCCCGCCCAACGTCTGCGATTGCTGAAGCCGCCACTCAGGCCCCGGAGGTAGGCTGGCCCCACAGTCATCCTCAGGAGGTCAGACATCATGATGGATATCTTCAACATGCTCGGCGGAATGGGCAACGCGCAGCAGCAGATTAGCCAGCAGACCGGGGCCACGCCTCAGCAGTCCGAAAGCGCGATGGAGGCGGCCATTCCGCTGCTGCTCGGGGCCATGACCCGCAACGCCAGCAGCCCGGACGGCGCGGCCTCGCTGGCCGGTGCCCTGGGCCAGCACGACGGCAGCGCCCTGGAGCAGTTCAGCCGGGGCAGCGCCCCCAACGTGCAAGAAGGCCAGAAGATCCTGGGCCATGTGTTTGGCAACCAGCAGCAGTCGGCGGCCAACGCGGTCAGCAAACGGGCCGGCATTGATCCGCAGCTTGCCATGCAGATCCTGAGCATGGCCGCGCCGCTGGTGCTGGGTTACCTGGCCCGTCAGCGTCAGCAGGGCGGCGGCCAGCAGGGACGGGGCGGTGATCTCGGCGGCATGCTGGGTGGCCTGCTGGGCGGCGGCGCGGCTGGCGGACTGGGCGGCCTGCTAGGGGGCATCTTGGGCAGCGGACAGCAGACCCCGCAGCCCCAGACCCAGGAGCGGGGCGGCGTTCTGGGCGGTGGCCCGGTGATTTCCGGCCTGCCCCCGCAGAACGCCCAGGCGCAGCAGGGCGGCGCGGGCGGCATCGTCGGCACCCTCAACAACGCGCTGGACCGTGATGGCGACGGCAGCGCCCTGAACGACCTGATCGGCATGTTCGGCGGGCGGCGCTGAAGGCGAAGGCGATAGGCTGAAAATTGAGCCTCAGAAGAGCCCTCCTCAGCGCCGCGGAGGGCATTTTTCTGTAACAAACAAGGTTCGGTCAGTCGCCCACGCTGTCCCGCGTCAGCTCAGAGGATTCGCTCTCGGCCTGGTGGCCCAGCAGTTCCGCACGTTCCTGCGGGGTCAGGGCCACCATCACGCGCCTCAGCACCACGTCCACAGCCTGATCGGCGCTCTCGTCCAGGGTCAGGCCGTCCAGCAGCGGCACGTCCTCCTGGCGGGCCAGGTCTTCGAGCTCGTCCTGCATGGCGCGGATTTCCTCGAAATACTGCATGTAGCGGTGCAGCGGGCGGCTCGCGGCAGTTTCCACGTCGCGGCTCTGGAAGTGGCGGCGGTGTTCTTCGGGATCAGGCAGGGTCACCAGCATTGGAATCACCAGCGCCCCCGCAAAGGCGTCGGCGCGCAGGTAACCGGGCACCAGATGCACGCCCTCGAGCACCAGACTGCTGCCTTCCTGCACCGAGCGGGCCACCACTGCCCCCAGGCCCACGTTGACCTGCTGCACCTGATCGCGGAACCCGGCCAGCAGCACACCCTTGCTGGGCGTTTCGGGGCGCGGCGTGCCGGGGGGCAGCAGCGCCTCCCAGGCGTTGAAGGTGCTGGCGTGCAACGTGGGCAGCAGCGCTGGCGATACCATCGCCCGCATCACCTCGCGGATGGAGTCGGTGCTGACCACACGGGCAATCCCCAGCCGGTAAGCGATCTCGGCGGCCAGAAAGCTCTTGCCGGTACCGCTGACGCCGCCCAGCAGCACGATCACGGGCCGGGGTGGGCGGCGGATCACGCGCAGCAGGCGGTAGCGGGCGCCCACGTCCGGCCCCACCTCGTCACGCAGCAGGGCCTCGACCTTGGCGCGGATGGCCGAGCGCGTCACCACGCGGTCCTCGGAGCCGCGCAGATCGCGCTGGGTCACGCGGGCCACCTTGCGGGCCACGTCCGGCGTGACCCCGGCGGCCAGCATCGACTGGGACAGGATGCCCTTGGAAAACGGTGTAGGCACGGTGCTGTCGCTGCTGATCACGCCCAGCTTGCCCCGGTTGTGGCGCAGGTAGCGGTAGGTCAGGCGCAAGTGTTCGCCGTAGCGCGCGGCCAGCGCCTGCTCGGTGCGGTTGTCAATGTCCTCGGCGCTCAGGCGGCGCACACCCTCCTTGCGTAGTTCGACATCCACCGCGCTGGCGGTGGCGTAGGCCTCGCGCCCGGTCAGGCCCGCGTCCTCCAGCGTGCGGGCCAGCACGCCCCGGCTGAAGGGCAGGTCGCCCTTCTTGGCCGTGACCAGGATGTCCACGAAGGCGGGGGTCTGCGCCCCGGCGGCCCGCGCCACGTCCTCGCCCGCCAGGTCCAGCGCCACCTCGGTCATCAGCGCCTGCAATTCGGCGGGCGCGACCAGCACGCGCCGCGCGTTCCGCAGATTCTGCTCGACGCGCCGCGCCGCCGCCGCCGCCACCGCGCCGGAGGCCCCGGCATTCACCAGCGACTCCACCACCAGACCACGGCTGAACGGAAAGGCGTGCCGGGGCGTGCCGATGCGCAGTTCAGGCTGGGTCAAGGGGGCAGGGTCTCCTGGGAGCGTGAAGAAGTGGGAGGGCGTTCGGGGCAGTCTAGCCACAAAACATCAGGGAAAGGTGACGCCGGGCGTGGCCTGGCCCCGGCTAGGGCCGCACCAGATCGCGGCGCACCGCGCCTTCCAGCAGCAGATTCAGCGCCAGACGCATCTCCTCTTGCAGGGGGCGGTCGGTGCCATATGCGCTCCAGCGCAGGGCCACCATCAGGTAGGTGTCGGCAATCAGGTTGCTGATGCGCTGCAGGCTCAGGTCCGTGCGCATCTGCCCGCTCTGGTGCAGCGGGCGCAAGATCAGCTCGATCACCTTGCTCAGCGGCAGCGCCTGATACGCGGTGCGGGCGCGTTCGGGGTTGGGGTTCATGACCTCGTAGGCCAGCGGGGGAAACAGGTCGCGCTCGCGGGCATTCTCCTCGGCCAGGGCGTCCCAGATCTCGTACAGCACCGCCAGCGGCGCGGCGCCCTGGGCCAGCCGGGTCTCGGCCTGATCGCGCAGCCGCTCCATCACCTCGGAGCCGTAGTCGAGCAGCACCGCTTCCTTGTAGGGGTAGTAGTTGAAGAAGGTGCCGCGCGAGACGTTGCTGGCCTTGGCGATGTCGGTGGCCGTGGTGGTCTGGAAGCCACCCCGCTTGAACAGCTCAATGGCAACAGTGTAGATGCGGGCGCGGCGGCGCTCCTTCTGGCGTTCACGCAGCGAGGAAGAATCCATAGGGGTTCCGTAGGTATACAGCTTCTGGTCTAAAATTGCACCACGTCTAAATCCACCCCGTCTAAATCAAGGAAGGCACAAGGCAGGATGCTGGACCGGGGGTGCGGGACAGACCTGAGCGCCCCGACTTGGCTTAGGCTGTAGTCCATGAGCGTGATCCTGGGCATCGATATTGGCGGCAGCGGCATCAAGGGCGCGCCGGTGGACACCACCACCGGCCGGCTGCTCAAGGAGCGGCACCGCATCCCCACCCCCGACGGCGCACACCCCGACGCGGTGGGAGGCGTGGTGGCCGAGCTGGCACGGCATTTCGGGCTGGGCGGTCCCATCGGCGTGACGTTTCCCGGCATCGTGCAGCACGGGCGGACCCTGAGTGCGGCCAACGTGGACGACGCCTGGATCGGTCTGGACGCCGACGCCCTGTTCACCGAGGCCACCGGGCAGGCCGTCCACCTGATCAACGACGCCGACGCCGCCGGTCTGGCCGAGGCCCGCTTCGGCGCGGGCGCGGGCGTGGGCGGCACGGTCCTGGTGCTGACCTTTGGCACCGGCATCGGCAGCGCCCTGATCCACAACGGTATCCTGGTGCCCAACACCGAGCTAGGCCACCTGTGGCTGCGCGACAAGGAGGCCGAGGGCTGGGCGTCGGACCGCGCCCGCGAGCGCGACGACCTGAACTGGAAGCAGTGGAGCAAGCGCGTCAGCACCTACCTGCAACACCTGGAGCTGCTGTTCAGCCCGGACCTGTTCATCATCGGCGGCGGCGTCAGCAAGAAGGCCGACAAGTGGCAGGAGCACCTCAAACTGGAACGCAGCCGGTTGGTCCCCGCCAAGCTGCTGAACGAGGCCGGCATCGTCGGCGCGGCCATGATGGCGCAGGGCAACGCAGGACAGAATGACGGCGGGAACCCGCCTGCGACCCCTGCCTCCGGGCCGAAGCCTGCCAGCAAGGCCGCCAGGAAGAAATAGAGAAAGCTGTTCTCTCCTCCAGAGCGCCGGAGGGCGCCCACCGCCCCGCTTCCCCACTAACATGCCCGCATGACCCTCTCCACGCCTGACCCCTTCACGCCCCGCCTGCTCGTCTGCGATGTCCTGTACACCGGCATGGGCGGCGGCCACGCGCCGGGCGGAGTGGTGGTGGTGGGCGGCACGGTGGCGGCGACGGGTGATCCGGCACAGCTGCGGGCCAGCTATCCGCAGGCGCGGGTGGAGGAGGTGGGCGGCGTCATCGCCCCGCCGCCGGTCAACGCGCACACGCATCTGGACATGAGCGCCTATGCGTTCCAGGCCCTCCCCTACTTCCGCTGGCTGCCGGAGGTGGTGATTGCCCAGCGCGGGCAGCGCGGCGTGGCAGGCGCACTGGCAGGGGCCGATGAACTCACGCGGCTGGGGGCGGGCGGCGTGGGCGACATCGTGTGGTCAGGTGAAGTGATGGACGCCCTGCTGGCCCGCGAGGACCTGCGCGGCGTGCTGTACTTCGAAGTGCTGGGCACGTTCGCGCAGAAGGCCGACGAGATCTTCGCTGAGATGCGGCGGCGGGTGGAGGCGTGGCGCCGGCTGGAGCGTCCTGGCGGCCCAAGAGTCGGCCTGACACCGCACACGCCGTACACCGTGAGCCACCGCCTGATGAAGCTGGTCACGGACTACGCGGCGGGCGAGGGCCTGCCCCTGCAGATTCACGTGGCCGAGCACCCCAGCGAGCCTGAACTGTTCGCCACCGGCGCCGGGCCGCTGTGGGACCACCGCCTGCTGCCCTTCTGGCCCGAGACCTTTGCCGAGGTGATCGGGCGCGAGCCGGAACCGGGGCTGACGCCGGTGCGCTACCTGGACGACCTGGGCGTCCTGGCCGCAAAACCCACGCTGATCCACCTGGTGAACGTCACGCCCGACGACATCGCACGGGTGGCGCGGGCCGGGTGCGCGGTGGTCAGCTGCCCGCGCAGCAACCACCACCTGGAATGCGGCACATTCCCCTGGACCGCCTTTGCCGCCGCCGGGGTGGACATCGCACTGGGCACCGATTCAGTGGCCAGCGGCGAGGGCCTGGATGTGCGGGACGAAGTGGCCTTCGCCCGTGGCCTCTACCCCGCGCTGGACCCCCGGATGCTGGTGCGCGCCGCCGTCAAGGGAGGCGGGCGCGTGCTGGGCCTGCCCGCACCATTTCTGCGGCGCGGGGAGGCCTGGTCAGAGGATTACCGCTGGAACCTGGATGCCTAACCCTGACCGCTGAGGTTGGCCTCACAGGTGCCGTTGGCCACCACCTGGCCGTTGCGCTGGTAGGTCAGGGTGCCGGTCAGGGGGGTGCCCACCACGCCTCCAAGCTGGCAGGTGTACACCACCTTGTCGAAGGTAGCGGTCCCCCCGTCGCCCACCCAGCGGAATTCGGTGCTGCGGCGGTCCGGGTCGTAGCTGGCTACGGCGAATCCGGCGCGGTTGTCGTTGAAGCCGGTGTACTCGTCCCGCGCGCTGTAGGACGCGAACTTGCCCTGCACGTTCATCAGGTCCGGAATGTTGATGGTGGTGACCACGTTGCGGCCATCCACCACGCCGCTGAGGGTCCAGGTCTGCCCCACCGCCAGCGGCCCAAACTGCACCGGTCCCTTCTCACCGTCACGCGAGGCGAGCAGCGAGTTGATCGGAGCGCAGGACCCCATCAGGAGGGGCAGACCCAGGGCCAGCGGCAAGACGGCGCGTTTCAGCATGGCCGCAGAATACGGGCCGCACATGAGGAAGCTGGGCAGGCCGCGGCTCAGCCCTCCGGCGGGTTGACCGGCCACAGCCCACCCTCACCGCGTTCGGTGAGCCGCCGGATAGGCGCAAAGCTGCGGCGGTGCACGGGGCTCACCCCCAGCTCCTGGAGCGCCGCCCGGTGGGCCGGTGCACCGTACCCCTTGTGGGCGGCAAAACCGTACCCGGGGTGTTGCAGGTCCAGCCCGCACATCACGGCGTCGCGCTCTGTTTTGGCCAGCAGGCTGGCGGCGGCCACGCTGTAGCTCAGGGCGTCGGCCTTTGGCGGGGCGCTGAGCGGCAGGGTGGTCCGCAGTTTCAGGTAATCCGTGACCAGCGCCTGCGGCGGCGGGTCCAGCCGCGCCAGCGCCCGCAGCGCCGCCGCGTGCGTCGCGCCCAGGATGTTCAGCCGGTCGATCTCGTCGGGCCAGGCGTGCTCCACGGCCCAGGCCAGCGCCACCCGCCGGACCTCGGCGGCGAAGGTCTCGCGCTGCGCCGCGGACAATTGCTTACTGTCCCGGAACGGATACTCGGTGGTCAGGCCGGGCAGGATCACCGCCGCCACCGTCACCGGCCCGGCCCATGCCCCACGCCCGGCCTCGTCGACGCCCGCCACCCGGAAATAGCCGCGCCGCCAGTGTTCGCGCTCGTAGGCCCAGTCCGGGGTGACTGCCGGGGTCAGAGATGACATGGGGGCACGGTAGCAGGCTGGCGCCTCACCCCCACGCCCAGACGCCCGGACGACAACAGAGACGGCACCGACGTCCCCGCCCACCCCCGGTAGCTCCGCAGGACAGCCCCGTCTCTGCCCGTATGTCGTAAACTGCACAGTGTGAGCGCCGAAGCCGAACTCCCCCGCCGCGTCAAGCTGGCCCCCAGCATCCTGTCGTGCGATTTCGCGCACCTGGCGGACGAACTTCAGGCTGTGGCCAGCGCGGACTGGGCGCATGTGGACGTGATGGACGGGGCCTTTGTGCCCAACATCAGCTTTGGCCTGCCGATCCTGGCGGCGGCGCGCCGGGCCAGCAACCTGCTGATGGACGTTCACCTGATGATCGAGCGCCCCGAGCGTTACCTGAAAGACTTCGCCGCCGCAGGGGCCGACAGCCTGACCGTGCATGTGGAGTCCACGCCGCACATCCACCGCGCCGTGCAGCAGATCCGGGAACTGGGCAAACGCGCAGGCGTCACCCTGAATCCCGGCACGCCGCTGGAAGCCCTGCGCCCCCTGCTGGCCGATGTGGATCTGGTGCTGGTCATGAGCGTCAACCCCGGTTTCGGGGGCCAGAAGTTCATTCCCGGCAGCCTGGAGCGCATCCGCACGCTGCGCCGCTGGCTGGACGAGTCCGGCAGCGAGGCCGAGCTGCAGGTCGACGGCGGCGTCTCGTCCACCAACGCCCGCGCAGTGGTCAGCGCCGGGGCCAGCGTGCTGGTGTCGGGTAGCGCGGTGTTCGGCAAGGACGGTGCCCAGGCGGGTCTGGAGCGTCTGCGCGAGGCCCTGAAATGAACCACAGGTCAGGCGCCGCGTGAAACTGCGCGTCGATCTGCTGCCACACGGGTCCTACCCGGACGTGGTGCTGGTCATCGACGCCCTGCGCGCCACCACCACCGCCGTGACGTACCTGGAGCGCGGCGCCCAGGCCCTGCTGCTGACCAGCACGCCGGAAGCGGCACTGGCGCTGCGCGGCACGCGGGACCACCTGCTGCTGGCCGGGGAGCGGGGCGGTTTGCCGATTCCCGGCTTCGACCTAGGCAACAGCCCCGCCGGGGCCAATACGCCGGTCCTGGGCGGCAGGACCGTGGTGATGAACACCACCAACGGCACCGGGGCCGCCCACATTGCCGCGCAAAGTGGCAAGCACGTGCTGCTGGCCGCCCTGACCAACGCCCACGCCGCCGCCCGCCGCGCCCGCGCCCTGGTCACCGAGGGCATTGCCATCGTCTGTGCCGGAACAGAGGGCCGGGTGGGGCTGGAGGACGTCTACACCGCAGGCGTCCTGGCCGAGTATCTGCTGGCAATGGGCGAGTTCACGCTGGACGACGGCGCGCGGATTGCCCTGACCGTGCGGCGCGGCGCCGGCGACCCCGGCGAGGCCCTGGCCGGCAGCGATCACGGCCTTTACCTCACCACTCTGGGGCTGGGCGAGGATGTGCGCTTTGCCTCGGGCCTCAGCACCAGCACGGTGGTTCCGACCCTGGTGCGCGGCGGAGACGCGCCGGAAGGCACGCTGCACTTCGTGGCCGGGTAGCCGACCCCACCTGCCTCCGTCCTTGCCCGTCCCGCGCCTGGCTCCCAGGGTCTGCGTCGACGGTGGCGGTTCGGCGCCCCCCCGCCCGCTAGACTTCGGGGCATGACCGTCACCGATCCTCACAGCGCCGACTTCCAGCCACCTGCCGTCACCCCCACCGAAAGCATCGACTGGGCCGCCATTCCCAGCCCGGCCTTCGTGCTGGACGAGTCACGGCTGCGGCGCAATCTGGCCCTCATCTCGCACGTCCAGCAGCAGAGTGGGGCGCGGATCATCGTGGCATTCAAGGGCTTCTCGATGTGGAGCACCTTCCCTCTGCTGCGCGAATACGGGATTTCCGGGGCCACGGCCAGCAGCCTGAACGAGGCCCTGCTGGCCCGCGAGGAGATGCAGGGTGAGGTCCACGTCTATGCCCCGGCCTACAGCGAGGAGGAGTTCCCCCGCATCCTGGCGCTGGCCGACCATCTGGTCTTCAATTCCTTCTCGCAGTGGGAGCGGTTTAAGGCGCAGGTGCAGGCTGCCCGCGCCGGGGGCCAGACCATTCACGTCGGCATCCGCATCAATCCCGAGTACGCCGAGGTCGAGACAGACCTGTACAATCCCGCCGGGCCGTTCTCACGCCTGGGCGTGACCCGCCGCGAGTTCCGGGCGGACCTGCTGGACGGCGTCGACGGACTGCATTTTCACACCCTGTGCGAGAAGGACAGCGACACGCTGGAGCGCACGCTGGAGGTCGTCGAGCGCAATTTCGGCGAGTTTCTGCCCCGCATGCGGTGGGTCAACTTCGGCGGCGGCCACCTGATGACCCGCGAGGGCTACGACCTTGCCCGGCTGGTGCGGGTGGTCCGCGCCTTCCGCGAGAAGTGGGACGTGGACGTGATTCTGGAGCCGGGCAGCGCCTTCGGCTGGCAGACGGGGTGGCTGGTCAGTTCAGTGCTGGACGTGGTGCACAATGTCAAGGACGCGGCCCTGCTGGACGTCTCGGTCAGCGCCCACATGCCCGACGTGCTGGAAATGCCGTACCGCCCCCGCATCCTGGGTGCGGGCGATCCCCCCGAGCACGAACACCGCGAGGCCCACGATTACGGCGGCGGCCACCCCTACCTGATCGGCGGCACCACCTGCCTGGCCGGGGACGTGGTGGGCGAGTACGTGTTCAATCAGCCGCTCAAGACCGGCGACCGCGTGGTGTTCGACGACATGATCCACTACACGATGGTCAAGACCACCTTCTTCAACGGCGTCAAGCATCCCGACATCGGCATCCTGCACCTGGACGGCAGCTACGAACGCGTCAAGCAGTTCGGCTACGAGGAGTTCAAGGCCAAGCTGAGCTGAGGTGCAGTCGGTCTGGTCCTCCTCAAGGTCAGGGAGAAACAACCACGCCCTCGATTCGCGCCGCAATGAACGGGAGGAATACGGCCATGAATGACCACGACAGGCAGCACCTGACGCGTTGCGTCGAACTGGCCGAGACTGCCCTGCGTACCGGTAACGATCCCTTCGGTTCGCTGCTGGTCTCGGGGGCGGGCGAAGTTCTGTTTGAGGACCACAACCGCACAGCAGGCGGCGACGCGACGCAGCACCCGGAAATTGAGATCACCCGCTGGGCCGCAGCGCATCTGTCGCCGGAAGAACGCAGACAGGCCACCGTCTACACCTCCGGCGAGCACCGCCCGATGTGTTCCGCCGCCCACGGCTGGGTGGGCCTGGGGCGCATCGTCTACGCCAGTTCCTCGGAGCAGCTGACCCGGTGGCTGGAGGAACTGGGCATAACGCCCGGCCCGGTCCGTTCCCTGCCCATTCAGAAGGTGCTGCGTGACTGCGCCGTCGAGGGGCCGGAGCCGTCGCTGAGCGCACGCATCCGGGACCTGCACGCGCAGCATGTCCGCCGACAGACCGGGAACTGATACGGATTCCGTTTAAACAGGTATACTCGAGGCATCAGAAAAGTCATTTTTCAACACACTGCTGA